>PWKN01000214.1 GCA_003559735.1 Bacteroidales bacterium | reverse complement strand
TTAAAAGTGGGGGGGGAAGGATTCGAACCTCCGAAGGCGAAAGCCAACAGATTTACAGTCTGCCCCATTTGACCGCTCTGGAACCCCCCCGGGATTCACATAATGTGCGCCTCGAGCCGATGGAGGGATTCGAACCCCCGGCCAGCTGATTACAAATCAGCTGCTCTGACCAACTGAGCTACATCGGCATCAACACTTTGACATAAAAATGCCCTGCAAAAAGGTCTGCAAATGTACAAAAGATTTAAAACCTACCAAAAATAAAATCAACTTTTTTAAAAAAATGTTTCCCGGTACTATAAACCCCTCAGCTTTTGTTTGTGCCTCTTCACCTGACGCTTCAATGCATCCACCGTATTGTCGACCGCTTCCTCAAATGTTTTTGCCTGTTTCTTGGCAAACAGATCGTTGCCGGGTATCAGGACCCTGATCTCGGCAATTTTGTTCTCATTGTTGGAGGCAGCGTCGAGCTTCAGGGTTACATCACAACCGATAACCCCGTCAAACAAATTTGCCAGCTTGGCCGTTTTTTCCCTGATAAAGTCCTCCAACTTTACATCTGCTTTGAAATGGATTGAACTGATCGTCACTTTCATGATTGTTATCCCTCCAATGTTTAAGCCTTTGGGTGGGCTTGTTTATAAACTTGTTTCATCTTTTCAATACTGGTGTGTGTGTAAACCTGCGTAGCCGACAAACTGGCATGTCCGAGCAGCTCCTTGATCGCATTCAGATCAGCCCCCCTGTTCAGCATATGCGTGGCAAATGAATGACGGAGTACGTGCGGACTTTTCTTTGTCCTGGTGGTTACCATTCCCAGGTACCTCCTTATTTTCCGGTATACAAACACAGGGTACAGCTTCATCCCTTTATCGGTCACAAATACAACCTGATCCGGCCGGGTGCCGAAAAGCCTTAATTTCTCCCTGCAATAGGTGCCATACAGTACAACCGTACCCCGAAGCAGCGGAACAATGCGCTGCTTGTTCCCCTTTCCGGTAACAGTCATCTGCATGCTTTCACCGTCAATGTCCTGATGCCTGAGGTTGATCAGTTCGGATAAACGTATGCCTGTCGCGTAAAAAAGCTCCAGCATGAACAGGTCACGCAGGTCCTGAAAGGTGTTCTCAAAAGCATGCTTTTCAAAGAATTCCATCAGCCTGTCCTCTTCAACAAAAACCGGCAACCGTCGCTGTTTTTTTACGGAAGACACCCTGAGCATGGGGTTTTCGGCAATTACACCGTTGTTATGAAGATACCTGTAGAACGACCGGAGGGCAGACAACTTGCGGTTGAACGTACTGTGTGCCACCCCCTGCCTGCTGAGCTCCGCAAACCAGGACCTGACCATCACCGTGCTGGCCTGGTGACATCCATCCAGTCCGTAAACATCAGCCAGAAAACCCTCAAACTGTCCCAGATCACCGGAATAGGCAACTACGGTATGGCCCGCATATCGCTTTACCCGGCCGAGGTATTGTAAAAATTTTTCTGAATGCTGCCCCATTATGGAAATGAAAAAAGAAACCTTTGCGTTAAAGTTATGCTAAAAAAACAGCATCTGCAAAAATTTCTTCTGAAAAAATCGAATTTTTTTTTGTATGCAGCGTTATTGAGCGTCCTGCTGATCTCTCAGTTTCTGGATATAAATTGCTTTCAGCTTCTCTTCACGCTTTTTAACCGAAGGTTTGGTGAATTTTTGCCTGTCGCGCAATTCGCGCAATACACCGGTCTTCTCAAATTTTCGCTTCATCTTCTTTAACACCCGGTCAATGTTTTCACCTTCTTTTATGGGAACAATGATCATCTTTGCCTCTTTCTTTTTTAAATTATTTATAATGTTTATATCTTAATTAGTGTCTGTCTCTGCGATCCGCTTTCTGCGTGATGCTTGTTTTGAAACCAGTCATTTACAATAGCAACCTCCCTGGTTTTCAAAACCGCGCAGACCCTGAACCCAAACATTACAGTTCAGGCACCCGGCTTTGTGGACGCACCCTGATTAGCAGCTGCGTTAAAAGCGGTGGCAAAATTACAAACCTTTTCCGATATAACAAAATGTAATTTATTGTCATCTCCTGCAATATTCATAAAAAGCAAACAGGTAATTATATCTGGTTGATTATCAAACACAACAACGACAACACACCAGAAACTATTTTTCGCTGCCATTTACAGGAGCATATTCATCAGACTTATGTGGCTGTCCGATTGTGCGATCGAGAAAACTGGTCATCATCCGGTACAGGTGCAGTCGTGCCTTTCCGGTAAATATTGAATGGTCATGGCCGGGATAGATCATCAGGTCAAAGTCAACCCCCGCACCGATCAAAGCATCAACCATTTCAATGGTGTTCTGATAATGCACATTATCATCGTCCGTTCCGTGTACCAGGAGGTAGCTGCCTGTGATCCTGTCAACATGGTTGATGGGCGAGTTGTCATCATATCCGTCAGGGTTCTCCTGCGGGGTGCGCATGTATCTCTCGGTGTATATGGTGTCGTAAAACCGCCAGCTGGTCACGGGGGCCACAGCGATGGCAGCCCTGAAGTAGTCAGCCCCTTTGGCAAGGCAAAGGGATGACAGATATCCGCCATAGCTCCAGCCAAAAATGGCGATCCTGTCTGCATCAACATAAGCAAGGTTGCCCAGGTATCTGGCGGCCTCTGTCTGGTCAATGGTTTCGTATTTCCCAAGTTGCAGGTAGGTCATTTTCCGGAATTCCTCTCCCCTGCCACCGGTACCACGGTTATCGACCGTTACAACGATATAGCCCATCTGCGCGAGCATCTGAAACCATACCCCGTTGAACGGATTCCAGCTGTCTGTCACAGCCTGGTGACCCGGTCCGCCATACACATACATCAGCACCGGGTAGGTCTGACCGGGATCAAAATCAACCGGACGGATCATTTGTCCGTTCAGCAACACCCCTTCGCTGGTGTTAAAACTGAAAAACCGGGGTTCAGCAAATCCATGTTCCGCAACACGCTCATCCAGTTCCTGGTTGTCTTCCAGCACCCCTACCAAAGCACCGTCAGCGGTGTGAATACTGTATACCGGCGGACTGGTTGCTGTTGAGTACCTGTTTATGAAGTAACGGAACCCCTTGCTGAAAGAAGGACTATGTGTGCCGCTGCCGGTGGTAAGCTTCCTTGTGTCCTCCCCGTCAAGGGAAGTCACATACAGATCGTTCCTTAGCGGAGTCTCCTTACGGGCAAGATAGTACACCAGTCCCGCCTCCTCATCCACACCCAGGAAATCCTGGACATCATAATCACCCCGGGTCAGAGGCCTCATTGTCGCCCGATCCATATCATACAGGTATATATGGTTGTAGCCGCTCATTTCGCTGGTAATGATAAAATGACGGCCATCCTGCAGGAAGGTAAGATTGTCGGTGATCCGGATATACCACCTGTTTCGTTCGTCATAAACAAGCTGTGTATGTCCGGTCGAGGCATCTGCGATAAAAACCTCAAGATGATTCTGATGCCGGTTCAGCCGTTGAAACGACAAACTGCCGGCATCGGTTGTCCACCCGAACCGTGGTATGTACTGGTCTTTTTCCCTGCCCGTATCGACCACGATGGTCTCCCGGGTATTTACATCATAAACATGCAGGGTAACAACGGCATTCTCCTCACCAGCCTTTGGATACTTGAACCGGTACTCACTGGGATAAAGGAGTCCGCCGAACCGCATCATGACAAACTCACGGACATGACTTTCGTCAAAGCGCATGAACGCTATTCTCTTTCCGTCGGGCGACCACTCAAAGCCTTTTGTGAGGTAAAACTCTTCCTCATAGACCCAGTCGGTGGTGCCGTTTATGATATGGTTGTATTTCCCGTCCGTCGTTACCGGGTACTCCTCCCCGCTATCCAGTTCCCTTATATATATGTTGTTCTGTCTTACAAATGCAACCATGCTTCCATCCGGCGAGAAGTCGGGCAAACGTTGTGTCGTGCCCGCCGACAATGGCGTAAGCACTTGTTTTTCTATATCCCACACATAATATTCAGCACGTCTCGACCGGCGGTAGATCGCCTCCTGGTGAACACCCACAAGCATCATTCGTTCATCCTGACAGAATGAATATGTGTCAATTGTCAGGGGTTGCCCTTCTTCATCTTCAAGGAATCCTGCTGTATTGAATACCGTTTCTGCAAAATCACCTGTATCATAACGGTGAATATCGATACGCGAACGGTCCCTGATCAGTGTATAATGCAGTCCGTCCTGCATTGACAACCCCCGGGTGATGGTCTGGGGCATGAAGTAACGATCGAGCCACAGTTTTTCAAGGCTGATCTCTTTGGTTTGCGTTCCGGCCTTTACAGCGCAAAACATGATAACCAACAACAAGCAGTGGCGCAGGGCAGCAGCATTCATGGCAGATCTGTTTTTGTTTGAACGGTCTTTGTATGGCGAATATCGTGATTTTTTCTGAAACAGGATAACCCCTCCTGAGAAAAACATCCTAACCTGTCCGGTCAGGATACTGCCGGTTAGTATGCGAAAAAAGCATCTTTTATGTGCCGGAGCTCGTATTCCTTACCTTTGAACAAGATTGATATGATGTCGAACCGGACTTCCTTGTCCAGTTCATGCATTGCGACATAGTGGTTCGCAGCCTTTATGAGCATTCGCTGTTTCTGACGTGTGACAAACACCTCGGGCATGCCGTAATAATCGCTGTTCCTTGTTTTTACTTCAACGATCATCAACAGTCCGCCCTTTCCCGCAATGATATCAACCTCCTGGTGGTTCGACTGCCAGTTGGTTTCCAGTATCCGGTAGTTGTGTCCCACCAGGTAGTCCACCGCCAGTTGCTCTCCCCTTTTTCCTGTATCATGCGATTGCGCCATGTTGTGTGACTTTTGTTATGCCGTTTTGCGGTATCCCGGCTCTGTTTACAGGCCACGAACATGCTGCCTGCCGGCCAGATGGTCTGCGAGCGACAAAAATATGTATAACACCAGGAATAATGGTGCAGCAGCGAGTCCAAAAGTTATCAACAATATGATGCAACCGGCAAGAAAAAGGTAGCGGATGCGGTTTTCCTGCCACCTGACAGATGTGGCTTTCAATGAGAACATGCGCACACGGCTGATGAGCAACAGCGCGATGACCATGGTCATCGCGAGCATCCACCCGAAGCTTGTTGTCAGTGCTGCAAGAACCTCCCTGATGATATGTTCTTCAGGAGCAAATGCCAGGACAAAAGGGATGGATGCAATGAGCAAGGCACTCGCTGGTGCCGGCAGTCCGTAAAAGTGGTCGCTCTTTGCTCCGCCTACATTGAACCTTGCCAGGCGCAGTGCAGAACATGCAGCGATAAGAAAAGCCAGGTATGACCAAACAAAAGTGGTGTCTCCGTGGTTACTTGTTGTAGCGGCAGAATGCAAATAGTGGTACATGATGGCCGCCGGTGCCACACCAAAGCTGACAAGGTCTGCCAGGGAGTCGAGTTGTTTTCCCGTTTCAGACCACGCTTTCAGCCATCGCGCAACAGCCCCGTCAAGGAAGTCCAGCAAGGAACAACAGACAATAATTAAGGATGCGGTTCCGGGTGAGCCATCAAAAACAAATACCAGCGCAACACAACCCAGAAACAGGTTGACCAGGGTAACAAAGTTTGGGATCATTCGCATACGCTTGGCGTTTTGTTATTTCTCATTCCTGTGAAAAAATCTTTTTTCTGCATTATCCGGTCACTGCCCATCATATTAACAATGCCATATGACAAGAGCTGAATTCGAAGGTGCTCCCCTGAAGGAAAAAGTCTACAAAGTGCTTGAAGCCGGCAAACCTATTGCCGACCGACAGTTCCTTTATTTCCAGATCCGTCTTTATGCGCTTTCCGATTTCTATGCAGAGATCTGGTATGTACCGTCGACCAACCAGATCGACCGGGTTGAAACATTGACCCTCGATGAGGTTCTCCGTTCTTACGACGGAATGTTCAATATCTCAGACCTTCTGAACTGATCTTTCCGGCCAATCTGTTGTCCCGCTTTATTCATTCTTTTGATACAACCCGATGCAAAGTGCCGGCAGCCGCCTGCATGCAATTATTTCAAGCCGTTTGCAACGATGCACATGACCTTTGGAACATGCAGGTCAGGGTGCACGGTCCGGATAAGGCGGCACCGGGTGTATCTTCTGGTCATATTCTTCCATCCGCTCCAACGCTTCTTCTATTGCACGGTTCAACTGATCATCGATGCCATCGAATTCCCTGGCGGGATCATTTTCCACATAGATGTCGGGATGAACCCCTATCCCTTCTATGATCCATTCCTCCCCATGGATATCGTACGGGGCAAATTCGGGTTTCGACAGTGTGCCCCCGTCAATGAACGGCAATGAGCCCCGTATTCCAACCACACCCCCCCAGGAGGTGGTCCCGATCAGCGGACCGAGTCCCAGTTTTTGAAACTGGTAAGGAAAAAGGTCGCCATCAGAAGCCGAATATTTATCGATCAGACAAATTTTTGGTCCGAGGTGGATCTCACGCGGACGGGTACCCGGAACTACATTGCGTTGCATCGACAATCCGGTAAGCTCCCGCGACAAACGTTCGATGAGCATGGGCGAGACATTGCCCCCTCCGTTACCTCTTACATCAATGATCAGGGCCTCTTTGCGCAACTGCGGGTAGAAATGTTTTACAAACTCATTCAGACCTCCGGGTCCCATGTCGGGCACGTGGATATACCCTACCCTGCCATCAGTAGCCTCACTGACTTTACGGATGTTGTCCTGCACCCAATTGTAATAATAGAGGTCTGACTCATCGGCAACAGGTACCACGATCACATCGCGCGCACCCTGCAGTTGGGGCCGGTTGTTTACGGTAAGCTCAACCTGTTGTCCGGCAGTCCCTTTCAGGGCTGAATAAATGTTCGTCACGCCGCCGGCAGATTGTCCGTTCACCGCTACAATATAATCCCCCTCTTCTATATCCACACCAAGCTCTGTCAATGGCGACCGTCTTGAAGGGTTCCAGTTTTCTCCCGCAAGTATACGGTCAACACGATAAAAACCCGACTCGTGGTGACTCAGTTCGGCACCAAGCAATCCCATGGGTATGCGTTCCACCTCGGGGACATCTCCACCGCCAACATAAGCGTGTCCGACATTCAGCTCCCCAACCAGTTCGCCGAGCACATAGGTCAAATCCAACCGGTTGTTCACATGGTCAACAAGGGGTCTGTATTTTTCACGCATGGCCGCCCAGTCAACGCCATGCATATTGGGCGCATAAAAGAAGTCGCGCATCTGGCGCCAGGTTTCGTTATATATCTGTGCCCACTCTTCTTTGAGGTTGACCCACACGTTCATATTCGAAACATCAACAAATTCGTCCGGACTAAAGGGAGCACGCGGCAGATCCACCACTGCATATCTTCCACGATGAAATACAATCATCTTCTTTTTGTCTGCACTGATACTGTAGCCAGCGACATCGGCAAGCCTGGTTTCTTTCCGGTTGTCCATATCAGACATCATCAGACTAGTTTGGTTATCGCCAAAAGAGCGCTTCAGATAATAGATGTTCGAACCTGCTGCCTGGATGTTTCCGTAAGTAGAAACATCGATGGGCAATGCAGCAATGCGGTGCTTGATGTTCTCCCTGTCTATGCCAGGGTGTGCATCTTCCTCTTCGGCCGGATCCCCGTCCTGGTTGTCTCCATTGTCAATGGTCACTTCATCATTCCGGGGTTCGAGGAACGAGGGCACATCTTTGCGAAGGGTAATAAAATAGATGCGGCTCATATCGGTATACGCGTGGTTCCATTCGGTACGGCTGTATATGGGATTAAAGTCGCGGTTAGAGCTAAAGAACAGGTATTTACCCTGGTCGCAGAAGCTTGGACCTGAAGATGAATACCAGCCACTGGTGACAGGGAACGACTCCTTGCGCTCCAGGTTGCGGATAAATATCCTGGCGTAATGGTCCCTTTCAGGACGTGTCCAGGTGACCCACCGGCTGTCGGGCGACCAGCCGTATTGTGTTATTTCTCCGGCTTCGGCCTGGTCAATCAGGGTAACCTCTTTTGTTTCAATAGCTACATATTGCAGCCGCAGCTTTTTATCGGACCACATGATCTTTTTTGCGTCGGGCGACCAGCTGAGGCTGTATTTATATGTATCTGCACCTGTTGTCAGCTGTATGGGATCCTGCCTGCCGTCCTGCGACATGATGTATATCTCATCTTCGCCCGTGGCATCAGAAATATAGGCAATGTACCTGCCATCGGGCGACCAGGCGACATTCCGTTCGTGCACCCCCGAGGTTTGTGTCAGGTTTCGTGTGATGCCGCTCTTTACGGGCACACTCCACACATCGCCCCTGGCACCAAAGGCGATACGGCTTCCATCGGGGGCCAGTGCGGATGTCCGGATCATTTCTGATGCATCCTTCCGCTGGTCCCGACCCATTGCCATATCTTCGGCAATTGTAACAGGTATTCGCTGCACGGCTTCGGTATCGATGTCAAACAGATACAGGTAACCCCCGTTTTCGAATATGATCTCATCAACTCCCAGCGAAGGGAATTTAATGTCAAACTCCTCAAAATGGGTAAGTTTACGGGTCTGTCCAGACACCAGATTGTAGACAAACAAATTCATCCGTCCGTCACGGTCAGACAGAAAATATACCTCGTCATTCACCCACATCGGAAAGATATCCTGCGAATCATGACTGGTGAGGTTAACCGTTGAACGGGTACCGGGATCGTGCAGCCACACATCGTCGGCCATCCCCCCGGCATAATATTTCCAGGTACGGAATTCACGGAAAACACGGTTATATACGAAGCGCTGACCGTCATCTGAATAGCTGATCCACCCTCCTTCGGGGACAGGTATCTGTTCGGGGAGTCCGCCGCCTGTATTCACCGTATACAACGATCCTTTAAAAGAATTGAAGGAGCGTTTGCGTGAGCGGAATATGATGGTCTCATTGTCGCGCCAGCCCATGACAATGTTGTTCGGACCCATACGGTCAGACAGGTCATCACGCTGGAGGGTGGCGGTATAGGTAAGCCTTTGGGGAACCCCTCCCGTTGCGGGCATCAGGTAAACTTCGGTGTTGCCGTCGTACTGGGCGGTAAAGGCAATTTGACGGCCATCCGGACTAAAACGTGCAAACATTTTGTAGCCGGGGTGATTGGTAAGCTTCCGCGCTATACCACCGTCACGGTCTGCAGTATACAGATCACCGGCATAGGAAAACACAACCTGGTCGCCATGGATGGCCGGAAAACGCAGTAGTCGCGCTTCTTCCGCCCCAGCAGCATGAAAGACCAGCAAGAAAAATAACGATGCAAGGAAAAGAACTTGTTTTTTCATGATTGTAAAAGGTTTAATTTGTGGTGCACTATTTGGTATACATTGTTTAACCTGCATGATTCATGCGTTCTGTTCAGGCCAGATGCATGGCGCCGAAAGCCGATGACATTGGTTAAAAGGATGAACAATACAGGTTAACTGTGGCAACAAAAATAATGTTTTCTGTATATTCAGGATGTCCTGATCACAACTTATTTTGCAAGAAAATATACAGATGTCCGGCGTTTTCGCCACCCAACCTGCATTGACCTTATACAGACCACTGAACAATCGTGATTGATCTGTTGTTAAGATGTAAATACAGGTGTTGACTTGTTATTAAAATAACAACTTGCTGCTTAACGGCGGTTAACCTGAAAAATTTTTGCAGACCGCTGAGCGGGCAGGCCCTGACAATTATATAAACAACCCATTTAAATCATTCACAAAAAAAATGTACTGTTATGGAAGAAAACAAAACAAATGCAGCAGAAGTTACCAGGATGCCGTTGATTGGTGATCCTGCACCGTCGTTCCGTGCCAAGACCACAATGGGCCCACTGAACTTTCCGGAGGACTATAAAGGCAAATGGGTGATCCTGTTCAGCCATCCGGCTGATTTCACCCCGGTTTGTACTACTGAGTTCATGACTTTCGCCACCATGCAGGAGGATTTCCGCAAGCTGAACACAGAATTGATCGGGTTATCGATCGACAGCATTTATGCGCACATTGCGTGGTTGCGTACCATTAAGGAGAAGATCGAATTCAAAGGCATGAAAGATGTCGAAGTGCAGTTCCCGGTCATTGAGGACCTGAAAATGGATGTTTCAAAAAAGTTTGGGATGGTCCAGCCAAATGCATCGACCACACAGGCGGTTCGCGCAGTGTTCATCATGGATCCCGAAGCCAGGGTTCGTGCCATACTGTATTATCCGCTCAGTACCGGTCGCAACATGGATGAGATCAAACGAATGATCATTGCCATGCAAAAAGCCGACAAAGAGCAGATCGCGACGCCTGCCAACTGGCAGCCCGGCGATGACGTGATCATCCCCCCGCCCGGATCGTGTGGTGTGGCAAAAGACAGGGTCGCCAGCAAGGAAGAAAACACCTATTGCCTCGATTGGTTTATGTGTTTAAGAAAAGAAAAGTAAGGGATCAAGATCGAACAAAAAACCAAAAAAATTGTTCGAAACATTTGTTCAATCCAAAAATTGGCATAACTTTACCCTGTTAATTTCCTGGATCGGAAAAAACAAACGTACACCATATCAGCACACTGGAGTCCGTATACCAGTATACAAACGGGGAGTAACCGAAAATCCTTAAGAGTAGGAACGATTGTTGAACAAAAAAAAATGAACATGAAGCAATTTACAATGATTTTTGCAGCGGTGGCTTTGATGACAGCCATCAGTTTACAAGCCAATGCGCAAACCGAGTACGGGGAAGGTCAGATCGCCGTTAATGGCGGCATTACCTATGGATTTGATATTGAGGAGCCTGGACTGCGTGTGGGGTTGACCTACTTTCTCAACGAAAACATGCGTGTTGGCGGCGACATCACCTACTGGCTGATAGGAAGTGATTCTTTCATGGGGACCACAATCTCTTACACTTTCCTGGAGATCAACGGTAACTTCAACTACATTTTTTACAACCAGGACGACTTCCTGTTGTACGGGATTGGTTCGTTAGGTATTCACTATGCTAGCGTTAGTTTTGGAGGTGACAGCGATTCTGACACTGAATTGGGCCTTGGACTTGGAATTGGTGCAGAATACAACGTAGGTCCGGTTTCCCTGTTTGCTGAGCCAAAACTGTTTCTGAGCGGATTCGATCAGGCAAAATTCAATATTGGCGTTCGTTTCTATTTGTAGGATTGAAAAATCTTATATCTTTGTATCGTTCAATCGTAATGTTTCATTGGCTTAATCAGATAAGCCCAAAACAACAAGAACTATGAAGAAATTCTTACCTGTTGCCCTGGTATTCTTTTTCGGACTTTTTTCCTTCCAGGCAAATGCGAGCAGCTATTATGTTGATCATGCTGCGGTTGACCAAATGTTTGCACAGGCCGAGCAAGTTGACATGTCTGTGATGAACAGCATGGTGCCGCTTGTAGCTACATCCTCACCAATGGCAACCATTGACGGGCCCGATCCAGCCATCGCCTTCATACTGTCCTGGTTTGTTGGTCCGCTTGGCATTCACCGTGCCTATCTTGGAACAGCCACCGGGACCATTGTTGGTTACGTATTGACTTTAGGGGGTTGTGGGATCGTTGCGTTTGTCGACTGGGTTGTGCTGCTGATCGGTCTGATCAATGATGACATATCCAAGTATGTAGACAATCCCGCCTTCTTCATGTGGTAGCGCTATTCATTCATTTGCACAGCCACATCAAGGAGAAACTCACCCAAGGCCGCCCGGAAGCCCTCCAGGCGGCTTTTGTTTTTTTCTCCGGCCAGCGTACCAGCCTGCCTGATCCCCCCGAAATAAAACGACTGAAAGGGTCCCAGTCCCGCCACCACACTGGCAATATAGGTCCCGTTATACACAAGCAGTCCGAAGCCACCCAACGCCAGGACCTGGGAAAAGGCATTCAGCACACCCCAGCCGGCTGACCCGGCATATACCTGTCCGCTGCCCGGAACAAATGTTGACCACATCCTGGCACGACCCGGATCAAGCATTTCAGGCGGTCCTCCCCATTTGTTCAGCAGCGCATCATATGCCTGCAGCAGCCTTTCTTTTTCTGCCGGACCGTCAGCGTGTTCACGGAACCATTCCATAAGATGGCCCCTCAGATCATCCCATTCTGCCAGATCTACCAATACGAGTCCCTCGAGAAGAAACTGACGGGAGGAGGGCACTTCCTCAAACGTGCGCCGCAACCGCATCAGCAGCGACCGGGCACCTGATGCATCGCCATCCAGGTAAGCACACAGCGCCACCTGGTAGTTCACCTCCTTGCGCAGGCTGTCATTGCCATAAAAGGTAAGCGAACGCTGCAGGTCATTGCGTGCCCTGGAGAATTCACCCATTTGCTTGAGCGCTTCTGCTTTCGCAAGGTTCACCAATACCCGCTGTTGCGCGTCCTCAGATAAAAAATAACTGCGTTCGTAGGCAACCGCTGCCTCAAAGAACCTTGCCGTCCCAAACAGGCTGTCGCCCTCCCCGAACCACCTGTCCGCCGCAGCTGCACGATCAGTTGAAAGCGTTGCGCAAAGGGATATGCATGTCAAAAAGAATACGCTGGTCCATTTCATGGTTAAATTCATTGTTTGATCTCCTCACCGCGCTGATGCTGCCCAGGATGTTCCCTGCATAAAATATGCCTGTGATCGATGCAGACACAATGAACAGCACGCTGCCCGACCCTCCTGATCGGTAAAAATCATAACTCGTCAATCCCATTGAAGCCACATAGAGAAACCCTGCGATGCCCTCGGCCGTCTTGCCTGCGTATACCTTACCCAGACCCGGCACCACGGCCGACAACACTCCCCCGGCCCAGGGGTGCCGGTCCGGACGCCCCCGCAACCGGTCATAATGCGCTGCCATCATCTGTTCCTCCCTCGCCATCACGTGGTATTGTCCGCTATAAACAACTGCTTTGCGTTGATAACTGTCAAAATCACGCTCCAGCAGTGCGAGTCCGCCAAGCTGCAGCTGCTGCAAGGCAGCCGGCATAGAGCCGCCTTCCGGCCCGATGCCGTTCAGCACCGAACGTGCTGCTGACTGGTTGCCCGAGTGTGCCAGGTTATAAGCGGCGAAAAAGTGCGATTTTTGAAACAGCGGACTGTCACGGTTGACCTGCAGCAGATGACGGGCAGATGCTTCCAGCCGCTGTTGCCTGTAGAGGATCCAGCCTGTCAGATAACTGAGGGAGTCGCTCCAGTGTGCATCCGCGGGATGCATCCCTTCCAGCACAAACAGTCCCTCGTCCAGATCACCTCGAGCCATCAGGTGAAGAACAAAGTCGATATCCTCCCGCACCGACGGACCTTCATCACGGTCACCCGCATGTCCGCCGGCAAACCCCGTCAGGGGCACCATTGCCACGGCCACGATGAATAAGAGCACATTCCCCTTCATGTTCATTCAGGTACTTTTGATCCGTTTTTCCTGTATATCCCAACCCCCTCAACAGCTTTACCGGAGTCTTCCCGAATATGCATCGGGTGCACATCAATGGCAGCCACGCGGTTGCAACGCATAAGCCGGTCGGAGGTGGCGGCAACCCCTTTTATCAGTCCGTATTCCCTGATCAGGTTGATGCTAAAGGCAGAACATGAGGGGTGGTACAGACATTCTGACGGCAGCTGGGGAGAAATGAACCGCTGGTAAACAGCCATTAGTCCACCGAGGGTTACCGCAACCGGATTGTATTTGCGTATCCCGTTGCCATCCTGCATCAAAATAACGGGACGTGTCAACGGTTTTTCCTTCTCCTGCCGGATGTGTGCTTCCAGCAAACGAACATCACTGTCCGGCAGCCGGCCACCACCCACAGATAAGACTTCGAGCGGTGCCATGCAAAACAACAAAAAGGCAAAAACAAACAGTGCCTTCATACCGGTGCTAATCAATAATGGTTGCATCATCGGGAATTTCAAAATCAAACCACTCACTTTCTGCCCGCCTGTTTATTCTGACGTCAGAGAACCTGACCCTGTTGATGATCGAATCTCCGTCTGGCAGGTAATTGAACTCGGTAATGGTCAATGGCAGGATAATTTGCGGGAATACTTCATAATCGGAATAGAACACTTTTTTGATCAATTGCTGCTGTGCGTTATAGTAGCCAGCATATATGGGCATATAGTCGTCGTGTACCAGTTCAATGTGCGAAAACAGCCGGGCCAGTGATGCCGGCGGTATCCACCGGGTGACCATGAGGTTGTCGTCAAAGCTGGTGCGTGTCAGCGTGAAGCCCATCTCCCGCAAACCAAGATCCTGGATCTTGTTGTGCAGAAAATAGAACATCAGGTTGTTCTCTGAACTGTATTCGAGGCTTTGCCTGCGAAATACCGTATTCTCCCCGGGGTTATACACCGTAAGCTCCCCATGCTGGTTACTTACCATGATATGGTTGAGGGGATCTTTAAATATTGTGGTCAGTTTTCCATCAAGTGCCTCATAAAAAAGGTCTGCCCTGATGGTGGTGGCTTTCCCTTCCTGCAGACTCTGACTTTCCATGCGAAGCATGATCCTGTCAACCCCTGAACGTTTAAAGCCCGTAAGAACAATAACGATAACGACTAAACCAACAATGGATCTGTTCATGTCTGTATGCTATTTCTATTGGCTATTATTATGATTTACCCCGTTAAATACCAGGAACAGGTTATCTTGCCGGGATTGACCGTTCCTTTTTCCTGTTTGAACTGTCCGCTCTTCACCAAGACATACGCCCGGGGTGAGCAACCAGGCGGTCGTGGCTGTGCTATTTGCCGCGGCCCCGGCGCTGGTCCGTTTCCTTCAGCAGTATGATGCGAAATGTCGTACCGCTGTTGATGGCCGAATCTTTTACAAAGAGCTTGCCCCCATGATAATTTTCGATGATTCGCTTGCTGAGTGAAAGTCCCAGTCCCCATCCGCTTTTTTTGCTTGTATAACCCGGATTAAAGATTGTTTTCCTCAGTGACGGTGGGATCCCTTTCCCATCATCAGAAATATCGATCATCACCTGGTTTTCATGGTCCTGAACAGAGATATAGATGTTTCCGGTGCCCTGCATGGCATCGATGGCATTTTTTATGATGTTTTCAATCACCCATCCAAAGAGACTTGGATTGTGTGGCACGATCGCCTCTTTTTGAGGCGCAGCAAGCTTTATCGATATCTTCCTTGATGTCCGGTTTTTCATGTATTCCGTAATCTCACGCACCGATTGGTTGATGTCAAGAGGCACCAGTTGTGGTGAAGCACCGATTTTTGAGAAACGCTCTGTGATGTTCTCCAGCCTTTTCACATCTTTAGACATTTCCCTGATGGTGTCATCATCGACCCCTTTCATTTTGAGGATCTCCATCCATGCCATCAACGATGACAGGGGTGTCCCCAGCTGGTGTGCCGTTTCTTTCGACATGCCTACCCATACCTGGTTCTGTTCCGATTTGCGTGCAATGCTGAACAGCATATAGGAGACAAACAGGAAAATGCCGATGGCCAGGAACTGCGCAACCGGGTAATACCTGAGCTGTGTCAGTAAAAACGAATTGGTGTAATAGACATAACACTGTCCGTAGGTAGGCAGGTTGACAGACAGGTACCTTTGCTTGCCTGCCATCGACTGAATAAGCTCGCTGACCTCTTCCGGATCATCAAAGTCAACACCGTGGACATTGCCATGGGCGATCAGTTCAGATTCTTCGCTGTCGACAACAATGACCGGCACATTGGCCGAGTTGATCACAATATCGGAAATAAAGCTGTCGATCAGGTCGTCCATTACCTCCCGCAATTCGGTAAACACCTTTGAGTCCTGATAATATATGTAGCGGTACCCACCGTTCATTTTGAACCTCAACGGGGGGTACCGGCTGAAATATGCTGCCAGTTCGCCTGTAAACTCACCATATCCGGCAAACCGGCCGTCGAGGTTTACCAGGTTGATCACTTCTCCCTCTTCATCGGTAAGGGCAAGCGGAATGGTGGTATTGCTCTGCAGAATATTGATATAAAAAGTCAACGCATCCTGGTCCTGCTCGTGTTGCAGCCGGGCATACACATCTGTGAGCAGCTCCACCCTTTTTTCCTCTTCGTGCCTGATCACGGCAAACAAACGTTCACTGTCAAGCAGCAAGGTTTCGCGTTTCCTGATGGCATCGGCCCAGAGTTCCACGCGCTGCCTTTCATCATGGGCTATCTTGCGGACCATGATGTCGGTATAATAGAGTGATGCCAGGACAATGAGGGCTGCAAAGCCCAAAAGGTACAGCTTCCAGCGCTGCTTACGGGAATAAATCTCAAATCCGGCAATATTTTTCAAAAGCCCCACAAAAGCCTCCTTTATTTTCAATGAGGAATAATTCTTTTTCAAAAATAAAACATTTGTCCCACATGTTCATATAATGACGGGTTTTATGTTGTTGCAGACACCAAAGGCTGCCTGAAAACGAAAAAAACTCAAAAAACTTGTGCCCATAATCATTACTTTTGTGGCGTTAACCGTCGAAAATACGATACAATGTCTTTTATAAACAGTGTAATTTCCTGGTTTTTAAAAAAGCGTATTTCCCAGATAAACAGGTTTAAAACAAGGCCTGTTGAGGTCCAGGAGAAGACCCTGAGGGACCTTGTAAGGACCGCGTGCGATACCGAATGGGGACTAAAGCACGATTATGCCGGGATTGATTGCTACGATGCATATCGCGACCGCGTTCCCTTGCAGGATTATGATGATATAAAACCTTACATTAACCGTTTATTGAGGGGTGAGCAAAAACTCTTGTGGCCCGGTGAAATCCAATGGTTTGCCAAATCGTCGGGCACTACCGGCGACCGGAGCAAGTTCATCCCCGTAAGCAGGGAAGCATTGTCAGATTGCCATTACAAAGCAGGCAAAGACGTTATGTCCATATACTGCAGCAACAATCCGCACTCAAAAGTATTTGACGGCAAGGGACTGATCATGGGTGGAAGTCACAAGGTCAGTGAGTTCAACAACAGGGCTTTCTTTGGTGACCTGTCGGCGGTTTTGCTGCAAAATGCTCCGTTCTATGGAGAGTTCTTCCGCACGCCTGAGCGCTCACTCGCCCTGCTCGACAATTGGGAAGAGAAGCTTGACAAGGTGGCACATGCCACCTACAATCAGAATGTAACCAGCATAAGCGGGGTGCCGTCGTGGAATCTGGTGTTGCTGAAACGGATATTGGAAATAACCGGACGAAACAACATCCTTGAAGTGTGGCCAAACCTGGAATTGCTCATTCACGGCGGTGTCAGCTTCGCTCCTTACAGGAGCCAGTTTGAAAAGATCATTCCTGGACAGGGCATGCATTACCTGGAAACATACAACGCCTCAGAGGGATTTTTTGGCATACAGGACCAGCCTGAAGCAAATGAGATGCTGCTGATGCTCGACTACGGTATCTTTTACGAGTTTATTCCGATGGATCAGTACAATCAAAAGGGAGACCATGCGATACCCCTTGCAGATGTTCAAACAGGTGTCAACTATGCGATGGTGATCAGCACAAACACCGGATTATGGAGGTACCTGATCGGTGATACCGTCCGCTTTACAAGCCTTAGGCCATACCGCATCAAAATATCGGGCCGGACCAGGAACTTCATCAATGCATTTGGTGAAGAGGTAATCGTTGACAATACCGATAATGCCTTACAGGCAGCCAGCAATCTGACTGGTGCCGTCATCTGTGAATATACGGCTGCGCCCATTTACCTGGACGACAAACAGTCGGCGGCACATCAGTATATCATAGAATTTGAAAAAGAACCGGACGACATTGAGCGGTTTGCCGGGGAGTTGGACCAGCAGATGAAGGTTCTGAATTCAGATTATGAAGCAAAGCGCAGTGCCGACCTGTTGCTGAAAAAGCCAAAGATCACAGGGGTTCCGAAGGGGACCTTCTTCAACTGGATGAAATCCCGGGGAAGGATAGGCGGACAAAATAAAGTGCCAAGGCTCTACAATGACAGGAAATATGCCGATGACATCCTGTCATTTATCAAGAAACAATCATCAGGGTAACAAGCACCACCTTATACACACATTTTTACCAACTGACAACAACATGCACATTGCCATTGCCGGAAATATAGGCTCGGGGAAAACCACTCTTGCCAGACTGTTATCAAAGCATTACGGGTGGGAGGCCCATTACGAGGATGTCGACTCCAACCCCTACCTGAACAACTTTTATGAAGACATGAAGCGCTGGTCTTTCAACCTTCAGATATATTTCCTTAACAGCCGGTTCAGGCAGGTGGTGGAAATACGGAAGAAGAACAAAAAGGTGATCCAGGACCGGACGATCTATGAAGATGCACGCATTTTCGCACCAAACCTTTTCTCCATGGGCCTGATGGAGTCGAGGGACTTCAACAACTATTCCAGTTTGTTTGAACTGATGAGCTCACTGATAGACCCGCCTGATTTGCTGATCTATCTCAGGGCAAGCGTCCCAACCCTGGTCCAGCAAATACAGAAGAGGGGCAGGGAATATGAGCATTCCATCCGCCTCGATTACCTGAATAAACTGAACGAACGGTATGAAGAATGGATTGAGCACTACGACCTTGGAAAATTGCTGATCATCAATGTAGATGAAATAAAATTCAGTGAACGCCAGGAGGATCTTGGACAGGTCATACAAAAAATCGACGCAGAAATACACGGACTGTTTTAGTCAAACACATAGTATATGCAATTCATAGGTATTATTCCGGCAAGGTATGGCTCCTCCAGGTATCCGGGCAAACCTCTGGCGATGATCCGTGGCAAAACCATGATACAGCGCGTGTATGAACAATCGTGCAAATGCCGGCTGCTGGATGATGTTGTTGTAGCTACCGACGACCAGCGGATCTTTGACCATGTGCAGACCTTCGGAAAAGCGCTGATGACAGACAGCCGGCACACAAGCGGCACCAGCAGGTGCCTGGAGGCTTTCCAGATCATGAACACCCGCAATGCCTATTCAGAAAGTGATGGAGTGATCAACATACAGGGAGATGAGCCATTCATTGATCCTTCGCAGATTGAGCAGGTCATTGGCGGACTAAAAGAGGGGGGGAAGGGTATTGTAACACTGGCAAGGATCATTGAAAGAGAACAGGACATCCATAATCCCAATATTGTAAAGCTCGTTTTTACAGTTACCGGGAAGGCATTGTATTTCAGCAGGTCTCCCATACCCTGGGCCGGCAAGCCAGGTGATGGACAAGGAGCAGCCGGAACGAGCCGCCATTACAAACACATTGGATTGTACGGATACCGGGCAGACACCCTGGAGAAAATTGTATCATTGCCGGCTGGCAGCCTTGAAGCCACTGAAAAACTGGAACAATTGCGATGGATGCAACATGATTTCGAAATTTTCGTAAAAGAAACATATACGGACAGCAAATCGGTTGATACACCCGAAGATGCAAAAGGGATGCAATGAGTGGACCAGCATTGAATTCACCATCAAAAACCCAGGTTTACCCTGTTTTTTTGTAATTTAGTGTGCTGATTGCCGCAAACTGCTCTTCTTTTAAAAAAAAACACTATATTGCATACATTATGAAAGCAGGAAAATACATCAGTGAACTACTCTACCAACATGACAGCGTAATTTTGCCTGGTTTTGGCCTGTTTACGACCCGTTATGTTCCGGCAAAATTCATTCCTGAAAAAAAGATCGTGGAAGCACCCGCCAAGATCGCTGATTACAGTCCGGGACCAAAAGATGGTGATACCCCGCTGCCTGCTTACATGGCCGAAAAAGAGGGGACAACCATAGAGGAGGTCAACGAATTTCTTGACGGCATGGTGAGAGACATTAAACAATCGTTACAGGAAGGAAAACGGATAGAGATTGAACGCATTGGCCGGTTTAAACTGGATGAAAAAGGGAATACTGAATTTGAACCCGACCAGAGTGTTAACTACCTGGATGAGGCCACCAATGTACCCGAAGTATCTGCGCAGTCTGAAAGGGAGCAGGTACGGCCGGTGAAGGAGCAGATACAGCCGGTAACGAAACCGGAACCTGAAAAAAAAGAGGCCTCCCCGGTAAGGGCATATGCCACCAGGCAGGAAACCGGTCAGACTTACCAGCAGACACAAGGTCAGTCTGTGAGCAAAACAGAAGTCAAAGCGAAACCCAGAGACATACAAACCCATACCCCTGAACCGATGAAACAACAAGACACAACAAACGATTCGCCTTCAGCCTTCAGATGGCTGGCCTATATCCTTGGTCCATTGCTGTTGCTCCTTGTATTGTTTTTTGCATACAACCATTATATCGCACAACGGGAGACGCCCCGTCCGATTGAAGTAATGGTTGAACCACTCGCGGATATAAAGCCGCCTGAAATCGTTGAGGAGCCGGTTGTAACCCCTGCAGAACCTGTCAGGAGGGAGTATTACCTTGTGGTGGGAAGCTATCGCAACCCGTTGAAGGCCGAACAACAAGCCCAAAGACTTCGAAGGCAGGGCATCCATAACGCGCAGGTATTTATGGAAACACCAGCCAACTACCACAGGGTATGTTATGGCCATTATGAAACCCTGTCGGCCGCACAACGGCAAAAAGCACAACTGCCGGCCGACTTAAGGGAAAATGCATGGATCATGCGCAGGTAACAAGTTGAGAAAATAAGATCACCTGGTTGTGGCAAAGAATAAGTTGAGGAAATTTGCGGAGATCAACAGTTTCTCCAATGTTATCCAACCGCAGTCACATCACACGATTTCCCACTTCGAGTATAAGGGAGTCTGGAGAAACAGGTTTTTCCGCAACAACAATCCCATATTGCTTGAAATTGGTTGTGGAAAAGGTGAATATTCCCTTGGACTGGCGAAGGCATTCCCCGGAAAGAACTTTATCGGTATCGACATCAAGGGAGACAGGATCTGGAAAGGTGCCAGGGATGCACTGGATCAGGGTTTGCACAATGTTGCCTTTCTCCGGATACAGGCCCAGCATATCGGGACATTTTTCGGAAAACACGAGGTGGCAGGCATATGGCTTACTTTTCCAGACCCCCAGGAGAGAAAGACCAGGGAGAAAAAAAGACTGACATCCCCCTGGTTCCTGCAACGTTACCAACAAATCCTTGCACCGGGAAGTCCCATACACCTGAAAACCGACAACCGGAATCTGTATGAATATACCATTGCCGTGATCAAGGAGGAGCGGCACATTCTGGAATGCCAGACAGACGACCTGTATGGAGGCAATCAGATCGATGAACCGGTGGTTACATCCATACAAACCTACTACGAGAAAAAATTCCTGGAAGAGAGACGCCCCATTCATTACCTGAAATTTTTCCTGGATGAATAAGCCAAAAGATCAGTCTTTTTTTGATAAGGTATATGCGGTGGTCAAACAAATTCCCCGCGGAAGGGTAACATCATACGGAGCCATTGCTGCCTGCCTTGGCAGCAAGGGGAGTAGCCGTATGGTGGGTTGGGCCATGAACCACTCGCACAGGGCCGATCCCGGCATCCCTGCCCACAGGGTAGTGAACAGGAATGGCGTGCTGACAGGAAAACACCATTTTGGCGGTCCCGCAATGATGCAACAACTGCTTGAAAACGAAGGAATAAGAGTCACAGATGACCGTGTGGCCAACTTTGAGGAGGTTTTCTGGGATCCGGCCACACACATCAGCATCCGCTGACGCATTTACATCAGTCCGCCTAGCTCTTTGCGAAAGCCTTGAAACAGAATACTGTTCCGGCAGCTCTCGATGCCTTCCATCCGACCTGAATGATCATGATGAATACTACAGGCTAGTTTATGGATTCCACCGATTTTATTTCGGGGATGGCTTTTTTGACCGCCTGCTCCACACCTGCCTTGAGGGTCATCTGGCTCATTGGGCAGGATCCGCAGGCCCCCAATAACTCAACATTTACCACATTATCGTCAGTTAACTCAACAAAACGGATGTTTCCACCATCGGCTTCAAGATAAGGGCGGATCTGATCTATTACATTCTCTACCTTTTTTATTAACTCAGCCTTCTGTGCCATGGGATGTGTTTATATTAAATTATAATTATATATAATATCTGTCTCTACCATCGGGTTTCTGCGTTATGCTTGTTTTGAAAACAGGTTTTTGCAAGAGTAAAATCCTTGATTTTCAAAACTGCGCAGACCTTGAACCAAAACATTGTGGTTCAGGCACTTGCCTTTATATGCGGACTCTAATTTAGATTTTGTAAAAATAATATTTTTTTTTTACCTGCAGATGGTTTTACATTTTTTTGTGATGCTATGGCTTATCTCCAAGAAGTGCATCATAACACGCTTCGAGCGGCATCTCCCTTCCCGTTCCCAGGCATTTCATGCTGACCCTGAGGATTGGTGGTGTTTGCCTTCTCTTGTATTCGCTATGGAACACCATCCGGGCAACCCTCCTTACCAGTCCGCCATCAAACCCCTCACCGGTAATTGCCGTTATATTCTTTTGTTGTTCCAGGAAACGGTACAATATGGCATCGAGTACATCGTAAGGGGGCAACGTGTCGCTATCTCTCTGGCCGGGTTTCAGTTCGGCAGAGGGTGGCTTCATGATGGTGTTTTCCGGGATGATCTCCTCATTCTTATTGATCATTTTTGCCAATCCATACACGTCCGTTTTGTATACATCCCCGAGTACCGACAAGCCACCGCACATGTCGCCATAGAGTGTGCTGTACCCAACGGCGGCTTCGCTTTTGTTGGAAGTGTTCAGCAAAAGGTATCCGTATTTATTGGAGAGTCCCATCAGGATCACCCCCCGGGCCCTTGCCTGAAGGTTTTCTTCGGCAATGCCCGGTTTTGTGTTCTTAAAGTGTGGTTCAAGTGTTTTTGTCAGACTCCTTACCGTGTCGTTTATCGAAATGGTGTCGTACTGTATGCCGGCGCGTATGGCAAGCGTTTCCGCATCAATAACAGAGTGGGTGGAGCTATGCGGACCAGGTAGCAATGCAGCCCTGACGTTTTCTGTACCCAGGGCTTCAGCGGCCAGCATTATGGTGACGGCTGAGTCGATGCCCCCCGACAGACCAACCAATGCTGTTCGTATCCCGGTTTTTCTGAAATAATCGCGAATACCCATCACCAGGGCATCTTTCAACAGCTGCCATTTCCCTTCACCGGATGGTGTGTCAGGCAAAGGCGTTCCGGCGAACTCCATTACTGTTTGCAGTTCATATATCCGCATATCCTCTTCAAACAAAGAGAGGCAGTCGACCAGTGCTCCTTTTTGATTGAACACCGCAGAGCCACCATCGAACAAAAGATCTGTCTGACCCCCTACCAGGTTTGCTGAGAACAAGGGCACTTTGTACCTGCGTGCATTCTCCGACAACACCCTCATCCGTTCAGGTCTGTGGTCCCATGCGAACGGTGAAGCAGATATGTTTACCATCATATCAGGTGATTCGCTGCTAAGAATTGCAGGCGGATCAGTACGGTAAAGTCCCCCTTTGCCGATATTCCAGACATCCTCACACACGGTCAGCGCAATCTTCCTGCCACCCAGTGAGACCGTGTGAAACTCCGTTGCTGGCTCGAAATAGCGATACTCGTTAAACACATCATACGTGGGTAGCAGACCTTTGTGAAACATTTGTTGTATGGTGCCTTCGTAAAGGAGGAACGCGGTGTTGTAGAGTTGTTTACCTGAGGTGTTCTTATTGGGCCATGGGCCACCTGCAATGGCAGCTATGCCCTGGCAGGAACACGCAACTTTGTTTATTCCCTCCATGCAGCGGTCAACAAACACACCAGACAACAACAGGTCGCGTGGTGGATAGCCACACACCGACAGCTCGGAAAATATGATCAGATCAGCCCCTTTTCTCCTGGCTTCACCGGTCAGTGAAACCATCAGGTTAGTGTTGTATTCAACATTGCCAACGTGAAAGTTCAGTTGTGCCAGTGCAATACGCATTGATGCAGCAGATTGGTTAGAACATCACACCCAGGGTGATCTCAATATAGTTGTTCATCGAACTCGGATCGGCAGATGCCGGATCAAACGGATTTTCCTTGGATATAACGTTTGAGAACCCATTATGGAACGTAATGCCTCCCATTAAGGAAGTACGTCCGCCCAGACCATATTCAACACCGGCGCCCATGACCAGGGCAGCCCGGAAGAACCTGATGTCATCGGCAATGTCAACATCACTCCATCTTCTCGATTCTCCATCGAGAAGATCAACCTTGTCATCGGCCCGTGCCCTGATATTAAACCCCAGTCCCAATCCAAACTGGCCATAATAGGTCAGATACCCAATCTCCGAAGTACGCAGTTTCAGTGTTACAGGCAGTTCGAGATACCGGAGATAATGATTCCGCACCTTTTCCGTATCAATATTTTGTGTACCAGGCTCAAACATATACCTGTATCTCAGTGTACCACCGGTACGCAGGATATTGATCCCCGTGCTGATGGCATAATTTTGGGTAAGTTCATAATCTACGATCAAACCGTATGAAAAACCCAGGTCGACACCACTGTTAGACCAGCCACGGGTTTCGGTTCGAAACCACGACAGGTTGGGAGAAGCTTTCAATCCGAAGCGAAAGCCAAAATCGTCGTCAGCCAGCAATGGAACAGCTATGAACAACATAACCAGAAATGTAGCTAATTTTTTCATGTGCGTGTGTTTTAATTATTAATGTTTCTGCAAGATGACCCGGGCACTTGTGCACTAGCCCAAAGGCAACCGGTCCAGGCAATCATCATTTGCCGGTACGGAATAATATTTTGTTATTACCGGTCTATAATTTTAAAACCGTGTTTGCGTTTGACTTATTGGGTGACAGGCATCTTTGATGGCCGGCTGCTGCCATTGGGTCCCAAACGGACAAACCCTGATCAATGGCAACGATCACCAGCGTCTTTTTCAAAGATACATAAAGATATTCATAAACAGATTAACAAACAATGCAAAAATTTTGTTCCACAATCCTTATCTGCATTATTTCATACTTGTTTAGCGGATGTTCGCCCTGGGAGCGCAAACCGTTCTATGAGGCAGACATCTCCGGTGTTTTGATCGACACACTGCAATTAAACAGGTATGAAGAGGTGTTGTTCAATGCCAATCCGTTTATTCTTTATGAAGAGCTTAAACCCTATTTTGAAGATTTTTATTTTTTCCTTGGGGAAGGGATCCATGAGCCGGAAGGTCAGCTGTCATTGTATGATTATGTGACCGATCCGTTCCTGATCGAAATATATCTCGACAGCAAAGAGGTATGGGCAGACACCGAAGAGCTCAGGAATTCACTGTACGATGCTTTCCGGTTTTACAGGCACCATTTCCCTTGTGAGGATATTCCGTCGATCTACACATATATTTCGGGTATAGACTACAACATGCCGGTAAAATATGATGACGGCCATCTGGTACTGGCCCTCGATACATACCTGGGTGCTGATTATCACTATTACGACAAACTGGCCATCCCCAGGTACCGGTCACGCTGGATGCGTCCGGAGCTTCTGCCCGTTGACGCCATGCGCATGATGGCAGACAAACACCTGGGCAGTGTGGCACCGATGCCGGAAACCCTGCTGGAACATATGGTACACGCAGGAAAAAAACAGTATTTCCTGGATTGCATGTTTCCGCGGATGCACGATTCGCTGAAGATCAACCTTACTGCCGGCCAGCTTGACTGGTTGGAGCGTCACGAGGGGTTGGTGTGGACATACAAGCTCGACAATGAATTGCTGTATTCAACCGATCATGGTGCGATCACGCAATTTACCCGGGACGCGCCGTTTACTGCACCCTTTTCGCGCGAATCGGCACCTCGTACCGGGGTCTGGCTGGGTTGGCAGATCGTAAGAGAGTACATGCGCCGCAACCCGGATGTTGGTCTGCAGGAACTCATTCACGAAACCGACGCACGGAAGATCCTTGTCAACGCCCGCTACAGGCCACGTTAACCGTCACCACGACCAGGGCAGGCAGACTGTCTTGCCAATGCTCACCAGCATTGATGACCGGTTGTGCCGACGCAGGCAGAATCATTGATGAGGGTTATAATCCTTATTGCACTGAGCGATCAGCTTCAGTATCCCTTCCTTCCCCTCCCCTGTGGCACTGCTGCTGATAATAACCGGAGGCAATGGTTCCCATTGTTCCGACAAGAGTTTTTCGTATTGCTTTATGTGCTGATGCCGTTTTGACCGCGTCAGTTTGTCTGTTTTCGTAAACACCAGGCATAGCGGCAGGTTGTTTTTCCCCATCCAATGCAGAAAGTCCATATCGCTGATCATGGGACCGTGCCGGATGTCAATAAGGATAAAGGAACAAAGCAACTGATCACGGTACAACATATATTTCCGGATCATGCCTTCCCATTTCTTTTTAACCGACACGGGTACTTTTGCAAAACCATAGCCAGGCAGATCAGTCAGGTACCAGGCATCATTTATCAGGAAATGGTTGATCAGTTGCGTTTTGCCGGGAGAAGAAGATGTTTTGGCCAGTTTGGCACGTCCGGTGATCATATTGATCAACGATGACTTCCCCACATTTGACCGTCCAAGGAAAGCATATTCAGGAAAGGGTCCCTTCGGACAATCCTGGTGTTTTGCCGAGCTTTTAACAAATTCTGCCGAATGGATAATCATTGTTCACCAATTTCGCATACAAAAACACATTGTTTCTTCCACAAAGAGAAAAGCCGCGTTTTTGGGGGACTGTGTTGTTCACGCGTATCATTCAGGTCAGATGCAAGGCAGCGGAATTTTCCGGCATTCTGTTTTGTCGCATCAAACAATGGACCGTGGCTGACCACATCATCAAACGCCACTTTTCCTGCCCTTCTTATGGGTAGTTACGTGTCTTCTTGCCTTGGAGTCATATATATCCCTGACAGTAACCATGATGCCGGTTTCTTCCACACCGCCAAAACCTTCATTATACGCTGTGCCAAATGTCCTCATGGTCGGACTAAGTCCCATGTACGAATTAAACAGCGGCGGTATGTTCTCATCACGCTCTCTCACCTTTTGCGACAACAGACGGTAGTTCTCATTGAAGTCTGCACCGGTAAAGACCTTTTCAAGCTGTTCTTCGGGTGTGTTGATTTGGAGCGGATGGTGAGGCCTGATCAGTCCGTCATTGTCAGGAAAGAAACGGTGCATGAAATACAGGATAAGGTCACGCGCATAGGGGTCGAAGGAGCTGAACATCGTTACCTTACCAACGAAATATTTCATGTGCGGATATTCAACCACCAGTGCGCCAAGTCCGTCCCACAGATTATCGAGTGAATAGATGCTCTTACGGTTATCGCGCGAAGGCTGGTAGGCCGGTTGTACAAAGGAACGGCCAAGCTCAACCGTATATGGCAGGTATTCTTCAAGAAACTGTTTAGAGAAACGGAACAATTCGGCTGTGGCAATCTGCGGGATCCCTTCATCATTCTTCGATACCTCCCAGCAGCACATGAACCGGTATCCGCCCACGATCTCCTCTGCTGCCGGATCCCAGACGATCAACTGTTTATAGGGCACCGTGTTGCCGTCATAGGCATCAAGGTCGAGTTCCTTGCCGGTCCCCCCACCTGCCTGTCTGAAGGACACCTCGCGCAACCGGCCAATCTCACGCGTTACCTCGGGCGAATCGTGGGCAGTAACGATATAAATCTCATTGCCTGCATTGTTTGTTTTCCTGAAAAACTTTTCCTTGCCAAGTTCTGCCTTCAATAAAGACCTGCCGACCGGGGGTATGATCTCCTTTTCCTTTCTGCCCTTACTCATTCGATATGGTGTTAAGCATTAAACGTAAGCTTACCCTCAGGCAAACCATATACGTGTTCTTTCATTTTTGCTGCCCATTGGGGGTGTGATAATTTTTTGGTAAAGATAGTGTATGGAACAGGTTTTCCAAAAATAATCCGCAATTTTTTATTTTGCTGTCTGAACATTTCATCCGGCAGATAGAGCATTTCCAGGTTGAACCTGATCCCAAGCCTCCCCCGCCACCGGGCAAGGTTATAGAAAAAGCGGGAGTTCCTTCCCTCAATGTATACCGGGATTACGTCGCGCTTATGTTGCACTGCCTTGGTGATGAACGTTTTTTTCCATTCCAGGTCACGTATCTCCTTCCCCTGGCGCCTCGATACCAGTCCGGCGGGAAAGAACAATATGATGTCATCCGACGCAAAACAATGCTCCAGGGCCCGTGCAAATTCCAGGCTGCTCCTGCCGTGCTTGTTGACCGGGACAAACATTTCCTTCAGGTTGCGTAGCTCAAGCAGTATGTCGTTGGCAAGAAACTTAATGTCGGTCCGCTTCTTGCCGATCACATGCATCAAAGCCATTCCATCCAGTCCGCCAAGCGGATGGTTTGCAGCAACAATATACCGTCCGCTTTCCGGTATGTTTTCCGGATACACCACCTCTATGTCAAGGCCAAACCGGTTGATCAGCGCCTCTTCAATGAATTCCAGACCAAAACAGTCCTCAAGCTCAACAAGCACCTCATTGATCTCATCCTGGTGCACGATGCGCTTCAGGTAATTGATAAATGTCCGGGGAATAAACCGGTATGCTCCACCCGCTTTCTTCCTGAGAACCGTGTCAACATCAATAAGTTGTATGTCCTGCCTCTCCATTGATCATTATTTTTCCTGAACAATACAGGTTGTTCCCCGGTAAGGCAACACCCATTGCCACAGTTAGTTTTTCCCGGGAACCAAAACAACCTCCGTTTGTACAGAATCATTAACCTGCTCCGCTAAAACCCTAAACGACGCAAGGTCTTTTAAAATTGTTCCGGTAAGGTCTGTGCCATGCGACATCAAACGCAAACATTATCATGATCTGCGGCTGCCAGAGGTCGAAATACACACAGCACCTCACAAAAGTATCAAAAAATTAAAAACGTGAATTATACAGGTCAAAAAAACAGCCTTCCGCAGCGCTACTCTTTACCAAATCACATATCGCGCAGAAAATATTGTTATTTCCTGGTTTACTGTTACTTGCAATAATCACGTCTGCTGTTTTACCCTGATCCCACAAAAAAAGTTATCAACAATGTGGTAAAAAGTGGTAAAAAGTGGTAAAACTATTGTATATTTACACATTAAAACCAAAAGCAATGACCTATTTACTGGGTGAATTTGAATGTAAGCTCGACACAAAGGGCCGGTTCATGTTGCCCTCCGGCATAAGAAAACAGCTGGAGGAGGGTGACCAGGAGCGTTTTGTCGTGAACCGGGGCTTTGAAGGCAACCTTACACTTTTTCCCCATAGTGAATGGCAAAAAATATCACACGAGGTCAATTCCTTAAATCTGTACAACAAAAAAAACCGCGATTTCTTGCGTTATTTCTTTCGCGGGGCCACCGAGATCAGGGTTGACGGAGCCGGAAGGCTCCTGTTGCCAAAGGCGCTGATCGAATACGGAGGCATTGACAAAGATATCGTTCTTTTTGCATATGGCAAACGTGTTGAGATATGGGGCAGGGAGTCTTATGAACAGATGATGGCTGACGAACCAGATGACTTTTCCGTGCTGGCAGAGGAGGTCATGGGCAAGATCAACAGCAAGGGGGGTGCAGATGAAGAATAGCTATCATCGTCCGGTTTTGTTACAGGAAGCGGTAGATGGACTGAAGGTGATCCCTGGCGGACTATATGTTGATGCTACCTTTGGTGGCGGGAGCCACTCACGGGCCATACTTGAACGTTTAGGCGACGGACAACTGGTTGCCTTTGACCAGGACAAGGATGCCGCAGGCAATGTCCCGCGCGATGACAGGATCCTTTTCCTGAACCACAACTTCAGGTATATGAAAAATTTCCTGAAGTTGTATGGCAAGCTGCCGGCCGATGGGATCCTGGCAGACCTGGGGGTCTCTTCGCATCAGTTCGACACGGCATCCAGGGGTTTTTCCTCACGCTTTGACGGACCGCTCGACATGCGCATGAACACCCTGTCGGCCACCACGGCAAAGGATGTCGTTAACAGGTATGATGAGGAGAAGCTGGCCACCATGTTCCGGTTGTATGGAGAACTTCCGAACAGCCGAAAAATCGCTGCCTCCATCGCTGGACACCGCAAAGAAAAAGTGCTGGAAACAACATCACAACTGGCCGCATTAATCAAGCCGCTGGCCATGAAAGGGAGGGAAAATAAATTCCTGGCACAGGTTTTTCAGGCTTTGCGCATTGAAATAAATGCAGAAATGGAAGCACTCAGGCAGCTCCTGGTAAACAGCCAGGCGATACTAAAGGATGGGGGCAGACTGGTGATCATATCATACCACTCGCTGGAAGACAGAATGGTGAAGAACTATATGAGGTCGGGCAATATAGAGGGAAAGCAAAGAAAGGATTTTTACGGAAAGCTGTTGCGGCCGTTTGATCCGGTTTCAAGGTTACAGACAGCAAGCGAGGCTGAGATAAAGGATAATCCAAGAGCCCGTAGTGCAAGATTGAGGATAGCAGAAAAAAAACGGATGTCAGTATGACACATAACGAGTATAAGAAAACAAAACCGTCTGCGTTTCGCAGTCGCGTATGGGGCCGGTTTTTTACCGGCATGCTCGATGGCAGCCTGCTGACAAGGAACACCCCTTCGTCTGCAATTCCATTCATACTGTACTTATCCGGACTGTCACTGTTCCTGATCTTCAATACCTATTACGCCGAAAAGAAGGCGAGAGAGGCCGACCGGCTCCAAAGAGAAATGACCGAATGGCGGATCAGATACATTGAAACAAAGTCGGAATACATGTTTATGACAAAGCAATCGGAACTCGCCCGGCAGCTTGAAGGAAAGGGTTTTATTCAGTCAGCCGGACCACCGGTGACATTATATTCAGGATCCCAATGAAAAACCATATACAACCTGTGTAACGATCTATTAAAACAGCGTGGAAAAGAAAAACGACATATTGTGGAGAATGCGGCTGGTCTATTTCATGATGGTGCTGTTTGGCCTCATGATCATTGGAAGGGTTGCCTATCTTCAGTTTGTCGAAGGAGACTACTGGAAAGAGTTGTCGCGCACGGCCATCATGCGTTATGAACGTATTGATGCAGTGAGGGGTGATATTTTTGCCGATGATGGATCCCTGCTGGCTACCAGCATTCCGGTTTATGAAATAAGAATGGATTTGGGAAACCAGGTTGTTTCCGATGAGTTGTTTCACAGCCATATTGACTCCCTTGCAATTGGTCTTTCACGGCTGTTTGGTGACCGGAGCACCTCACGTTACCGGTCTGACCTGATGCGTGCCAGGGAAAACCAGGAGCGTTACCACCTGGTGAAACGCAACGTTAGCCGGGAAGAGCTGAACAAGCTGCAGACACTCCCCCTGTTTCGCCTGGGCAGGTTTCGGGGCGGACTGATCGTTGTTGAACATTCGCGTCGTGAAATGCCCTACAAAAACCTTGCAGCCCGGACCATCGGGTATGAAAGGGAGGGCGTTTACGTCGGACTCGAGGGTGGGTACCGTGATTATCTTGAAGGGATCCAGGGCAAAAGGCTTATGCAACGCATCAGTGGCGGGGCCTGGATGCCTGTGAGCGATCAGAATGAAATCCGTCCGCAAAACGGCATGGATATGGTCACCACCATCAACGTACAAATACAGGATATTACCGAGAAAGCACTGCTCGAGCAGTTACACGAGCACAGGGCCGGATTTGGGACTGCAGTCGTTATGGAGGTAGCCACAGGCCAGGTGAAAGCCATTGCCAACCTGGCCTTGAATCCGCAAACCAACACGTACGAAGAAACATACAATTTTGCTGTTGGCCACAGCACAGAACCTGGTTCCACCTTCAAGCTGGCCTCAATGATCGCCGCCATCGAAGATGGCTATGTGAAGACCTGTGATTCGGTAGAGACGGGTCAGGGCTACGTAATCTATCACAACAGGCGAATGAGCGATGCGAGCATGGCCGGACATGGTACGATCACGGTCAGAGAGGCATTTGCCCTCTCCTCCAATGTAGGGATTTCAAGGATCATTTATGATGCCTATGAAAAAAGACCACAACAATTTGTTGACCGGCTCCGGGACCTGCATCTGCATGAGCCCCTCGGACTGGAGATCTCTGGTGAGGGACAACCTGTGATCCGCAATGCAGGAGAAGCAGGCTGGTCGAAGATATCCCTTCCATGGATGGCCATTGGCTATGAAGTGTCGCTGACACCACTGCAGATCCTTACCCTCTATAATGCGGTTGCAAACAATGGCCGCATGATGAGACCAATTTTTGTGAGCGAAATAAGATCGTCCGGTATCACTGTAAAACGTTTTCCACCAGTAGTGATCGACCGCTCTGTCGCCTCACCCTCAACAATCAGGGCTGCACAGGAGATGCTGACCAGTGTTGTGGAAAGCGGTACTGCCAGAAATATTCATACCGAAGCCTACCCCATTGCGGGGAAAACGGGAACAGCACAGGTTGCGCAAAGAGACAGGGGATACCAAACACAAATGGGGACACAATACCTGGCCTCCTTTGCTGGTTATTTTCCCGCCGATCAGCCAAAATACAGCTGCCTGGTAATGATCCACAATCCGTCAGGAAGTGCTTATACCGGTAACCGGGTGGCCGCCCCGGTATTCAGAAACATTGCAGACCAACTGTTTGCAGCACAATACTTTAATCCCAGGCCAACTGTCACTGAACCATCAATGGCACATTTACCCAGGTTCAGCAATGCGTGGCTGGATGACGTAGATGCCATATATGCCGGACTGATGGGTGGGACAATAGAGCAGGAGTTGCCTCAATGGGGACAAGCAAGGGTCAATGAGGGCACCGCGGAGTTCAGGAAAAGGGAGTTCATCGAAAACCTGGTCCCGGAAGTGATCGGAATGGGACTGAGAGACGCAGTATATGTGCTGGAAAATGCAGGACTGAGGGTGCGGTTCTCCGGGAGGGGCACTGTGAAAAGCCAAAGCCTGTCACCCGGCACCAGGATACAGAAAGGGAGCATCATCGATATTAAGCTGTCTTAAAGACCGGTTTAAAAAGACCATATAATGAAAGATACAACAAAAAAGCTGGCTGACCTGATCTATAAGGCAGGGATCACCGAAACGGCCGGTTCAACGCACGCAGACATCAGTAACGTGGTGTGTGACTCCCGTAAAACGACGGAGGGCTCATTGTTTGTGGCAATAAAGGGGTATACTGTCGACGGACATCAGTATATTGACCATGCCATCTCATCGGGTGCCCGGGCAGTCGTTTGTGAGGTGCTGCCGGAAAAACTGATTGAGGGCATCACCTACGTCAGGGTGGATGACACCAGGAAGGCCCTTGGAGCGATCGCCGCCAACTATTATGATGATCCCTCCGGAAAACTGCAACTTATTGGTGTAACTGGAACCAACGGCAAGACCACCATCGTGCGAATGCTGTATGAAGTGTTTACCCGGATGGGACACCCTTGCGGGATGTTGTCCACCATCAGCAATATCATTGCTGACCAGCAAGTCGGATCAGACCTGACAACACCAGATGTGCTGACCACCAACCAATACCTGTCGCAAATGGTTTCCGCCGGTTGCCGGTATGCCTTTATGGAGGTGAGCTCACACGCCCTGGTCCAGGGTCGCACTGAGGGCATCAGGTTTTCCGGTGCGGTCTTTACCAACCTGTCGAACGACCACCTCGATTACCATAAAAGCTTCAAAGAATACCTGAAAAGCAAGCAAAAGCTTTTTAATACACTGGACGATAAAGCGTTTGCCCTGACCAACCTCGACGATAAAAACGGCATCATCATGGTGCAAAACACCAGGGCAGACAAAAAAACATACAGCCTCAAAGCCATGGCAGACTATAAGGGGAAAATCATGGAAAACCGGTTTTCCGGAATGCATATGGTGATCGACAAAAAAGATGTATGGTGCAAGCTTACCGGCACATTCAACGCATACAACGTGCTTGCCGTCTATGCAACAGGATGTATGCTTGGGGCCGGGCCTGACGATCTGCTCACCAGGATCAGCAGCTGCAGGTCGCCCGAGGGACGTTTTGACTTGATGATTGGCAAAAACAATGTGATTGGCATTGTTGACTATGCGCATACCCCTGATGCCCTGGAAAACGTTCTTCAAAACATCAGGGAAGTAAGAACCGGCAACGAAAGACTGATCACGGTAGTCGGATGCGGTGGTAACAGGGACAAAGGGAAACGCGGTACAATGGCAGCCATTGACGCATCTTACAGCGACAAGGTAATCTTTACCAGCGACAATCCGCGTTACGAAGAGCCTGAAGCGATCATTGAAGACATGAAAAGCGGACTGGAAATTAATCCTGCCCTAAAATCAAAGCATATCAGCATCGTAAGAAGAGACGAAGCCATTAATGTGGCCTGCGTAATGGCAACAGAAGGTGACATTATCCTGGTTGCCGGGAAAGGGCATGAAAAATACCAGGAGATAAAGGGTGTGAAGCATCCATTCGACGATAAGGCCACCTTGCAGAAGCTGTTAAACAGGTAAAACCGGGTAAAGACAGCAGATAGTCATGATTGGGTGACCGGTCATTGGTGTAAAACAGAGAAACGACAAAGAATCAACATAAAATGGTAGTCCCATTAATCGAGTTTTTAGATCTGCATTTCGACATTCCGGGAACAGGTGTGTTTCAATACATTTCATTCAGGGCAGGAATGGCTTTGATCTTTTCCCTGTTCATCACGATGATCTCCGGCAGGAGAATTATTCGCTACCTGCGCGAGCAACAGGTGGGAGAGCCGATCAGGGAGCTTGGACTGGAAGGGCAGGAAAGCAAGAAAGGTACACCAACAATGGGTGGCCTGATCATACTGGCCGCAATCGTCATCCCGGCACTGTTGTTTGCCAGACTAAACAACATATACGTGCTGCTGATGCTCTTGTCTACCCTGTGGCTGGGTGCCATCGGATTCATTGACGATTACATAAAAGTGTTCAGGAAGGAAAAGAAAGGGTTACAGGGAAAATTCAAGATACTGGGGCAGATCAGCCTGGGCATCATTGTCGGGACAACGTTGTATTTTCACCCGGGTGTGGTGATCAGGGAAAAGACCGATATTCCGCTTGAGTTTATCAGTGCAGATGAGGTCCTGGAACTTGATGGCATTACAAGGATCGACTCACCTTTCCCTGTAGAGTCAGTAAAATCAACAAAAACCACCATCCCTTTCCTAAAGGACAATGAATTTGACTACTCCGTCCTGTTGTCATTCTTAGGCAAAGGGTATGAGCGATGGGCATTTTTGATCTTTATCCCGGTTGTGATCCTGATCATAGCCGCGGTGTCGAACGGGGCAAACATTACCGACGGACTGGATGGGTTGGCTACGGGGACATCGGCCATTATTGGCGTAACACTGGGCATACTGGCCTATGTGTCGGGCAACGTTGTGTTTGCCGACTATCTGAACATCATGTATATTCCCAATACCGGCGAGCTGGTAATATTTATTGCGGCATTCACCGGGGCGTGCATCGGATTTTTGTGGTACAACTCCTATCCCGCACAGGTGTTTATGGGCGACACCGGGAGCCTGGCACTGGGTGGGATCATCGCTGTGTTTGCCATCGTCATCAGGAAAGAGTTGCTCATACCTATCCTTTGTGGGATATTTTTCATAGAAAGCCTGTCAGTGATCATACAGGTGACGTGGTTTAAAATAACAAAAAAAAGGTTCGGAGAAGGCAGGCGCATATTCAGGATGGCACCCCTGCACCACCATTTTCAAATGAAAGGGCTTCACGAAGCAAAAATTGTACAACGGTTTTTCATAATGGGGATCATCCTGGCCGTTTTTGCTGTCATCACCCTAAAACTGAGGTAGTGAAACAGGCCTGGACCATAAACAATCAATACGCAATGAACACGATAAAACATCGCAGCGAAGCATACAGCGGCATGGTGGATACCATCACCTCACGTGTTGAAGGGATGCGCAAAACAGTGATCAAAGAGAGCCTGGGCATTTTTCCCGATGTTGCACACCGGCTGGAAGAAGTAGCCACCATAAGGGGGATCCGTTTCATCAACGACAGCAAGGCCACCAATATCAATGCCGTATGGTATGCACTTGAAACAATGCGCAAACCTGTACTATGGATCACAGGCGGACAGGATGATGATACCAATTACCGGGTCGTCAGGCACCTGGTTCATCAAAAGGTGAAGGCCATCATCTGCATTGGTGCCGACAATACATATATTAAAAGCACATTCAAGGATGCACACCAACCGGTATGTGAGGCGACAGACATGCAGATGGCCGTTGAGACAGCTTATGAACTGGGAGTTGCAGACGATGTTGTCCTGCTTTCGCCAGGCTGTCCGAGTTTTGACAGGTTTGAAGACTATGCCGACAGGGGAAACAGGTTTGTCGAGGCAGTACTGAACTTGTAATCCGGAGGAAAAAATGCAAAAGATACTGAGAAACATAAAAGGGGACCGAACCATCTGGCTGGTGGTAATATTCCTGTATCTTGTCTCCATACTGGCAGTCTACAGCTCGACAGGCACGCTAGCCTACCGTTTCAGGGAGGGAAATACAGAATACTACCTGATCAAGCACGTCATCATCACAGGATTCGGTCTGCTGTTAATGATCACGGCACACAGGATACGCTATACATATTATTCGCGCATATCGCAACTGGCTGTTATTATTGCAGTACCCCTGCTGTTGTTCACACTCATAAGGGGTACTGCCATCCATGAAGCGCACCGTTGGATTACCCTTCCTGTGATCAACCTCAGTTTTCAAAGTTCCGACTTTGCCAAGCTTGCATTGATCATGTACATGGCAAGGGTGCTGACAAGAAAACAGGAAGTGATTAAAGACTTGCATTCAGCATTTGTTCCAATGGTGATCCCGGTGTTATTGATATGTGCACTGATCTTCCCTGCCAATTTCTCAACAGCGGCCCTGCTGTTCATTACCTGCATGATACTGATGTTTATAGGGAGGGTTAAATTCAGGTATATAATGGCAGTGACAGCAGTGGCCATTGCCGGAACAGCCCTCTTTATAGTTATCATTGCCAGTGTACCCCAAACGGGCAGGGTATATACCTGGCAAAGCAGGGTCAGCACCTTCCTTGACCAGGAAAGCAACGATACATACCAGGCAGACCAGGCAAAGATCGCAATCGCAACGGGGGGTATCATAGGAAAACTCCCCGGCAATTCCACCCAGCGCAATTTCCTCCCCCAGGCCTATTCTGATTTTATTTATGCAATCATTATTGAAGAATACGGACTGGTGGGTGGGTTTGTGGTATTGCTGTTCTATTTGATACTGTTGCATCGCGGGATCAGCATCGCCCATAAAAGTCCGGGCACGTTCGGGGCGCTGCTTGCAGCAGGACTCAGTTTCAGTCTCGTGTTTCAGGCCCTGATCAACATGGCTGTGGCAGTTAACCTGGTGCCGGTCACCGGCCAGCAATTGCCACTCGTAAGCATGGGAGGTACCTCATTGTGGTTCACCAGTTTGTCTATCGGGATCATACTGAGCGTGAGCCGGAAAATTGAAGAAGAAAAAGAAGAAGAACGTACGCAGGCAGCCGTTAACGGTGCCTGATGAACCGACCCCTGGGGACAAAGCCAGTGCGGTTCACACATAAATAACAATGAAAAAGCGTCAGCAAACATACAAGCCATTGAGGATCATCATCGCAGGTGGCGGCACAGGTGGACACGTTTTTCCGGCCATTGCCATTGCCAGCGCCCTGAAAAAAAAGGCATACAACGCCACCATCCTGTTTGTAGGCGCAAAAGACAGGCTGGAAATGAAGCAGGTGCCGGCGGCAGGGTTTCGCATTATCGGACTCGATATTGCGGGATTGCAACGCAGGTTCACGTGGAAAAACTTCCTGGTACCGTGGAAACTGTTAAAGAGCCTTTCGGGTGCAAAACAGATCATCAAAAGGTTTAAACCCGATATCGTTATCGGAGTGGGGGGATATGCAAGCGGACCGGTACTGTGGACCGCCGCAAAACAAAGGATCCCTGTTGTGATACAGGAACAAAACTCTTTTCCCGGAATTACCAACAGGATCCTGGGAAAAAAGGCCGGCAAGATATGTGTGGCATATGACGGGATGGAGACATACTTTAAAAAGGAAAAGATATACGTTACGGGCAACCCGGTAAGAGAGAACCTCCTTGACCTGAAGGGATTGCGTGAGAAGGCCATGGAGCATTTCGGACTATCAGCCGGTGGTCCGGTCTTACTCGTTACCGGCGGCAGCCTGGGCGCACGCTCCATCAACGAAGCAGTACATTATGGTTTGCCAGATCTGTTAAGGAACGGGATACGGCTGATCTGGCAGACAGGGCAGTTTTATCATGAACATATCCGGGAAACACTTCCCGCTCTCCCGGAAAACCAGGTATGCATCAGTGCGTTCATAGACAACATGCACTATGCCTATGCAGCGGCTGATGTGGTCGTAAGCCGTGCAGGCGCCATTGCGGTATCGGAAATATGTGTTGCCGGTGTTCCGGCCATTTTTATCCCATCACCCAATGTCGCAGAAGACCACCAGACTAAAAATGCGATGGCGCTGGTTAACCAGCAGGCAGCGATGATGCTGAAGGACGATGAAGCGAGGGAACGACTTCCGGAAGCAGTACTGGAGTTGATATTCAATGAAGAGAAAAAGCAGCGAATGAGGGAAAAGATGGCAGGACTGGCCTACAGGAATGCCGCTGATGTGATTGCCGGGGTGGCCCTTGGTATGACAACAGAAAAAGATCAATAAGCCGGCATCCTGTATTATGAATGCCGGATGAAGAAATGAACAATCAATATATGCAACGCATAGACAACATAAGAACAATGTTCTTCCTCGGAATAGGAGGAATCGGTATGAGCGCCCTTGCCAGGTATTTCCATTCCAGGGGAGTCTGCGTAAGTGGTTACGACAAAACACCAGGTCCGCTCACACAATCCCTCCAGGATGAAGGCATAATGGTAAGTCACGCTGACGACCCCGACACTATTTCCGTATCCCCTGACCTGGTGGTACATACCCCCGCCGTGCCGGTCACCACCAGCTTGTACCGCCATTTCAAAGAACATAAACTCCCCATCAGGAAACGCTCGGAAGTACTCGGAATGCTTTCACACGACACTCCAACCATAGCCATTGCAGGCACCCACGGCAAAACAACCATCGGCGCCATGTTGGTACATATTCTTAAGACGGCAGAGATCCCGTGCATTGCATTCCTGGGAGGGATCAGCAACAACTACGACAGCAACTATATCGGCGACCCTGACCCACAGTGGCTGATCGCAGAAGCGGATGAATACGACCGGTCGTTCCTCCGTTTGTCGCCACAGATCGCCTCCATCAGTGCCATTGATGCAGACCACCTGGATGTATATGGCAGTGAAGAGGCCCTTTTGTCTGCCTTTGCCCTCTTTGCCAATCGCCTGCCACCTCAGGGCATCCTGATCGCAGCAAGGGGAATTGCCGAGAAGACCGGCTTTAAGGGGACACATTATTCCTATCACCCTGACGGTCCCGCCGACTATTATCTCGACAATGTGTTTGTAGACAGGGGGTTGTATCACGCAAACATAAGAGGCCGGCTGACTGTTGATGATCTGTGTCCGGGTCTGCCGGGTCGGCACAACATGGAAAATGCACTTGCTGCCGCAGCAATTGCCCACCAGCTTAATATTGGTGCAGAGACCATTCTTTCTGCCCTCAGCAGCTTCAGGGGGGTTTACCGCAGATTCGACATCCACATTCAGAATGAACATACCGTATATGTCGACGATTATGCACATCATCCTGAGGAGATCAATGCATGCATCGAATCGGCCCGTGAAATGTGGCCAGGGAGGAAGATCACCGGAATCTTCCAGCCGCACCTCTATTCGAGGACAAGGGATCTGGCAATACAGTTTGCTGAAAGCCTGTCGCTGCTCGATGAAGTGATCCTGCTCGATATTTACCCGGCACGGGAAGAACCCATTGAAGGGGTTGACGCATACACGCTGCTCAACAAGATCGAACATGCAAAGGCCAGGCATTGCCGTCGCGACGAACTGCTGACCATCATTGAAACAACCAACACCGACATATTGCTCACAATGGGAGCGGGAGACATCGACCGTTTTGCACAACCGATCAAACAGGCGTTATTGAAAAAAACAGGCAAATAATGAAGAAGCTGATACTCATTTCCGGAATGGTGCTCCTGGTCACCGGGGTGTGGATGCTGACCAGCTCTGCTGCCCGCAATGATCATCAACCGCCATACACCCCTGCCGGCATCCAGGTCGTCAGCAAAAGCGGCAACCCATTTATCAGCGTGGAGGACATCAAAAATCTGATTGCCAGGAACGTTGATGCTACAGGCGACAACCAGGGCGCACCAGCTCCCCTCCAGGCTTACCAGGAGATTGTTGACAACAATGCGTTTGTTGACCAGGCACACGTGTACCGCTCCATTAATGGAGAGATTCGTATTGACGCCACATTGCGTGATCCGCTGATGCGGATCATCAACAGACAGAATGAGAGTTACTATATTGATGTAAAAGGATATATGTTTCCCTTATCTGACCGGCATACGGCCAGGGTAATGCTCGTCACGGGGGCCATAAACACATCATATTCGCCCGGAACGACTGTCAGACGGGAAAAAGAACAAGAGATGGGGGTCCTGTCCGGCCTCTATGCGCTGGCATCCCATATTCACAATGATCCCTTCTGGAAGGCATTCATCGACCACATTGTTGTGCTCCCCACAGGCAAGTTTGAGCTGATACCCAAAAACGGCGCCCATATCATTGAGTTCGGACACGCAGACAGGATTGAGGAAAAGTTCCGTAACCTGCGTGTGTTCTATCAGCGCGGACTAACACAAATAGGCTGGAATCATTACGGGAGGGTGAATGTTGAATTCAGGCACCAGGTGGTATGTTCTCAATGAATAAGGGGAATGAAGGTATGAACAACATACCCTGGATGAAAAAGTGTATTTATGAACAAACAAACAGATATTTTTTATTATGGCATCTTCTGAAATCATTGTAGGATTGGATATCGGGTCAACAAAAATCGCTTGTGTCGTTGGCCGTAAGAACGAATACGGGAAGATAGAGATCCTCGGGTTGGGCCGTGCCGACTCCCTGGGCGTTAACCGCGGTGTGGTAGAAAATATTCAGCATACGGTGAATTCAATCAGCACGGCGGTATCTGAAGCCAGCGATCATTCAGGCGTTGAGATCAAGGTTGCCAATGTGGGCATTGCCGGACAGCATATTCGAAGTTTGCAGCACCGGGGAAGCATCATGCGCAATGCCATAGAAGAGGAGATCTCTGAAGCGGAAACCGGCAACCTCATTGAGAGTATGTACAAGCTGGCCCTGCCACCGGGTGAAGAGATCATCCACGTAATCCCCCAGGAGTACATCATTGATGGCCAGCAGGGCATTCGTGAGCCCATCGGCATGTCGGGCAACTGCCTTGAGGCAAACTTTCACATCATCACCGGCAAGGTGGCGGCAGCAAAGAACATCAACAAATGCGTAACCAAAGCCGGACTGGTGATCAGTGACCTTATACTGGAACCCCTCGCATCGTCAGAAGCAGTACTTGGTGAGCAGGAAAAGGAAGCCGGTGTGGCGCTGGTGGATATTGGCGGCGGAACAACCGATATGGCCATATTCCAGGATGAGATCATCAGGCATACCGCCGTCATTCCGTTGGGCGGCAATGCCATCACCGAAGACATCAGGGAGGGGTGCGCCATCATCCGCAACCAGGCCGAAGCTCTGAAAATAAGCTTTGGTTCGGCACTGGCCAGTGAGAACAAGGATGAGGAAATTGTTTCCATTCCCGGACTCAAGGGTCGTGAGCCCAAAGAGATATCCCTCAAAAACCTGGCACACATAATCCAGGCACGAATGGAGGAGATCATCGAGCATGTATATTACGAGATCAAGGCATCTGGTTACGAAAAGAAGCTGATCGCCGGCATCGTCCTGACCGGCGGCGGAAGCCAGTTAAAGCACGTAGCCCAGCTCACCGAGTTTGTGACCGGAATGGATACCCGCATCGGTTATCCGAATGAACACCTGGCCAGGTCTCCTTCAGGTGAGATGGGGAGTCCGATGCACGCAACGGGTGTCGGCCTTGTCATTAAAGGCTTTCAAGCCATAGAACAAAGAAAGAAGCCTGGGAAGCCTGTTGCAGGAACAAGGACCGGTCAGAAAGGAAACTTCTTCGAAAAGATCCTTTCAAGGGGAAAAGAGTTTTTTGAAAAAGACAGCGAGGATTAAACCATAATGGTTCGATCTGTTAACAAAACAGCTAATTATTTACCAAACACCAGATAGTTATGACCAAAGACATCATTAAATTCGATTTACCGAAAAATCAAAGTTCGATCATCAAGGTAATGGGCGTTGGTGGCGGCGGCAGCAATGCAGTAAACCACATGTTTCGTCAGGGCATACAGGGTGTAGACTTTTTTGTTTGCAACACAGATTCCCAGGCGCTGGAAAACAGTCCTGTTCCGAATAAGATCCAGATGGGCGTTAACCTGACCGAAGGTCGCGGTGCAGGGAGCATACCGGAGGTAGGCCGCAGGGCAGCACTGGAAGACATTGAGCGCATCAGGGATGCTTTGGGATCCCATACGAAAATGCTGTTCATCACAGCGGGCATGGGAGGTGGTACCGGTACGGGCGCCGCACCCATCATTGCCAAAACGTCTAAGGAAATGGACATCCTCACCGTGGGCATTGTCACCATCCCGTTTTCCTTTGAAGGACGCAAACGCCGTCAGCAGGCTGAAGAAGGGATACAAGAGTTGACTGAGAATGTCGATACCCTGCTCATCATCTGCAACGACCGGTTGCGGGAGCTCTACGGCAACCTGTCGGTCTCAGAAGCATTTGGCAAAGCCGATAATGTGCTGACCACAGGGGCAAAAGGGATTGCAGAGATCATTACGCTGACCGGAAACATCAATGTTGATTTCGCCGACGTAAAAACGGTAATGTCAGGCAGTGGCGTGGCCATTATGGGCAATGGAAGCGCTGAAGGGGAAAACCGCTCAATAAAAGCCGTTGAAACCGCCTTGTCATCCCCTCTTCTGAACGACAACCAGATCATTGGGGCAAAAAACATCCTGCTGAACATCACCAGCGGAAAAGAAGAAGTCTTAATGGATGAGATCACGGAAATCACTGATTACATCAATGATGAAGCTGGTGGAGGTGCTGAGATCATCTGGGGACTCAGTAAAGACGAGTCGCTCGAAGCAAAGGTCAGTGTCACGCTGGTAGCTACCGGATTCGACGCAAAGAAAAACTTCTACGAAGGGGAACCGCGCAAAAACAAAAAAGTCGTAACACTCGAAGAGAACAAGACGAAAGGAGAAGACAAACAACAAAGCTTTGAATGGGAGGGCCCTTTTGAAGAAAATAAAGACGCGAACGAACAGATGACCCTCAGAATAAAAAATGACAGCCAATCAGACGATCGGCCGGAAACACGCAGGGTTCATACCAGGACGTTGACAAAGGAACAGACAGAACAGTTTAAGCAGACCCTTTCGGAACAGTCCACATATGTCCGACCAGGCGAACGCCAGGGCGACAACCCGTTGACGGAAGAGGAAGCAGAGTCGCGGTTGAAAGAACGGGAAGAACGTCTGAAAGATTTGAGCATCAGGATGAAAACCCCTGAGGGACTGGCAGACCTGGAAAACCAGCCAGCTTTTATCAGAAGAAAGATCAGCCTCAGCCCTGTTCCTGCAAGCGACGAGACGCATGTTTCGCGTTTTACCCTGAATGAATCCAAAGACAAACAAACACAGATCAAGTCCAACAATTCATTCCTGCACGACAATGTAGATTAACGTTAGGGATATCCACCTTACTTTTTTGTCTTGATACAAAAAAGTAATCAAAAAAAAATCAAGGCTTCATTCCATTACTTTTTTGTCTTGATACAAAAAAGTAATCAAAAAAAATCAAGGCTTCGTCCGCTTCGCTCAAAAAACTACACTTGGTGGCGGAAAAATCTAAACTTGCACCTCCCTTCGGTCGGTGCTTCGAACAGCAGATTTTTCTTATCGCCACCTGCGCTTGTTTTTTGGCTAACCGGACAAGGCCGTAGAAGAGGGGGAGTGAGTTGGCTCAACGGACATGACCGGAGATGAGGGGGTAGATGGGCTCAGCGGACAAGGCCGTAGAAGAGTTGTGGGGGTTGATTCAACGGAAAAGGCCGTTAGATGCAGGGGCAAAATTTGGGAGTGCTTTTGAATAAGAAGATTTTTTATATTTTTCTCCATGCGTCTGTGTGAAATTTTGCATGAAAAAAATCATGTATATTTGTAATGGATAGCGTGGATCAAATCCAGCAAAAACAATAAACAAAACGTTAATGATAATTTCCAAAAATAATCTACTGGTCATTGCTGCTGCAATTGGTATGATGCTGCTTTTTTCCTGCGGCAAGGACCATCATGAAGAAAGGGCAAAAATAGACAGGAGAAAGATCCTGGAGTATCTTGAAGAAAATGGCATTGAGGAATATTATGAGCTCGAGTCGGGGGTTTTTATTGCGCCCGAGGCAGAAGGAAGTGGCGCATACCCGCATCAGTTCAGTACGGTCAAATTGAATTATGTCGGTTACCTGCTTGATGGCGATGTGTTTGATGCCGGATACGGGGCAGATATGTACCTTCCGCACACCATCCTGGGTTTCCGTTTGGGCATCATGGAGTTCCAAAGGGGTGGAAAGGGACTTGTCCTCGTTCCGTCTGCCCTGGGATACGGGGAAAGGGGCACAATGAGCATTCCGCGTAATGCCGTGCTGATCTTCGACATTGAGATCATAGATATCAGGTAACACCCATCATAAAGAAAGGCTCTGACCATGAAAACCATAAGAAAAGGGCTGTCTGGGTCATCCAGACAGCGATCG
>PWKN01000126.1 GCA_003559735.1 Bacteroidales bacterium | reverse complement strand
GTTGCGATCGCCACCTCCGTTAAGACCATCGGACCGGAACAGGAAGGGGTGGTTTTGCTCTTCGGCAAATACAACCGCACCCTGCAACCCGGACTGAATTTCATTCTCCCCTTTGGTTTGGAGAAACTCTATAAAATACCCGTTCAGCGGCAGCTGAAACAGGAGTTTGGCTTCCGCACCCTGGAGGCTGGCACCCGTTCGCGCTATGCAAAAGACCCATACCGCGACGAGTCGCTTATGCTCACGGGCGACCTCAACCTGGCCGATGTGGAGTGGGTGGTACAATACCGCATTGTCAACTCATATAATTACCTGTTCCAGGTACGTGATGCCGAAGACGCCCTGCACGACATGTCGGAGGCGGCCATGCGCAAGATCGTGGGAGACCGTACCGTTAATGAGGTGCTGACGGTCGGACGTCAGGAGGTTGCCACCAGTGTGGAGGTGCTGCTGCAACAAATGTGCGATGATTATGAGAACGGCATCCGCATCGATCAGGTGGTGCTGCAGGACGTAAATCCGCCCGACCCGGTAAAACCCTCTTTCAACGCAGTGAATGAAGCGCAGCAGGAACGGGAAACGCTGATCAACAGAGCTGAATCGGAATACAACCGTGTAATTCCACGCGCCCGCGGTGAAGCCCAGGAAACGATCCAGCGGGCCGAAGGGTATGCACTTTCCAGGGTAAACCATGCCACAGGTGAATCCGACCGCTTCAACTCCATATATGAAGCATACATCCACGCCCCGGAAGTGACCAAAAAACGGCTCTACCTGGAAACGATCGAGCGGATACTGCCACAAATCAAAAACAAGGTGATCATCGATGAGGACGGGACGAATGTATTGCCGCTGCTGAACCTCGATGGTGCCCGGTTCGGACTCGAGGATTCAGAGAGATAAACAACGAAGAAAAAACAGGTCACACAATTTTATTCAATTCATTATGAAAACAAAACACATCACATTCATCATACTCGTCGCGGTGGCCATCATTTTGGCCAGGAGCAGCGTATTCATCCTCGATGAGACCCGCCAGGCCATTATCACCCAGTTTGGGAAACCCGTAGGTGATCCGCGTACCGAACCCGGTCTCCAGTTCAAGGTGCCCCTGATACAGAAGGTTCAGTTTTTTGACAAACGCTACCTTAAATGGGACGGTGATCCCAACCAGATACCAACGCAGGACAAACGGTTCATGCACGTCGACACGTATGCCCGCTGGCAGATCACCGACCCCCTGCAGTTCTTCATCCGCCTGCGTGATGAGCGCTCGGGACAGTCGCGGCTCGACGACATCCTTGACGGTGAGACACGCAATGCCATTGCCAGTCACCTGTTGCTCGACCTGGTACGTTCAACCAACCGTACCCCCGAAGTGTATGAGGATTACCTGGAAGATATTGAATACCTGGAGGATATTTCTGTTGGCCGTGAAGCCATTGAAGCACTGGTGCTCGAACGTGCCAATGAGCGAACCGCCGACCTGGGCATTATTATTCTCGATTTCCGTTTTAAGCGAATGAACTACGTCACTGAAGTCCGCGAACGTGTATATGACCGGATGATCAGTGAGCGCAACCGCATCGCCGACCAGTTCCGCTCAGAAGGTGAAGGTGAGGCCCGGCGCATAGAAGGAGAAAAAGAACGCGACCTGGCCCGGATCCAGTCAGAGGCCATGCGTGAGGCAGAGATGATCCGCGGCCGTGCCGACGCAGAAGCCACGGCGATCTATGCTGCAGCATACAACCGCAACCAAGCTTCACGCGAGCTGTATGGTTTCCTGCGTGCAATGGAAAGCCTTGAAAAGTCGCTCGATGAAGAAACAACCATCATTTTAAATACGGACAATGAGTTGCTGAGGTACCTGAAAGCAATCGATTAATGATGAACACCTGGATCCTGCTGCTCTTGCTTTTTGCAGCCATTTCCGCCGTTGGATTTGGGTTTATGGCATTTTTCCGCAACAAAAGAGATCACCGTCATCCCGTGTACAAGAAACGACTATTCACTCTATTCAAAAGGAAGGGTGGAAAAGAGGATAAGGCAGGGGGTGATGATGAAGGTGCCCGTTACGAGAAACTTCACCGAGAGCTTATGTTGAATGAGCAAGCCATCAGATCGAACCTTGTGGCCATTGAGCAGTCCGATGCCTTCCTCACCGATCTGCTGAAGCGCATACAAACGATACAGCACAGCACCCATAGTTCTTCCACCCGTTCTAAGATCAACACAGTGATTGAATTGATCCACAAACAACTCAACAGGGATGTCCGGGATGGATATGAACAGCTATATACCCCTTCAAGGAGCCGTTTCATGGATTCGCTGTGTTGCAAACACCCCAACCTGACATCCATGGAACAAAAACTCTGCATGTTCCTGTCCATGGGCCTTACGACCAAGGAAATATCAGATATCACCATGCAGAATTGCCGTGCCATAGAGATGGCACGGCACAGGCTCCGTTCTAAACTCCACCTCAGCCGCAGCGACAACATCATTGAGTACCTGTCTGGTTTTGAGAACCGCTGACCACACGACTCCATCACTTCACAGAATAACCGCCACAATTTATTGTGATTCCAAATAAGTAACTTATGTATATTGTTGCATATTGTTGTTAATCTGCTTTTTATGCTATTTTGTGAAATTTTTGTGAAATTAGTTTTTGCAAAAAAATTTCACTACTCTTAACAAATAGTATACTTTAGCCTATATATATTATTGTAAACATTCATTACGGTCTGTCACCAACAGACACATCCCCGCCTCTAACAAAGGGTTTTTGACGACAAGGTGACAATACTGCCATCGCGTAACCGACGCAACACAAAAATTGTCGTTTCTGCAGACAAATAAAAAAAAGCAGGCACTTTACCAATCACCAACCTCTGTGTTATGAAACAACGCCTACGCAACTCCAATAACATCTTCTCAATAGCCAGAACCGCATTACTCCTGTTGATATGTTCATCCGCACTCTTTACCCACACCCATTTACAGGGACAAAACTGTTCGGTTAATGCGGGGATACCACAAACAGTTTGTCCGGATGAACCAGTATTTTTATTTGGCAACGCCACTGGTGCTTACCCCGAAGGAGGCAGCACCGCTACCTGGTCTCAGGTCGGTGGTCCCAAAGTGACCATCGTGTCTCCAACCTACCTGACTACAGAAATTACTAACGTGGTAGCTGGAAAGACCTACACTTTCAGGCTATCTGACAGGTGTCAGGATGGTTCTCTTGTTTTTCAGGATGTGACCGTGACGGTCCTTCCGATCACACAGGCGGATGCAGGAGCGGGTTTTACGGCTTGCCCCGGGGACAACGTTGGCGCATTGTCTGCAAACGAACCCGGTAGCAGTGAAAGCGGGGAGTGGACTGTAGTGTCGGGCAGCGGTGTTAGTTTTGAAAACAGCACCTCTCCAACAACAAGCGTAGATTTTGCAGCAACATCCTGTGGCCCGGTGACTTTACGATGGACCATCACCAGTACCGCCGGATGTACATCTTTTGATGATGTGGTGGTTGTCAATCGCGGCGGAATAGAACCCGTCAGCGCCGGAGCCCCACAGAATCTTGATGGCTGCTATTCCACCACCCAAAGCACCAACCTGGCCGGTACTTTCGGCGGGTGCGGCATCGATGGACAAATTGGCACCTGGTCATATGTGTCGGGACCCAATGTGCCCAATATTGCCAATCCGAATAACAACACAACCGCTGTTACAGGGCTGGTTGAGGGAACATATACCTTCAGATGGACGGTTACCGGCCCATGCGCCAGCGGAGAGGATGTAGTAACTGTTACAGTGCCACCACCCCTCGGGAATATTACCACAGCGAATGCAGGAAGCAACATCACACTTTGTGACCCAACGATCACATCAGTAGTTTTAGAAGGGAATACACCTCAATTCAGCGGTGAAACCGTGACATGGTCGCAGGTGGGTGGAACACATACTGCAACCATAGAATCGCCCAACAATCCGGTTACGGTTGTTTCAGGGCTGGATCCTGATTTCTCCTACACATTTGTTTACACTATAGAGAACAACTCCACAGGTTGTGCAACCAGCTCAACAGTCACAGTCAATTATTTTGATG
>PWKN01000233.1 GCA_003559735.1 Bacteroidales bacterium | reverse complement strand
TAGTCAAAAAGACATTGAAGGGTTTAACATGTTTTACGAAAAAGCGTACTATATTAGCATAAATTTTAACTATAATGCATTTAAGTTGCTAATTGCTTAAATAGGGTGTGCATTGTTATTATTGAAAATCCGCCCTTTGGTAAATATTATTGGTTATTATCTGGAATAAATTACTTTTTTAACGACAGGCAACGGGTATTGCATTGTATAATGGTTTTTATTAAATTGCAGGAAAATAATAGCCACGAACGGGCCCTAATAGCAAAGTAAATTGCCAGTTTCTATAATAAATTAATAGTTGAGCACTATGCCTGCATTTAACAGATTGTTTTGGATTCTCTTTTTTTCGATGATGCCTGTTTTGGCTTGCACTCTTACGGCGTCAAATGCAAAAAAAGACAAAAAAGATGCTTCTTATGGCAAGTTGATTGAACTGTATGATTCTTTCCGGGAATTTCATCTGCCCCTGGTTCATAATGGTGTTCCAGACTACTCGCCTGATGCTATGAATGCGCAGTTCCAGGAACTCATACGTTACCAGGAAAGGCTTTCGGATATTGACACCACAGGATGGGGTATGTCACAACAGGTGGATTACCGAATTGTAAAAGCGGAGATGAAAGGGATGGAGTTTGAACACCGGGTAACCAGACCTTGGGAAAAAGATCCGGCATTCTACGCAGTTATCCGTTTTCAGTTTGGTCCGAAGATGTATCCCTCCATGCCGGTTCCTTCACTGCCCATTCCAGACGAATCAATAGCAATGGTACATCAGCAGCTGGAAGCTATCCCCAAAATACTGCACCAGGCGCGCCTTAACCTGACTGATCCGGTGGCAGATCTTGCCTATATAGCAATATATACGACCCGGCGGCAAATGGATCTATTGCAAGGCTTTATCAACGATATTCCTGATTATCACCCTGGCTTGCAAACTGCTGCGCAGGAAGCCTATGATGCACTCCATACATACAGGGAATGGTTGATCGCTGCCCGTCCTGCCATGAGAAATGGTGCAGGCGTTGGTGTAGATAACTACAATTGGTACCTGGAACATGTGGCCCTGATGCCATATTCATGGGATGAATTGCTGCTTCTCTCAGAGAGGGAATATGAACGGGCGATTGCCACAATGAAGCTTAAAGAGCATAAAAACCGGCATATTCCTGTACTTCACCCTACTGATTGCAGTCTGGATTACTTTAAACGGCACAACAACGCCATGGCACACCTTTATCGATTCCTGCATGCCTCAGAGTTGTTTACCGTGCCCGCATATTTTGATCCGCCAACTCCTGTAACCAGGTTTTCAAGGGGGGAGGTGAGGGATTATTTTCAACATGTTCTTGACAGATATCCGCTACCCCTCACTGTACATGGTTACGCCGGACATACCCACGATGAGAAAAGATCGCGCAGAGACAACAGACCAATCAGGGGCCGGCAAAGGCTCTATTTCGTGGATGCTGTCAGGGCGGAAGCGCTGGCAACCGGATTGGAACGGATGTTTTATCATATCGGACTGATTGAGGGTGTGCCAAGGGCAGAAGAATTGACATATCATCTGAAAGCCTTCAGGGCTGCCCGTTCTATTACAGACCTGAAAATGCACAGTAATGAAATGACCTTCGAAGAGGCTTTCCAGTTTAATATTGAAAATACTCCTTACGGATGGGTGCCTGAAGAGAGTCCCACTCTATGGCATGATCTTGAATTGTATCTCCGGTCGCCGCTTTATGGAACGTCTTATATGATCGGACCACTGCAGCTGGAAAAACTCATGACCGAAGCTTTTATCCAACAGGGCGATAACTTCGATATGACCACTTTTATGGATGAGTTCCTGGAGGCCGGTATGACACCACTTTCGCTCATTACACTGGAAATGCTTGGTGAATCCCTTGCCTTCCGGATACCTGAAAACGATAACGATCGCCTGCATGCCATAATGAATGAATATGATGAATTCAGGATTCGGGAAAACCCATTTGTTGGAGACAGTGAAGGGAATTACAGGGAAGATAACCGCCTGCCTTCAGAATCACTGCCCGACCTGGAGCGCCGGCATGCATTCAGGGTGTCAATATCTGAACGTCTTGAATCTGAAGTTAACAGGGGAAGACTCACCCGTAAGAATCAGATTGCCTATGACCTTTTGCGGCGGGAGCTTGAACATGCCATAAAATCGCATGCGTTCAACACCCATTTATTCCCTTCTGGTTTTTATTCAAGGCTTGTTGGTCTAACTGACAGGACACCAATGGCAAACATTGCAGATTATAAGAACTACATAGAGCGCCTGGAGTCTTTTCCGGAATATTTTGAACAACATATCGAAAGATATAAAAAAGGTGTAGCCCTTGGACATACATTGCCGCGGGTGCTTTATGAAGCGGAAGGTGTACACCATGGCATACTTAACCAAATTGTTGATACGCCGGAAGAGAGTGGTTTTTTTGAACCTTTCACCTCTTTCCCTGCCACAATCAAAGTGAAAGACCAGGAAAAACTGTTGCAAAGAGGGAAACGTGTGATCACAGAAAGCGTGATCCCGGCATACCGCAGTCTGATCGCCTTTCTGGAAAATGAATACATACCTGGTGCCAGGGAAAGCATAGGCATCAGTGATTTGCCGGGGGGAAGAGATTATTATGACCACCTGGTAGAATACCATACAACCCTTCCGTTAACCGCTGGGGAAGTTCATCAAACAGGCCTCGATGAGGTAAAACGGATCCGTGAAGAAATGCTTGGGGTCATTCAACAGCTTGGCTTTGAAGGTAGTTTTGATGATTTTCTCGAGTTCTTGCGCACCGATGAACGTTTTTATGCCGATGACCCAAAAACATTGCTGAGAGAGGCTTCTTACCTGGCAAAAAAAATAGACGGCAAACTGCCGGAAATTTTTCACCTGCACTCTCTTCCCCGCCGCCCATATGGAGTTGAGGCAGTACCAGATCATCTGGCACCCAGGTATACAGGGGGGCGATACTATGTCGGAGGTGGTAAAAGGGGAGGATATTTCTGGGTAAACACCTATGACTTGCCAAGCAGACCTTTGTTTACCCTGGAAGCCTTACTCTATCATGAAGGTGTTCCTGGACACCATTTGGAAATAGCCCTGTCTCAGGAGATGGAGGACCCACCCCGGAGAGTCGGGGGGGTAACAGCATATTCTGAGGGATGGGCCCTTTACGCCGAACGTCTTGGACTGGAGCTTGGCCTGTATCAAGATCCATACAGTAATTTCGGAAGACTGACGTATGAAATGTGGCGGGCATGCCGTCTGGTTGTCGATACAGGCATTCATGCTTTTGGGTGGACAAGGGATGAAGTGGTGGCGTTTATGACTGAAAACACTGCATTATCACACCACGAAATTGACACAGAAACTGACCGGTATATCAGAAGTACCGGTCAAGCCATCTCTTACAAAATCGGAGAATTAAAGATCAGGGAGTTACGTGAAATCGCAGAAGTGGCCCTGGACGATCGATTCGACATCAGAGACTTCCATGACGCCATATTACAAAACGGACCAGTATTGTTGCCTGTGCTTGAAGAACAGGTAATGACATATATCAGAAATATGCAAACCAGCTTTTAATCATCATAATCATGACCAGCGGTGAGCCGGAATATTATACTAAGAAACATCAAGCAGTTCGCGCCTTTGGAGTCACCCTATATATAAGTCAAAATTTAACCATTGTTGCCGGTTTTTATTTGACTCCAAAAATAATAGTCCATTAAGTAATTACCAATCCCAAAGCCCATGAAACATTAAAACAGTCATTCAATCAAAAACACAACTCTATGATTATTGTATGCAGTGAATGCATGTTACAACAGCAGGGCTGGTGTTGTTTATTAATTTTTTTCAAACCAAATGGACAACAACAATGAAAAACAAACGAATGGAAATATGTTATGATAAAACAAGAATACATGGTGTTCGCTCCTCTTTTTCCTGGATGGCAACAAGTCTTTTCTTGTTTTTTATTGTAGCACAAACTTTTTCAAATGCCAGTGCATTTGCAGAAGCAAACAATGCTGGTTCCGGGAATGAATTTTTTCCGCAGGAGATCATGATCACCGGAGAGGTTATAGATGACAATACAAGAGAAGCCTTACCAGGTGTAACTATCATGATAAAAGGGACAACCATTGGTGCCATAACTGATATTGACGGTCGGTACAGAATCAATGTGAGAGATGAAGAGGATGTCCTTGTATTTTCCTTTATCGGCTATCAGACTCAGGAAATCAGCGTTGGTGAACAAAGAAGCATCAGTGTCGGCCTGGTTCGCGCACTTACGGAACTCGACGAGGTAGTGGTTACCGGTTTGGGTATTTCTCGTGAGAGAAGGGCTCTTGGTTACTCAATTGGAGAAGTATCGTCTGATGAGCTGATCTCCTCCCTTGAAGGCAATGTGGTTTCAGCCTTGTCGGGCAAAATACCAGGTGTCCAGATCAGGACTTCTTCCAGCCAGCCCGGAGCAGCAGCCCGCATCACAGTCAGGGGACACTCTTCAATGCTGTATGACAATCAGCCATTATTTATAGTAGATGGGGTTCCTTTCAGAAATGTTGAAACCGCAGCCATAGACTACGGGCCGGGAAGTTCAACCGGACTGGATATCGACCCCTCCAATATCGAAAACATTACGGTGCTAAAAGGTGCTGCTGCATCAGCCTTATACGGGTCAAGGGCAGCCAACGGCGTTGTCATCATCACAACCAAAAGCGGACAATTCAATATAGAACCAAGGATACGAATATCTCACCGTTCCAATTTCGACCAGATATATGAGAGTCCGTTATCCACTTCCTGGGCAGCCGGTAACTACAATCCGGATACAGGAAAATACGAGTATTTTGATGTGGACGTACGCCCAACGGCTGCCAGCTTTGGCCCCAGAATATCTGAAGTGGAAGCAGCCGGACTGGGAAAAAGATACGACAGGTGGTCCTATTTTGATACCGGTTATACCGCTGAGAGCAGCTTCGACATTACTGGTGGGGGTGATCGTATAGCCTATTTTGGTGCCATCAATCACACCGCACAGCAAGGTGTTTTGTCGCCAATCAAAATGGACAGGACTTCTTTTGCCACCAATTTTGAAATTCAGTTAACAGATCGCCTGACCACTACCATCGGTCTGAACTATACCAGAACTATAAACGACCGCCTTGTAGAGGGTTGGGATTCAAGATCATCATTTATGAACTCGTTATTGTCAGCACCATGGACATGGAATCCTGAACCCATCTTTGATAAAGATGGCAACCATCGCATCTATCGTGGTTCGGGAAGGAATAACTTTCTGTGGGTAGAAGAGTATACCAATAACAGCTATGAACGTAATCGGTTTATCCCCAACTTCGGACTCGAGTTTAAGGTTTTTGATGGACTGACCATTAGAAACCGGACAGGTTTTGATTATTACCACCAACGTCACCACAGGTATGTTGACCTTGGAAGTATTGCCTTTGGATCAACTACAGGGGTGTTCGATCAGTCCAATACTGAATTTGTACACCTGAACAACGACCTTCTGCTGGAGTACAAAACATCTTTTCTGGATGGCGACATTCGTACCGATTTTATGGTTGGACATAACGTTCAGGCAACCCGTTCAATGTCAGAAGGTATTAACGGGTCAGATTATCAGATCTATGGGTGGTATAATATTGCAAACGCACAAACACGCGACCCATGGAGTGGTATGATGCAGCAGCGTTCGGTAAGTGCCTTCGGACAAGCCGTTGTGTCCTACCAGGATTATTTGTATTATACTTTTACCGGTCGTAACGACTGGTCATCCACCCTTCCATTGCACAACAATTCCTATTTTTATGCTTCCCACAGCCTTGGATTTATCTTTACCGAATTGGTTGACCTTGGCTTCCTTGACTGGGGTAAGCTGAACGCTTCCTATGCAACCGTCGGGAACGATGCCGGCCCATATCTTATCCATACCCGCTTTTTTTCTGCCGATGCTCAGGGTGGGGCAGGAGTGCCGGGTATGCGATTCCCATACATGGGCGTTGGCAGCTTCTTGCAGGGGACAGCCGCCGGCAATCCCGACCTGATAGCAGAGAGCACTACCGAAATTGAGCTTGGCTTTGAATTGCGCGCGCTCAATGACCGTCTCGGATTAGAAGTTGCCGTTTACGAAAGGGTTGGAAAAGACCAGATCCTCCCGGCTAACCTTCCCGTTTCATCGGGATATGCTTCGGCGCTCCTAAATGTGGGTCAGATAACCAACAGAGGATTCGAAGCCTTACTGACAGGAACACCGGTTCGGACCCGCGACATACGGTGGGATGTGGCATTCAACCTTTACGCCAACCGAAGCAATGTTGACAAGATCGCAGAAGATGTACCCTCTATCAGCCTTGGTGGCGACACTCATATATTGGAGGGCCATCCATATGCGGTATTCAGGGGATCGGCCTATGTGCGCGATGACGATGGAAACAGAATAGTAAACGATGATCCCGATGCAGCGAATTACGGTTACTATCATATTGACTGGGGGAATAATCTACTTGGTTCCAATGAGGCAGATTATGCTGGTGGCTTACGAAACACTTTGATATACAGGAATTTTGCCCTATCAGCATTTGTTGATTTCAGAGTGGGTGGATATGTTTCCAACTTTACTGATTATTACCTGATGTGGTACGGATTGGCTGCTCACCAGGAAGATCGGCCCGAAAACAATATCCATGTGCATGAGGGGGTGAGAGGGCATTATGATGGGAATGGCAATATGGTCATCAATGGTGTGAATGACATTCTCTCCGAATACCAAAGAGGCTATCAATGGTATTACAGCTATGTGATGGAAGAAAGGATCCAACCTGCCGATTTTATAAAACTGAGGGAAGTATCGCTCGGATACACGTTACCAGACCGTTTGCTTCAAAATGTCGGCTGGCTCGATAACATCAGCATTACCTTGAGTGGCCGTAACTTGTGGCGGCGGTTCCATAAAGACTTTAACGGTGCCGATCCGGAATCGAACCAATTGGGGGCCTCCAATGCACAGGGTTGGTTTACTTATGAAATGCCTGCGACAAGGACATATTCCTTCGGTGTGACCATGAACCTGAGATAAAAACCTATAAAAACAAAAAAATAATGAAAACAATATACAGATTAATTTTTATTCTTGGGGTGTTTGGTTTCTTGTTTGCATCCTGCGAGGATTTTTTGGATATAAATGAAGATCCTGATGTGCCAACATCCGAGGAGATATCAGAAGAGGTTTATCTTCCTGGTGTATTGGGCCGGTGGGCTTATAATGGAATCTCCCAAATCACTATAGACAAGATGTATATGAATGCACAGATCACCCGCGAAGGGGCTGCCGTGGCAGGTGGATTGTGGGGGAATGCGGTCCACCCAGCCAATTCGGGAAATCCATGGAATATGTATACCGCTCTGCTGAAGCATTCACTGTTTTTACACCAACTGGCAATTGACAACGAAAACCCTCACTATCAAGGCATTGCTGAGGTGATTACTGCCTGGACCCTTGCTACACTTACCGATTTTTACGGGGAGATCCCGGCATCTGAAGCCATCAGATTCCCGGATGTCACCCAGCCACGATTTGACAGTCAGCAAGAGGTGTATAATCGTGTCTTTTCCCTGCTGGATGCCGCTACAGCAAACCTTGGCACAACCGCTGCCCAGCAGAACCGGGCCGTTGGAAACGACGACCTTGTTTTCTTTGGCGATATACAGAAATGGGAAAGGCTCGCTTATTCTCTTAAGGCCAGGTACCACATGCGCTTGTCCTATGCACCCGGAAAGACAGCGGCAGCCCAGGCAGATGCTGTGCTTGCCGCTCTCGGCAACGGATTGCAATCGTCCGACGATGATGCTATATTCAGGCATCATACAGGTACCGGTTTCCAAAGTGGTTTTTATGAGTTTGGAAAAAACTGGACAGATGTCGGGATGCTGACACCCTCTCCCTTTGTTGTCGACAACATGCTGGGAAATAATGATCCCCGATTACCTGTCTATTTTACTACTGACGTAGAAGGAGGGTACAGCGGATGGGTGTCGGGACGTTTGTTTGATCCGAATATCCATCCAAGCCGCATTTCCGACAACTTTGTCGGACCTACCTATCCTGAAACATTCATGAATTTCGTGGAATGTAAGTTCCTTGAAGCTGAAGCATATGTGTTGAAAGGAAATTTCACACAAGCGGAGGCTGCATTTAATGACGCGGTGACAGCCGATATGGCCGGACTGGGTATTGGTGAGAATGCCATTCAAACATACCTTGACCAGTTTTCTATGCCTGAAGATGTCGAAAAAGCACAGGAAATGATCATGCTGGAAAAATACATCAGCAACTATATCACCAACTTTGAAATGCACTTTTATTTCATCAGGACCGGCTATCCTGTGATGAACTACAGGGAACAGATAGACGGTGCCGAATCCGAGACCACCGTACCCCGCCGTTTTCCTTATCCTACAGCTGAAAAGGACAGGAATCCACATACCCCCGACAATACATTTAACCCGATAACAACCAGGGTATGGTGGGATAACAAATAGCATACTTTTTTGCAAATACAAACCCGCTTTATTCGCCCTGTCTTAAGCTTAAGCATAAATTGCAGACAGGGCGAATAATGCGGGTTTATTATAATCTTCAATAATCTGTTTTATGAAAATTCAACGTGAAATGCTGCGCACATCTGGTATGGCTCTTTTTTCTGCCTGTCTTCTTGGCTCGTGTGATGCAGTTAGAGACAAAGAAGACCGGGCTGGTATTCATTTTGACGAACCTCCAAACATCCTGATGATCGCTGTAGACGACATGAACGATTGGGTCGGGGCCTGGGGAGGGCCTGCCATCACTCCAAATATTGACAAGCTTGCCTCTGAAGGGAGAATGTTCAGAAACTCTTACTGCATTGTTCCTTTAAGTAACGGATCGAGGGTAAACCTGATGACCGGTCAAAGGCCTGAAACAACATTTCAGTTCACAAATCAGGGCAACTTTCGCGACAGGCCTGGCGGTCAGGAAAGGATAACACTTCCGCAATACCTGCGCACCTTTGACTATAAAGCCGTGGCTGCAGGTAAGATCTTTCACCTGCCCAGGGGGATGGAGGAAGAACCAAACCCGTTTTCTGATGACATATCCTGGGATTATCAGTGGAAAGGGCCTATGGGGACACCCGGGAACGAACTGTTTATCGATGAAAATGAAAATGCCCTGTGGCTGGAAGGGATAGATATGGAGATACTGGAAGACATTGCACCTTATTTGCGCCGCACCGGTGTATGGGGACCCATACCTCATTCGAAAGAAGAATGCGGCGACTGGCAGATTGCGGACTTTGGTGCACAATACCTGCAAAAAGACCATGATCAACCCTTTTTCCTGGCCCTGGGCATTTACCGGCCACACGCCCCACATATAGCCCCCCAGGAATATTTTGACCTCTATCCGATCGACCAGATTCAAATGCCTGAAGTCCCGGAAGATGAAATGGACGACATCCCGGAGTTTAACAAGGCGAACTGGACGACACCTTTTGTTGAGCTGGTGATGCAACAGGGTCAATGGGAAAAAGCTGTTCAGGGGTACCTGGCCAGCACAACATTTGCCGACGAGTGTGTGGGTCATATATTGGATGCACTTGACCAGAGTCAATACAGGGACAATACCATTGTGCTGTTCTGGTCAGACCATGGGTTCCATATGGCAGAAAAAGACAGATGGGAAAAATATTCACTATGGCACAGGGCCACGAGGAGTCCGGCTATTATCAGGCTGCCGGAAGGAATGATTGAGCCTGGGGTTACAAATACCCCCATTTCTCTGCTCGACTTATTTCCTACTATAACTGATCTGCTTGGGCATAGGATGCCTGATTTTGTGGAAGGGAACAGCTTGCTGCCATTGCTGATTGATCCGGATGCAGCGTGGGAATACCCCGCCATTGTTACTTTCGAACCGGGCAACCATTCCGTGTTGTTTGAGAACTGGAATTATATCCGGTACATAGACAGTTCGGAAGAGCTCTATAACCATGATGCTGATCCCGGGGAGTTCAACAACCTGGCTGACGATCCTGAATACAGGGAGCTGATGGATTCGTTTGCGAAGTGGTTGCCTGAAACACCCGACGTGGACTGGTATTGGTTTGAAACCCACTACAGTGACCGGGCTCCCGGGCACAGGAGATAGGCTGCTGTCATTAGCAGGGTAAGTGAAAGCCCGGTACTGTTAAACAATACCGGGCTTATGCATTGGTCCATGCGTTTATGATTTTCCTGTTTTGTGCGCGTCGACGACGCTTATTTTTTAATCTGTTAAGCACCCCTCACTTTTGGTTTACACGATCAGTATATCGGATCCACATTTACCTTAGGTATCCATTGCCCCAGTGAGTCCATAATATCCCTGTATTCAGGATCACCCGCCAGGTTGTCGAACTCATTAGGATCGAAATGATGATCATACAGCTCCTCATCCCCGTTGTGATATTGAATGTACCTCCACCTGTTATCCCTTACTGCATGATTACGGTAATGCCAGGTTGTAACTGCTGGCCTGGCCCTGGAAGAAGAAGGATCTTCCAATAGTGGTTTTACAGATTCCCCTTCCAGTTGTTTGAAGGGTTCATTGCCTGTCAGTTCAACCAGGGTCGGGAATATATCCAGAAGACTCACGGCCTGAGCACTTGGGTTACCTGCATCAATACCAGGACCGGAAAATAACATCGGAACACGGGTAGACCTTTCCCACAGGGTGAATTTTTCCCAGTGATCCTTTTCACCAATGTGCATACCATGGTCCGACCACAGAACAATGATGGTGTTCTCAAATTTCCCGCTCTCTTTAAGACCGTCAATAAGCCTGCCCAACATTGCATCGGAAAAGCTGATACTAGCCTGATAAGCCTGCACCGCCTTTTCCCATTCATTATTTTCAATCATCCACTGCTGCCAGCCACGGCGAAGCCATCCTAACGCAACCTCAGAGATATTATCCAGGTCATCCTCCCTGGTCTCCGGCAACACTATCTCATCAAGCGGATACATGTCAAAATACTTCTGTGGCACAAACCAGGGTATATGCGGCCTGTATATTCCAACACCCAGGAAAAGCGGCTTGTCATGATCTTTTTTGAGTTCACTTATAGCCCAGTCAACCACCTTGTAATCCGCCCAGTCTTCATCTTCACCCAAAGGACCGTAATCAAAAAAATAGGAGGGTCTGTTCTCAGTGCCCGGTCCTGTAATAGTGGTCCACCTGACTGTACCCTCACTGTCCACAGTTGCAGATTGGGGCCAGTAAGTCTCAGGGAGTGATCTTTCCTTCGAGGGGAAGTACTCATCCCACAGGTCCGGATCATTCTGATCAACCCCGTATGCAGTCTGTATCCAGCATAATCCGTGAAACAGTTTGCCGCCGCCTTTTACGCTGTAGCCCAGCTCCCTGAAATACTCAGGAATGGTGATTGCAGACTCCAGGTGAGGGGAATCCCTCCAATCGTGTTGGTTGGCGTAAACACCCGAGGTGCTTGGAGAAACACCTGTAAATACACTTGCACGTGAAGGGGAGGATGCGGGTGCCACACAGTGTGCATTTGTGAATAAAACCCCCTGCGATGCCAGATAGTCGAGGTTTGGGGTCATAACCCCCTCTTTCCAGCCAAGACAGCCAATCCAGTCGTTCATATCATCAATGGATATAAACAGCACATCCGGCATCTGCTGTGGTTGCTCTCTTTTTTCCTGGCAGGAACCAAACACCCCTGCCCCGATGCATAATGAGACAATTGTATTTTTTCTCATATTAAAAACTTTATATGGTTGATAAGAAACAACAGTGAATAAAACACTGGATTTTTTCTGGGTCAAATGGATACTGCTCATATACAAATCAACATCACAAAAAGGGAAAACTCCGGATTGATCTCAAACGGCTTGTAATCTTGGGTTGAAAGATCCATCATGTACAGCTCGCCTCCTAACTCAAACACCAGGTCGTTTTCCCCTGCCGACATATATGCTATGTCAAACTCATAATAATTGGTCAGCTGCTGCACTATGGTGCCGTCACTGCCCAGGGGAGAGAGTTTTATTTCGACCATAAGTTCCGACACCCTTGAAACTTTCAGCACAGCCGGACTGCCGGAATAGGTAATGGGGGTTTCGGAAAGGAGGGCTTCACCCGCATTATTGAATGAAGCGGCTTTTAAAGGCGCAAGGAGAAGGAATAAGATGATGATCAACGATAAATAATGGTTTTGGTGTATCACTTCTAATAAAGGTTGTTGCCACTGCATGAACAACGGTCGTGTATTATTCGGTTATTTCCAGTACAGCTACCTGCCTGACAGCAGGATCGCTTTCAGAAACAGCCACAAGGATAATATCGGCCGTGCCGGATGCATCTTTGCCCTTGCTGACATATACTGGGATTTCTGCTTCCTTTCCAGTCTCCACCGAGACAAGTTCATTCAGTATCTGCACATCCCATCCTTCACCCATAGAATTCACTGCCAAACGGTACACATCATTGTTCAGGTATTTGTTGACTTCTCCGGATGGGTGTATATCCGGACAAGCATCTACGCCGGGATCATTGTTTTGCAGTCTGAAGAGGACTTTCTGCACACCCTCCCGTGCATTAATTGCATCAGGGGGGGATAGGGTGAAGTCACGGTGCCTGTTTTTCTCACCGTCGAGCGACCTGACAGCCAGGGTGTATGACAGTATCCCATCTGTGTTGCGGTGGAGGTCAATGATATAAAAGTGGAGGCGGTTGGGTTCATCAACATACTCGTATTTGCTTCCCGAATTGAGGCCGGCATGAAACAATGCATTGTTCAACTGACGGTAATCAGCAATGGTACGCATTACCGGTGTGCCGTCGGGCCGCTTGAAGTCGATCATGTTCATGTCGCCAGGGTTGGCATCGATCACCCAGTTGAACAGGTTGAATGAATTCGGTCCGCCGCTTTGCCCTTCTTCGTCTTTGTTCATTGCCAGCAGTACGCCATTATCAGGACAAAACGAATCGTAGCCGATCCGTTGTACCACCTCCATTGAATAAAAATTGTAAGTGGGCACCCCGGGCGACAGGGGGTCTGTGGCAGGGTCTGTTGGCGGGGTTCTGTCGTGGGGTTCTTCACCGTCCAGTCTGACGATCAAACCTGCGTAAGAACCTGGAAGCGGTTCAACCGCCCTGGCGGTGACATGGGCGACCACCGTACCTGTCTCTGCCAGTCCGTCTCGACTCAGGGTCAATACATCTTCATCGTCGAGAAAGCCCACTTTTAACCGGTTCCTGACCATTAGTCCGGCGGGCATTGCCGCCCCCGCAATGGGTGGTACCACCCAACGCATATGGGGTCCGCCCGGACCATTGAAACATCCCCGGTCCATCATGTCCCACGTCCCCGAACCGACCCTCCGGTAAGGTTCAACATATGGGTTGTTGTTGTTATCGCCAATTCGGAATTCCAGGTGTGCGATCTCGTGCGTGATCGTACCCGAATTTTCTCCCTGGCGCATCGACGACAACCCCCACTGCATCTGTGCTGCTTTCCAGGATGTCCATTCCACATAACGGGTTGGTGCCCACCTGGGTTTGTCGGGATTGGGGTTGCCCCACTCGGGTGGGATGTCGTCTTTGGTCTGGAATTTCATCTCACCAAATTCCTGCCATACACCTGTTTCGTCATATCCTGCATAAATGCGGAGAATGGCATCATACTGGTCCCTGACGTCACCCACGTCGGCCTTCCAGAGCGCGTCAACATCTGGCTCCATCCGGTAATTAACAATGCTCCCATCCGGTGTGTACGCATTCTGTCCCCATTCGCTTAACCCATACTGCCAGAGCTTCCTCGGCATGCGGTAGGGCCCGTAAGGGTTCAGCACTGTAACACCAAAACGTCCGCGCGACTGCTCCATCCAGTAGCCGTTGATCGTTTGATGGTTATTCACTTCACTGGGCTTTAAAAAGAAGTCGGAATAGAACTGTGGGATCTCTTCCCTTGACACCGGATCGATCTGTGGATTGCCAAAAAGGTCTGAGTGTTTTGGCTTGGTCATCACAAAAGGCTGGTCGTCAAAATCAACAGCGATCAGTGCTATCCTGAACTCTCGTTCGGGTACCAGTGAGGGGTTTGCCCAGTTTTTTCCGGGGATGGGCCGGTAGTCATCCCATGTCATGTCGTCTTGATCCTGGACGATCTGCGGGTCAATGGCACCGGGCATTTCTACCCGCGCATCTCTCTGACAGGCAAAAAAAGCGACCGCAAGGATCAGAATGGCAGGCATTTGAAAGAATGGTAAAGTTTTCATATTGGCGATTGTTTTTGGGTTTATGGTTTTACATGCATGCGTGTTCTTTTGGATCATAAAGGATCACCGATTGTTTTGGACCAGGATTTTATCCATGTATCTCCTTTAGAAGCCAGGACATACAATGAATCACCTTCAACGTGAACCATAACAAACTCCTGTTCACCGGCAGGTTTTTTTGGTGAACCAACGCTCCAAATATCAAGGCCTTTCCAATGATGGTGTTCAATGATATGCCGGTGGCCGGTAAATACTCCGGCAATTGAGTAATTGCTGATGGCTTCGTAGAAAGCTTGCTTCTCTTCTTCTGTCCACCAAAGCCCGCTAAAATCGTCCCATCCATAGTGAAAGAACAACAGGACGGACTCGTGTTCCGGTTCGACATATTTCTCAAGGTAGTACTCCAGGAAACCAAGGCTGTTTTGTGGTTCGCGAAAAGATTCATGAAAGAAATGGCACCAGCCGCAATTGGGATCCCATTCAGCAGAAGGGTAGAGGTTTAATTGCAACAGGTGAATCCCTTCCCACTGCCAGGCATAATGCAAGCCATTTTCCGAAACCGTTGTAACGTATTGCCTCGACTTGTTCCGCTTGCGGATACCTTCCCTTACAGCTCCCCCGATATTTCCGTCGTGGTTTCCAAACCCTTCAAAAACAGGGTATTCTACCCTGCCCTCTCCCTGCAAACCAAACGCATTGGTAAATGCCTTCCACTCTTCCGGATGACCATCTTCTGTGAGGTCACCAACGATCACAATACCGCGTGGCCTGGAAGGGTGTAATGCAAGGCTGTCGGGTAAGGGCCGTTCCCACATTGTGTTTAATTGGGCTGCAAATCTATTAAGGGGTGCATCGAGCGAATCAATGCCATTGAAATGGGTGTCTGCGCACACAATAAAACTGAATGATCTCCCTTCCTGCTTACAGGAGGTGAACCATGGCATGGAAAAGAATACGGCCATTGCCACAACAAGGTGTGCTTTATTAAACCAGAGAGGAATGTGACCGGAAAGCAGGCATCTGTTTGCCTGGTGTGCGTTTTTCATTGGGTTTGGGGTGTTGTTGGTGTTTTTCAATATACTTCCCATTCATACAGTCCGCTTGAGAAGTTTTCGGGCAGGCGGACCTCCAGTCTGAGTGCTTTTGTATGTACCGGTTC
>PWKN01000092.1 GCA_003559735.1 Bacteroidales bacterium | reverse complement strand
CACCCAACAGGATGTGCATCGCGGGGGATCTTGTTGACCGTGACACATGCCGCGTCATTTGACGGGCGCGCAGGTAGAGGTGCATCGCGTGGGGGCGCCTGCTGACCGTGACACATGCCGCGTCATTTGACGGACACCCAAGTGGATGTGCATCGCGGGGGATCTTGTTGACCGTGACACATGGCACGTCATTTGACATAAACCCAACTGGATGTGCATCGCATGGGGGCGCCTGTTGGATATGACACATGGCACGTCATTTGACGGACACCCAACTGGATGTGCGTCGCATTGGGGCTCCTGTTGAGTAAGAACACAACAAAACAAAATAACAAAACTCATGAACCGCATTGTGTCCATATTCTTTCTGTCGCTGATCGTTTTGCTTATCTGGACGTTGATAGCCTTGGGTATTGGGGTTTGGTATGTTTTTACCCCTGACCGGCTGACTGCTATTGTAACAAAGCAGTCTGACAGGTACCTGCCTTACCAGGCAGAAATCGGGCGGGTACAGTTGAATTTTTTCAGTACTTTTCCACGATTGTCCGTTCAGGTCAGCCATTTTTCCATACATAGTCCGTTTGACGCTGCCCCTTCCGATACATTGGTATATACAAAAAATCTTTACTGTGTGATTGATGCCGGGGCATTATGGAAAGACCGTGCACTAGTTGTTGACAAATTCATCTTGTCTGATGGGTTTGTGAACCTTTTTGCAGATTCGCTCGGACGGTCAAATTATGGAAAGTTCCTCACTGACTTTTCCGGTGATCAGGAGAAGGCGGCGGACGGTGTTTTGCCCCTCATTTTACTGGAGGGGATAGCGTTGAATAACATCCACTTTTTTTATGCTGACCAGACTGCGATGATGAATGTGCGCATCGACGGACTGATGGCTGTTTTGAGCGGGAGCATAGAGGGTGACCTGGTCAGGGGAGTGGTTGCCGTAGATCATGCATCTGTTTCTTTTGACCACCAGGGGGTATCCTACCTGGAAAGTGCCAGTATCAAGGCAGATATTCCTGCTGAGTTACTGTTGTCGCCCCTTCATACGAAAGTGCAGGGCGGATATGCAGAAATAAATGACTTGACTGTCCATGCAGATGCTTCTGTTGACCTTGGCGAAACCATTATCGCCGATATCTCCTTCGCGATACAGGGCATGCAGGTTGATGATCTGATGAAAATGATCCCCGCTGCATATATGGAGCCGCTTGGAGACTTTGAGGCAGCTGGCACAATAGGGATGGGTGGTACTATTAAGGGAAGCCTTACCGGTTCTGAGCTTCCTGGGTTGGATTTAAAGATTGATTTAAAACAAGGCAAATTGCACCACGCACTTTTTCCCTTTCCTCTTAGCGGAATACACGGAGATTTTGAGCTGCTTGGTAGCGGGGGTGATCCTTGGCAATCAACTCTTCACATCGGACACCTGGAGGCAAAAACCCCGGCGTCCACTCTGACAACCAGCGGGAGGGTGAACGACTTGTTGGGTGAATTGTTTTTTGACCTTGATACCGAAGTCAGCCTGTTGCTTGAGGAGTTCAATTCATTGATCCCCTATAACATGGGTGTGCATATGCACGGCAAGGCTCGTGGTCAGTTGCAAACAGCATTTACCATGTCGCAGGCCATGGATATGGCGATTGACAAGATGAAACTGGCTGGTAATGCTTCACTTGATAATTTTTCTGTGGCCTACGACACGCTAACTGTGGATGGTGAGGGGTGCACGATCTTTTTTTCGATACCTGCGTCTGACGAATCATCAGGTGGCAAAGGTTTTGTTAATGGAAGCATTGTTGCTGAGCAGTTGCGTGTGGCGGGCAGCGACCATTTTGGCGCATCACTGGCAAGCACACATTTGCTGTTTGCATCGTCTGATCTAAACGAAACAGGTTTCATTGCTGACCTGTCCTGCTCATTTGACATAGGCTCTGCAAGTGTGTTGATCGACACCATTGCTGTGGATGTTGAACATCCGGCCGGGTATTTTACCCTGACATTTGGGGATGACACCCTGGGTATGCCGGCAGTTTATCTTGATTACAGCAGCAACAGCATTGCCATGCAGATGGGGTCACATTCATTTATTGCTGAAAATGCAGGTCTGACGACCGACGTTGAATATGACAGCAACCAGGAAGATGTATTCAAGCAGTGGCTTGTCAAAGGGTATGTTGACATAAAGAACGGTAAAATCACCACCGCATTGCTGCCCTATGCCATTGATATACCCGTTATTGCGATGGATTTTGACACAGAGTCTTTTGATATTCACCAGGGCCGGTTCGTCATCGGACAGTCAGATTTTGAGCTCAGCGGTGTATTAAATAATGTGATGTCCTATGCCAGGGGTGACTCCCTGTTGCGGGGCAATTTCGGATTTTCCTCCGGGCGCACTGACCTGGTGCAGATAATGGGACTTACCAGTGGCATTGGTGATGATGAGGCTGTTGCGTACTCTGACAATCCAGGGATCAATAATCCAGGCAAACAAAATGTAGCGGAACAGGCGACTGGATATGGTCAGTATATGGTAAACGATACTGTTCAGGATCAGAACAACTCCTTTGCCGGTCCGTATATGGTACCACAGGGGATGGAGATGAACCTGGAGGTTAATTTGCGGGAGGCCACCCTTGGTCCCGACACCATCACCAATGTCGCCGGTAATGTGCGTGTCAGTGATGGCATACTGGTGCTGGACGAACTTACATTTACCACGCCGGCGGCCGACATGCAGCTGACAGCCATGTACCGGACACCCCGGAAGAACCATCTGTACCTGGGGATTGACTATCATATGTTTGATGTAGATATAAGTCGCTTGTTGCAGATGATTCCTGACATAGATACCCTGATGCCCATGCTGCGTTCATTTGAAGGGGCAGGGGAGTTTCATCTCGCTGTAGAGACATACCTTGACTCCCTGTACAGGATGAAAAAGTCGACTTTACGGGGAGCGGCTTCCATCACCGGACAGGACCTTGTGTTAATGGATGGGGAAACATTTTCTGAAATAGCCAGATCTTTACGTTTCAGCAGGAGGGCAGAAAACAGGGTAGACTCTTTATCGGCAGAGTTCACTATATTCAGGGAGGAGATAGACGTGTATCCATTTCTTGTTGTGATGGACCGGTATAAAGCAGTCGTTGCAGGGAGGCATCATTTCGACATGCATTTCGACTACCATATTTCACTGGTGGAGTCGCCGCTGCCGCTGCGACTCGGTATTGACATAACCGGTAATCTTGATAATCTTCAGTACCGTCTGGCCAGTGCCCGTTATGCAGAGTTTTACAGACCCGTGAGGCGCGGCGCAGTTTCGAATTACCAGCTCGAGCTGCGAAATATCATACGCGATGCGCTGATAAGGAACATCCAGTCACCCTAAGGAACTGGAAGCTCCCGCCGGAACTGGAAGCTCCCGCAGGGACTTCCAGCTTCCGGGGGACACCTTTCCCCTTTTGGAAGCTTCCAGTTGCTGGCGCAAGCTGGAAGTTCCTCCTCGCCGGAACTGGAAGCTCCCGCCGGAACTGGAAGCTCTCGCAGAGACTTCCAGCTTCCGGGGGATACCCTTTTCCCTTTTGGAAGCTTCCAGTTGCTGGCGCAAGCTGGAAGTTCCCTTCCGGGGGACACCTTTTCCCTTTGGAAGCTTCCAGTTGCTTCGCAAGCTGGAAGTTCCGGGTTTGACGAAAATAATTTGGCAACTGGATTTTTTTGTATATTCGAAGAAAAAACCGATGAAGCCTTTGAAAGCAGGTTCCAGACGTCAGGAGATCGTGGACGCATATTTTGCCTATTTTGATGCTTATACCAGCAGGAAGTGGGATGAAATGAACAAGCATCTCATGGAGGGGATAACCATGTTCGGCACAGCCATTGACGAGGTGTCTTTTGATGGTGAAAAGACGCGGGCGACCCTCAAGCGTGAGTTTTTACAGTCGGCAAAGCCGATAAAATACAAAGTTACTGGTCTTGAAGCCTACGAGTTCAGTGAACGTGTGGCGATGCTGATGATAACGCTCGATCTTCAATTATTCAGCAAAGATCAGCTGATCTCTTATCCCAACAACCGTACCACGGCTTTAATGGTAAAAGAAGCTGATCGATGGAAGCTGGCGCATGGGCACTGGT
>PWKN01000171.1 GCA_003559735.1 Bacteroidales bacterium | reverse complement strand
TGTTTTCAGCCAGTACTTCTTCCATCCAACTCAATTGTTTTTGAAAAAGATCGTCTGTTAGCTTTGTATGTTTGTCAATATATATTTCTCTTTCGTCTTTGCCGGCAGACTCGAAGTTGGTATATAATGCAATAACACGCAGCTTGGGATAATCAACATAATAGCTAAGGTTTTCAAGGCCTGAAGGTCCGTTTTTTGGCAGCTGAAAAACACCATTCCACTGCGGGAAAAGCATTCGTTTATCCATCGGCGTTTCCTGCATGCGATTGTGGTCACTGTTTCCGGCCACCGGCAAAGATGGAATCTGCTGAAACACCCAGTTCCCCGCATAAAACCATTCGCCCCATGTGTCGTCATCGCCACTGCTTAACACCAGATCGCCGGCATGTATCATAAACCTTGAATCCGGAAAACTTGAATAAGCCTTTCGAAAGGTTCGGGAACCGTACTCCAGGATATCGTTCTGCATATCACCAAAATAAAGAAAATGATAAGGCTCAAAGGTTTCCGGTGCAGTTCGGGTTGTAAACCATTCAGATCGGTGGCTTTTACTTCCTACTCTCATCATATAGGAAGTGTTTGGTTGAAGTCCGGTTAATTTGGCTTGGAAATAGTGATCGGTAGTATTTTCGAAAGTAACCGGTACCACGGTTGCATATTCTGTTTCTACTTTCGTGTTTTTTGTAATTTCTGCAGATAATACGGAATACTCAATGAACCCCGTCTCTACATCTGATGAAGAGCGCCATGAAAGATTGATTTGCCTTGCAGGATCCTCAGAGACACTTTGTAAAATCCGGTCAGGGTGTTCTGAAGCAGCAAATTGAACGTCCGGCTGTTTAGCAAATGAATCATTTTCGGCTTTGTTGTTTTGATAAGTGCAGGATAAAACAAAAAAAAGTGCTACAAAAGATATGATCATTTTTTGCATTTCGTATCGGATTTTAAATGAGTTATTATTCAGGATGTATGATATAAAAAGGTTGCGTATAGATAGTTCCCTTATCTCCTTTGATTTCTGCTCTTACAAATTTGCTGAATTCGGGTACGTCAGAAAGCGAGATGGAACTTCCGGTATGTATAGCTTCAGTTTTATCGGAAGCGGGATTATGGGTATTCCAGATAATTTCATTAACCTCATCCATTTGATCAATAATAAGCATAATGTCATATTTACTGAATTGAACATTAACAATGTTGAATGCGCGCTTGTTGTATTGCCCGGAAGGCTTCCATAAATAAGTATGCCCGTTAATCAGGGCGTTTTTTACATCCGGAGCGCTTCCATCCGGAATGTCCGGATGCATGGATCCCGGACGAAAGTTCTCAAGCAGAATAACATCACGGTTCCACCCCAGGGTCTTCTCATAATGCATATCATCTTCTCCAAAAAGCCAAACAGGTCTTTCATGCCCGAGTATATGCACGATTTTATCGTAAAACGGACGATCTTCCGGATAACGGTTTTCGCGATTATAAATGGACTGGCCGATGAGGACATTATAGTTTCGGTAATGATCAACATACCAGTCGGCCGTTAAGTCCCACCGTTCCACATAACGTCCCGGATGCGCGAAATATGCCAGTCCATCATAATCCTGGATGGTCTGAAACGTTTCATCTTCTGTTTCTGCCCCTTGCGACAGTGGGTTGAAAAGGCTCACTATATGGTGCGGTGCAGACACTTCGCAGCCCTGAACAGATACCATGTTCAAGGCAACAGGATCACGGTTTTCGAAAGGCTCGTTGGCCATTTCATCGTATGTCTTATAATCTTCAGTAGGATTCTCAATATCTTTGATGATCTCGTAAATGTCAGCCAATTGAGTCCATGGATATATGGTTGAAATGTAATCGCTCGGTATATCGTAGTCGTGTCCGGCAAGTGCCAAAATATGGTATCCTTCCTCATGATAACGGTCTATTGTTTGGTGTGGGTCGTATTGTTCATTGCCCAGCCCGGGATGGGTGTGAAACTCTGAATCATAATGACCTATATTTTCCCAGTTTAAATCCTGGTAAGGCGACCAAAACATACGTTCAGGCTGCTGCTGGCATGCAGTAACAAAAAGAGTACATACACAAATGGAAACTACTAATAGGGTTGTGGGTTTTGATTTTCTCATCTTTCGGATTTTATATTATTGAATAATGGTTCATTTCTCCGGGTAAATATAGTAAACTCCCGGCTATCATGGAGTGAGACTACCGGGAGTTTGACTGTAATAAAGGAGCGGATCAGAGGGAGTACCGTAACCCCATGTTGCTCCACCAACCATGGAAAGAGTTGCGATAGGGATATATGGGGTCGTAGAAGTAGTGCTGATGCGATTGGTTGGTCAGGTTATTGAAGTTGGCAAATATCCTCAGGTTATTGGTGAAATTGTACGACAACACCAGATCGAGCTGACCGATTGCTTTAAAGTACCTGTCAAGAAAAATGTCATCGATCTGGCTTATAGATGGTGCACTTGTTGAAGCACCAACACTGTGCAGCCACGTGTCACGATAGTTGTACGATATTTGTCCGGAAAAACCCTTCCAGTCATACGACAGGGCAATGTTAAAGATGTGCGGAGCCTGTTGAGGAAGGGCAATGCGGCGCTCGTCAGGGATCACGATTTTTGCATCCGATTCGATGTAACTGTAGTTGGCATATATTCCCAGTCCGCTAAGTACACCGGGCAAAAAGGTGAGTTGCTGTTGCCATGCCAGTTCAATACCCCAAATGGTTGCACTCTCTCCGTTTACCGGCATCCTTTGCAGAAACCCGTCATAGGGTCCGCCGGAGACGATTGCGTTTTCCATGTAAATGAACTTGTCCATGTCTTTATAAAAAACACCTGCTGAAAGCAGTCCTACGTTGGGAAGAAATTTCTCATACATCAGATCAAGGTTCATGGATGTAGATGGTTCAAGATTGGGGTTTCCTCTTGAAAGTTCCCTGTCTTCCGTTTCTACCAACTCAAAAGGCACGAGCCATTCAAAGTCTTCCGGCCTGGATATTGTGTTGGTAAAGGCAAAACGCAGATTGGAAGTCCGGTCGATCTGATAACGTAAGTTCAGCATTGGGAAGAAATTGACATAATCTCCGTCCGAATCAACCTGAACGGTCTCTTGCCAGTCGCCGTTATCATCAAATACAACTCGATTGCCCTTATAATTTGTATACACCTGCTCCATTCTAACCCCGGCATTCACATTGAGTTTTCCAAAGGTGATGTCGGTAAGGGCAAAAGCGGCAACCACGGTTTCTCCGGCTTCCCAGTAACTCGGGTCGGAGCGTTCACGTGTGCGGTTGATGTCCTCTTTAAAAAGGGTCCTGTTGTCATTGAAAAAATCATACCCGGTGTCCCAGTCCACAAATCCGTAAAGGTTATACCTGTCTTCAATCATCCATCTTTCCTCATCAATTCCAAGCATGGCCATTGTCAGGTTTTCGTCACCATCCCATGAGAATCTTCTCCTGTTATAATCCCTGTTTTTGTTTTTTTGCCAGTACTTACCACCAAATTTAAAATGGGCCGAATAGCCTGCCAGATTATATGGAACGGTAAGGTTGAGGGTTGTGTACAAGTCGTTGTCGTTTGAATCGTCGCGACGAAATTCGTAGTGGCGGACCCTCATTTTTTCGTAGTCAGTGGGGTTAAAGTCATTGGCAAATGATATCTGGCCAAACTCCCGGTTGGAGATATCTAGAATATAATCGGGCCGGTCTGCGTGACGGAAGGAATAGTATTCGCGAAACGGCACATCAAAACTTCCGTATGAGTACCCAACATTATAATCTACGATAAGGCTTCCAATATCATGCTGCCCGCCTGCATTAAATGAATACAGGTCGGTTATCCTTCGGTATTTCCTTGATTCTTTTTCAAAGCGCGCCCTTTCGACAAGAGTCGATGAAACATAATTTCCGTTATCAATACCATGCCTGACATCGGTCCGGATCTCCTCATGCACAAAATTGTTAAACGTACCCATGAAATACAGGTTCGACCGTTCAGAGATAGAATACTCTAACTGGCCTGTCGCTCCGGCACGGCGTTTTTGGGTTTGATAAAGTGATGGCCGCAATCCCGCGAGCACATCCACACTGCCGTTGCCAAAGTCCTGTACACCCCAGTCGTGGCGCACATCTTC
>PWKN01000270.1 GCA_003559735.1 Bacteroidales bacterium | reverse complement strand
GTGGTATTCCTTACGTCCAGGTACAATGCATGCAGCGATAAAGTATCGCTGACCGATATCTCAAAATGGAAATGGTCCTGGTAGTGCCATCCCCCCGGGTCTACACTGTATTGTTCCTGGTAAACGACACCTGGGTGGCACGACTGGAAAACGGCCAATCCTGTCAGGACGCAGAGAGCAATTGCTATGTAAGCTGATTTGTACATCTGATACAGTGTTTGATTTTTGTCCTGGTCAGGTGAACCGCTCCCCAGCCAGGGTTGCTGATGTCAGGCAGACCATTTTTTGTCCTGGTCAGGTGAGCCCTACCCAGTCAGGTTTGCTGAAGGCACCCGCACCATCTCTGAACATCCACCTGCGGGTACACCAATGATCATTGACCGGCAGATTGCACCAACGGAACACCCCAAAATTCCGGACGGCGCAAACATTTAAAACATCAATGATCATTGACCGGCAGATTGCACTGACGGTCATTCCTGCAGACACTTGAATTTGTGGACAGGCACTATTTAGGCAATGCCTTCTGGTTGTTTTTTGATTTTCTTCTTTTTCGTTTGGTTTTTTTCTTTTTCTGTGGTTTGTCAAATCGTGTGAGGCTGTCTTCCAGGTTGTTGTTTTCCGGACTATAGGTTTGTTGTTCTGCCGAATCGTTGTTTTCGTTCTCATCAAAGAGATCATCAGGCATTTTATTTTTTTCATTCATTGCGAGGATCTCTTTCACCCTGTCGACGGGGACCATGAATATTTTTCCAGGGTTGTCCTTGTATCCGTATCCGATCAGTCTCTTCAGCACGTCCGTTTTCTGATATATGGCGGCCCCTTTTTTGGTGAGCAGCTCTTTTTCCGTATCGGGAAAATCTTTTAACATGTCCAGGTAGCAGCTGTTTTCATAGTTGATACAACACTTTAGCTTGCTGCATTGTCCGGCCAGCTTCTGCGGATTGAGCGACAGCTGCTGTGTCCTCGCATTATTGGTAGACACGGAACGGAACTTTGTCAGCCAGGTGGCACAACAGAGTTCCCTGCCGCACGACCCGATCCCCCCCAGTCTGCTTGCCTCCTGCCTCATGCCAATTTGCCGCATTTCTATCCTTACCCCGAAGGCATCGGCCAGGACACGGATCAGCTCACGAAAATCGACCCTGTCGTCGGCTGTGTAATAAAAAATTGCTTTGGTACGATCACCCTGGTATTCAACATCGCTGATCTTCATTTCCAGGTTAAGCGACAGGGCAATTTCCCTGGAACGGTGCATGGTGCTGTCTTCCTGTTTGACTGCGGTGACCCATTTTTCAATATCAGACACCTTTGCTTTCCGGTAAACCTTTCTCAGTTCATTGTCGCCGGGGTCAACCTTTTTGTTCTTCAACTGCAGCCGCACCACCTCACCTGTCAGGGTAACAATGCCGATATCATGGCCAGGTGATGCTTCAACGGCAACAATATCACCTGTTTTCAGGTCAAGTTCAGGTGCAGCCCTGAAGAAATCTTTTCTGCTGTTTTTAAAACGCACCTCTACTATATCTGAAGAGGGCAAAGCCTCGGGCGGTTTAATGTTTTGCAGCCAGTTAGTCGCATCCAGCTTGTTGCACGAATGTCTGAACACATTCAGCTGACGCGTGTGTGGCTGGGGGGCACAACAACATCCCCTCGATAAAAATGGCTGTTGATCTATCTTATCCAAAATACCTGTCTTTGGTTTGCAAAGGTACAAAATTATATGGTGTCAACCGGTTCCGGCCCTCATCAGACTATGCACACGAAAAGACAGGTCCGAAAAAAGAATTCGGGCATTTGCATTTCTGTCCAGGTGTACAATGGCCAGGTTAAAAGCTTCCACGATCTGAATGATGTTGCGGTGATTTACATAACGGGCAAACTTTTTAATGAACGCCCGTTCCTGTTCACCTGTTCTGATAAGGGTTTCCGCATCGTAATTCTGCAACAGACACATCCTGAATATATTCAGTCCGTAGAGGAAAAAAGACCGTTGTTTTTCCCTTCCTGCTGTGGCAATGTCATTCACCCAGTCAATGATATCGTCCTGTTTGTTGCGAAAACAAGCCAGCATCCAGCTTCTGAACGATTCGAGGTCGGCCATTTGTTCTTCATCCCTGTAACAATACTTCAATGCATCTGATACGCTTCCGTCTGCCAGGAAAGATGCCTCACGGGCTTTTTTGGGTTCGATCCCGAACTTTTCAGTCAGTCCACCGGCAATCTCTTCTTCACCGGGCGGCGGGATGCGCATGATTTGTGTGCGCGACAAAATGGTGTTCAGTATCCTGTCTTTGTTGTCGGACATCATCAGGAAGATGGTGTTTTGCGGCGGTTCTTCCAGGATTTTCAGGATTTTCGGTGCTGCAGAATAATACAGCTTGTCGACCATATAGATATATATGATGCGGTACGGACTCTCGTACGATTTCATGCCCAGCACCCTGATTATGTCGTTGCAGTCTTCTGCGTTGATGATGGCCTGTTTGTTTTCCACCCCCAGCTTTTGCAACCACTGGAAATAGGAAAAGTATGGTGTGTCGAGAAGCAGCTCACGCCACTGGTTGACAAAAAGCTTGCTGCTCACCTCTTTTTTATGTTCCTGGTTGGGGGCAGACGGAAAGAAGAAGTGGAGGTCAGGGTGTGCCAGTTTGTTCATCTTGATGCAAGAGGCACATGCGCCACAGGCATCCCCGTCTGTCCGGTTGACGCACAAAATATAGCGTGCAAAAGCCAGGGAGAGGGCTACGGTGCCGGTGCCTTCGCTGCCGTAAAACAACAGTGCATGTCCGGTGCGCTGTTGCTTAAAATTATGGATGAGTTGCCTTTTAAGGCGTTCCTGGCCGATTACGTCTTTGAAAAACATACAGTTTGGCTTTTTGGCCGTTGGTCAACAAAGATAAAAAAAATGGTTAAAAGTTTTTTTAGTAATTTTGTGGTCTTTTTTATGAACCAAATAGCAAGTATGATCAGATTGAACAAAAGGATCCTTCTTTTCCTGGCAATTTCCCTGATGATTATTGCGGGTATTTCAGCCATTCTCAGGTTTGAGAAGGATGATGGGTTTTATGGCAGTGATGAGACAGAGCATGTCACAGACCTGGCAGATATTGTTGAGCGCGGTGTTTTGCGTGCTGTCACCGACAATAACTCCATCAACTATTTTGTCTACCGGGGCAGTCCGATGGGCTTTCAGCTCGAGCTTCTAACGCACTTTGCCGCACATATTGGTGCAGACCTTGAGCTCACGAGCAATAACGACCTCGATGAAAGCATTGACCGGTTGTCTGATGATGACGGCTACGATATTATTGCCCGTAGCATAGTCATCACAGGATCGGGACGCAAACATCTGACCTTCACCGAACCGATCGGGGAAAGCCACCAGGTTTTGGTACAGCGTAAGCCGGAACGGTGGTACAGTATGCGTTCGTCCGACATTGAAGATCACCTGATCCGTTCGCAACTCGACCTGGCTGGCAAGACAGTGCACGTAAGCAAGCATTCGCAGGCGGTGGAACGTTTGTACCATTTAATGGAAGAGATCGGGGATACGATCCATATAGTTGTAAGCGGGAAGTGTACGGAGGAACTGATCGAGCTGGTTGCCAGGGGCTCAATAGACTATACGGTGGCTGACAACAAGCTGGCGCGACTCCATGAGGTTTATTTTGCACATATTGATGCCCATACTCCCCTTGGCTTTGACCAGCACGTGGCGTGGGCTGTGCGGAGTGGTGCCGGTAATTTGCTGGCAACATTGAATGAATGGCTGCGGGAGTTTAAGTCCACGCGCCAGTATACGGCAATCTATGAACGGTATTTTGACAATCCGCGAAGTGTGTTTATTGCCAAGAGTGACTTTCATTCAAGGGGTGGTGGCAACATTTCGGTTTTTGATGATTACTTTAAGCGTTATGCCGGGATTGTGGGATGGGACTGGCGGTTGATTGCCTCCCTTTCGTACCAGGAATCGCGGTTCAATCCGCTGGCGGAGTCGTGGGCCGGAGCATTTGGCATTATGCAGATAATGCCTGAGACGGCAGAATTTTTGGATTTCCCGTTAGATGCAGGGGTGAATGATCACATAGCCGCCGGGATAAGGTATCTGCGCTGGATTGATGAACGGTTGTCGGATATCATTGCTGATGACCGGGAACGGAAAAAATTTGTGCTTG
>PWKN01000167.1 GCA_003559735.1 Bacteroidales bacterium | reverse complement strand
GGATCATCTTTGCCGGACAGTTGCAGCGACTTTCGGGAGCGAACCCATGCAAATGTGTTTCTGATTAATGGACTTAACAAAAATTGATTTACAAGCAAATATAGTGATTAAAAACTATTAAACAAACATATATATGGTTTTATATCTTTTTCAATAGTGCTTACATCTGATCAATGACCAGCCGTTATGTTGCCATTCAGGGGGCTGCCAACTCCTCCATCTCCATCTCCATCCCCATCTTCAATCGCATTGCCTTTTCCCTTGCCACGTGGCCCAATCAACAGCCGCGCGACAAAGGAGGTATGGTTACCTGCTCACCTGCACACTTTGCGTGATCATCTGCTGGTCAGAAATGATCTGCACGAAATAGAGTCCGGGTTGCCATCCCGACACATCGACAACGTGTTGTTTGTCCTCAATGGCAGCGTGGTATATTGTTTGCCCCAACACATCGATCATGCGTATTTCGGTAAACCTTTGCTCCGCTTCGATGGTGATCCTGTCGCGTGCAGGGTTGGGATAGACCAGAATGTGTTGTTTGTCGTGGTCGTAAACGGAGGTTGGGTCTGCAACAAGTCGCACCTCACGGGTAACGTCCTTGTCGACAAGCACCACCTGTCCCTGTGCCCTGTAAAAATTGTCGCGGTTCACCTCATACCTGTATGTCCCGGGTGTAAGTCCGGCAAACGAATAGTCGCCCGGATCGTTTGTTTGTTCATATGTTTCTTCATCGCTCAGGGTGACCACCGCATCGTTGATGTCTGCTCCATCATTGTCTCTCACAACAAAATGGATATCGAATACGGTAAATTCGAAATGGGCAGTAACGGTTATGTCGTCCTGCACGTTGGTATCGGTTCGCGGGTTATCAGTTCGACCGTCGCTCCACTCAACAAAATGATATCCATCGTCGGGGATTGCTTCCACGGCGGTTCCATCGCTGCCATGATCGACCACCTGTACCAGTTCCGGTTCCCCATTTACCGTTCCGTTATCACCGGCAGTGTAGGTCAGCGTATAGGTGTTGATCTCAAAGAGCGCAGTCACGGTAATATCGTCTTCCACATTGGTATCGGTACGCGGGTTTTCTGTTTCTCCGTCGCTCCACTCAACAAAATGATATCCATCGGCGGGGATTGCTTCCACGGCGGTTCCATCGCTGCCATGATCGACGGTTTGTTCTGTGTCTCCATCAATGGTCCCGTTATCGCCGGCGATGTATATAAGCGTATAGGTATTGATCTCGAAAAGCGCAGTCACGGTAATATCGTCTTCCACGTTGGTATCGGTACGCGGGTTATCAGTCGATCCGTCGCTCCACTCAACAAAATGATATCCATCGTCAGGCATCGCTTCAACGGATGTTCCATCGTCGCCATGATCGACGGTTTGTTCTGTATCTCCATCAATGGTACCGTTGTCGCCTGCTATATACAGCAAGGTATATTGCATTTTGACAAAGCTGGCATGAATGGTATGGCTGGCAGTTACGTTGGTAAATGTATGTGATGGAATTGCCCCTTGAGTTACGCCGTCAACCTCCACATTGTCGATCTCAAATCCGTCGTCTGCTTCAATGGTGAACGTCTGGTTGGTACCGTGCGTCACTTCCACCGCACCCGACGGATTTATGCTTCCACCGGCACCGGCGGTGGCATTGATGACATATGTCTGTCTTTTAAACAGCGCATGGATGGTATGGTTATCGGTCACGTCTTCAAACGTATACTCGCCGGTTGCAGCATTCCATCCGTCATCGGTATCCATATCGATGGGTGTTCCGTCAACCAGTATGTCGTCGATGAGATAGTTAAGGTTTGGTTCAATGGTAAAGGTTTTGTCTTCACCATGTTCAATGTAGACACTGCCTGAAGGGTCGATGCTGCCACCGGTTCCGGCACTGGCATGGATGGTATGGGTTTTTGTGACAAACCGTGCTTCGACGGTATGGCTTCTGGTTACACTTGTAAATGTGTATTCTGAGACCGCCCCTCTGGTAATATCGTTTACCAGCACATCATCGATACGGTATCCGTCATCGGGCTCAATGAGGAATGTTTTGGCTGAACCGTGGGTTACGGTAACCGTACCTGCAGGATCGATCGACCCTCCCGGTCCGGCTGTAGCTGTAATGATATGGAATAAGTTGGTGAAGTGGGCCACCAGGTCGCGGTTTCTTTCGGCCATAAATTCGTATGTTGCAGGAGCATCAGCCACTACCACATCATCTTCCTTCCAGTGCACGAAGCCATAACCATGTTCTGGTGTGGCTGTAACGGTCACCATTTCACCTTGTTGGTAGACTCCTGTGCCGCTCACGGTGCCCCAGCCGGTTGGTTCGGCGGTGACAGTGATTGTATATTCGTGTGGATCAAAGTGGGCAGTAAGGTTGCGGTTTTTATCTGCGTTGAAAATATACGTTGCCGTTGCAGGCTCGTCATCCACCTCGACAATGTCCCCATCTTCTGTCCAGTGAAGGAAGTTGTAGCCTGGATTGGGTGTGGCGATGAGGGTTACTACTTCACCAGGATCGTATGTGCCAGTACCTGTGACGGTGCCTCCCGCGACGGGGAAAGCGACCGCGTTGATGGTATAGGTTATCGGGTCAAAGTGTGCAGTGAGGTTGCGGTCTTTTTCTACGATGAAAGTATATGTGGCGGTTGCAGCTACATCATCTACCTCGACAACGTCTCCATCTTCTGTCCAGTGAAGGAAGTTGTAGCCTGGATTGGGTGTGGCAATGAGTGTTGCCTCATCACCAGGTTCGTATGTACCTGTACCTGTGACGGTGCCTCCTGCGACGGGGAAAGCGACCGCGTTGATGGTATAGGTTATCGGGTCAAAGTGTGCAGTGAGGTTTCGGTTTTCAGTTGCGGTGAATGTATATGTTGCCGTTGCAGGCACACCAGCCACCTCGACAATGACATCATCTTCTGTCCAGTGAAGGAACTCGTATCCTGGATTGGGTGTGGCAATGAGGGTTACTTGTTCGTCCTGGTCATAATTACCTGTACCGGTGACTGTGCCGGCATCAACAGGTTCGACGGTGGCGTCGATCACAAAGTATAAAAAAGCAAACGTAGCATGGATGGTCTGATCGGAGGTAACATTGGTAAATGTGTATTGGCGGGTTGCCTCATCCCATGCGGGGTCAGTATCCAGATCGATGGGTGTCCCGTTTATTTCCACATCATCAATCCCAAAGCCCAGGTCTGGATTTATTGTAAACACCTGGTCGTCGCCATCGTCTACCAAAACGTCCCCTGACGGATCAATTTCTCCATTGTCGCCTGCCGTGGCGGTGATGGTGTGCGCCGACAAGGTAAAGTGGGCAATCAGCGTGCGGTTTTCGGTTGCCGTGAAAATATAGGTAGCCCCAGCGCCTGGCACCTCAACGCCCCCCTCTGACCAGTATAAAAATTCATATCCTGCTTCGGGGTTGGCAGTGAGTGTAACCGATTCGCCGTGGTTGTAAGTCCCGGTACCATCTATACTTCCACCAGCAGCGGGGTCAGCCGTGGCGGCGATGGTGTATTGATTGATGGCAAACGTAGCGTGGATGGTCTGGTTTGCAGTAACATTCGTAAAGGTATATTCGGCAATCGCGCCCTGGCTGATTCCGTTAACCAGCACATCATCGATTTCATACCCTTCATTGGCTTCTATTGTAAATGTTTGATCGTCGCCGTGTTCAATTGTGATGGTTCCCGACGGACTGATACTTCCGCCGGGGCCGGCGGATGCTGTGATGGTGTATGTTTTTTTCTTAAAGCTTGCCTCTATTGTTTGGTTTTCAGTAACGTTCGTAAAGGTATATTCGGCAATCGCGCCCTGGCTGATTCCGTTAACCAGCACATCGTCGATTTCATACCCTTCGCCGGGTTCTATGGTAAATGTTTGATCGTCGCCATGGTCTACTGTTACTGTGCCGTCAGGAGTTATATTTCCTCCTGAACCCGCTGTAGCCGTAATTGTATGCGTGCGTGCTTCAAAATGCGCGGTAAGGGTTACATCACGACCGGGCATGGTATAGGAATAAGCGGCATCGTCAGAAACATATACATCGTCCTCCTTCCATTCAACAAAAGCATAACCAATGTTTTCCGTGGCTGTGATGGTTACTACCTCATCCTCTAAATAACTGCCACCACCCTCTGTGGTCCCGCCGTCAGGTGGCTCAGACTGGAGGGTGAGCAGGAAAATGCCG
>PWKN01000033.1 GCA_003559735.1 Bacteroidales bacterium | reverse complement strand
GGAAGCTCCCGCAGGGACTTCCAGCTTCCGGTGGAAAAGGTATTACCCTGGAAGCTTCCGCAGGGACTTCCAGCTTCCGGTGGAAAAGGTATTACCCTGGAAGCTTCCGCAGGGACTTCCAGCTTCCGGTGGAAAAGGTATTACCCTGGAAGCTTCCAGTTGCTGCGCAAGCTGGAAGTTCCGCTGCGCAAGCTGGAAGTTCCGGTGCGCAAGCTGGAAGTTCCGCTGCGCAAGCTGGAAGTTCCGGTGCGCAAGCTGGAAGTTCCGGCGGCAAAGGTATTACCCGCGCATCAGCGGGGTTCAATCAGCAAGGTCTCAATGGCATATTTCCCAACGCTTAGGATTGCCCGGCCATTATCCACGTTTGCCGGCTCGGGATAAAACTCCACCAGGTTGGTCCTTGCGGCGCGGTCAATGCCGGTAAATGCACTGATATGGGCTTCTGTCTCCCGGCCTTCGATGTCAAACAACCGCACAACCACCCCTTCTGAATCTTCTGCCTTCTTTACCGTGGTGATGATCAGGTTGTCATTGTCATCGCCCAACCCGAAAAAGCTCATCTCACCGGGTAACCGTGCTCCGGCATATGGTCTGGCACCGGCAACAACCATAAGTGCTTCGTTTGACTGGCGTCCTGACCTGAAGCCGTGCGACCAGCCTGGCTGGTGCGAATAGAAGGAAAACCTGAAATGGTGATCTCCGGGCTGGAGATATTCATTCCCTTCATGATGACAGCTTCTGCGAGAGGCAAGCAGCAGGGGCTGAAGTATAATGTTGGCTGCGGGGTCATCTGTCGGATCAATGTAATCGGCCACGGCAACAGAAGAACTTAACGTAACCCCGAAACGATCGTCGCTGGCCCCTATCCAGTTCTCTATCCCGCGCGGATGAAGCTCCTTGCATATGGCAGTATGACGCTCACCGGCTGCTCCCCTGATCTCATCCCTGCCAACATCAACAACACCAAACGGAACCTCGTAACTTACCTGTCCGCCTTCCATGTTCAATGGTATGGCCATGCGATACTCACGGTACAACACGCCTTCATAGTTCAGTAAGTCAACCTGGAAATCAATACGCCTGATGTCATCATACAATATGATGGTCTGCTCGATTACGGCATTCCTGATGGGCTGACGGTTAACAAAACTGGTGTATACATCGCCGGTTTCCGTTACCTGCCAGCGGGCTTCATAGTTCGCTGCCCTGTCAAATCCGAACATATCCGTATGCTGCAAGTCACTGAACTCCCCTGCCCCGGTGCCTTCCGAATTCATTGCAAACACTTCCCCGGCTTTGAACTTTTCTGTGTTGACCAGCTCCATCTGCAGCTCCTTGTCATAGATCGATGTGAGTCCGCCATCACCAAACCCGATCCGGAAAAAACGGTTCTCATAGGTTGTATCAAACTCTGTTTCCAGATCCCGCAAAGAGGCACCGCCCGGAACAAGGTAATATGTCTGGTACCCAATAGAAGGTACGTTGCTGGCGATGAAAGTGACCGTGGCCGACCGCATCGACTGGTCATCATAATATGACAGATCACTGAGCTGGAAGGGAACAATACGACCGTTCCCGTCGGTCAGCTGCAGCCCGGTAACCTCCGATTGGTCAAAAAATGCCCTGAATGATGCGGGATCACTCCGCTCCCACCCCAGGCTGTTGAATACAACCACGGGCATCCCTTTATTACCGTCAGTATCAATCTTTGATGATATCTCCCGTAAAGTGATCTCCAGCATATGCCGGGCCTCACTTCTGGCAAAAAGATATTTCTGCTTGAACAACGCATCTGTAATGTCTCCGTTTTTGCCTCCCCAGCCATGATCAGGATAGATCTTCGCCTCCCAGGTTTCGCGCAAACGGTCGGCGGGATAGTTTCTGAATGTGCCGTCAACCAGGGCGTTTGCAGTGGCAAACTTTTCCAGCGCGGGAAGCAGTATGTCTCCCTCCCGGCTTGCTGCAATAGCCCTCTGGTGGCCGGGACCGTGAATGTATAACCATATTGGCGGACGTTCACCGCTAAGGTGCTTCAGGGTGTCGGCGGCTTGCCTGAATGATCCCATGAATTCAGGGGCCAGCGCCATCTTTATAGGAGGCAGGGTTACCGGGATGTATTCACCGTCTACCTCAAGTTCCGATATGCTGTTCCACTGATCGATCAGCTCAGTGTAATCATTCGGCGGACTCATATCCCAGTCAGAGAGCAAGGGGATGACCGCTGCATCTGACCTGTCGTCAAAATATTCTTCCCACATAAGTGATGTGCCGGCAATCATCTCTGCTGCATTGAAAAAACTTGACTGCAGAGCCTGGTAGGCATAACTGTAATGCCCGGGTGAATAAGTGGTGACGTAGGAGCCGTCCGGACTAAACCACTTGTACATTCCTGCTTCCATCCTGCTGGCCACCAGGTTCTTTGTGCCCGACTTCTTCAGGATCTGGGGCATCTGCAATGTCCTGCCCGGAACATCCTTGTTGTAATAAGTGTCGGCTGTGTAACCAAACACTTCCCTGAGCCACCTTGTCCCGAAATAGAACTGTCGTACCAGCGATTCGCCCGAATACATCTCTTCATAAGGCTGGTTGTAACTCGAACCGCAAGATATTTGGCCGTTCAGCAACAGCTCGCTAATCATCTGTTCCGTGCCGGGATGCCGGTGAACGTATTCCTTCAGCATTAATGCCTGCTCTATGTCAAACCGGTAATGGGGATCCCTGGCTGTCCGCTCAAACAACGGGGTCAGCAACATTGTGTCTCGCTCAATAATGCATTTTTCGGGCGAATCCATCCAGGCAATGTCCTGGTGACTCGATATCATCAACAGGATGGTACCACTCCCCAAATTCGATCCGGCCAACGCGACCATCAGTTCGGTTATCCTTGGTGTATAGAGCCGCCTGCTGCTGACCTTTATCTTGTCGGGGTCTGCAATGACCACATCATTGCGTAAAATAAACTGATGGGAAAGTTGCGATGTGCTCCCTTCTTCCATCGCTGAACGAACATCCAGCAGGTTGCCCCACCCGTCAGATAATGTTATGGGCTCATCTGCCGCCAGCTTTTTGTATAACTGCAATGTGCCTGCTGCTGCATCACCAACTCTGCTCATCACTACCGGATAGGACTGGTCACCAATCCTGGCATCGAGTTCTTTGCCTGCATACGACTGCGGCACCCGAAAGCGGAACTGCGTGGAAGCGTCATCCATTTCAATGTCGAGGTTGACCCAGCGGTTATATTTTACCGACTCCTGGAGGTAATCGCTTGCATCAGGGGCTTTGTACACGATAACCCACGTGTTGCTCCGATCTGCCCTGCCGGTGATCCTCACCGATAATGGTTCTCCCGGAACAAGCCACGCAGCGGGGGCCCACAGTGCCATGTAACCGTGCGAATCACCATGCATGTCGGTCTCAACGCCAACAAAACTAAGCGTTCCTCCATCGTCCGAGGTCAGATGCCACGCATCACCTGATCCGGACGAGATCTCAAACCTTTTTATACCGTCTATCTCAACATCAAAAATATGCTGGTCATCGGTGATATCAATGGCAGCAATCCACACAAAACCCAGTCCTTCGCCCTCAAAGTCGTCGCAAACCGCCCGGGTGACCCACTCAATATGCATCTCACCGCTGGTGGAACGGGTAAGCAGACATTCGCTGAGATCGCTCCTGAAACTGTGATAAATGAAATCATTGCTCCCGGTACTTTCCGAAAACCCTTCAAGATAACCGGCTGCCCCGGCAGCAAATCGCTCAACAGCATCCAGCCTGCCCAGCTCCTGCGCATTGACTGTGAGATGCATCATGAATAATGATCCGAAAAAGAATAAAATGGTCCTTAACATGACTGTGTTGTTTTTATGATTCACCATTGTTGATGTGTCTGCAATGTACAAAAAATTATATCAACACAATACAATAAATATGCTGCCTGAGCCAGGCAGCCACGCAGGCCAGGTATCCATCATCAATAATGCAGTTCACGAACCGTCTTGCACATTCACGCGCACGGGTGGGGCTGTAAGCATCAATAATGCAGGAAACAGACCCTGGCCGTGTTGCACATTCACGCGCACGGGTGAGGCAGTTATATCATCAATAGAACAGGAAACCAACCTGGTTGATCATATATTGTTCTTTACAATGAGTTTTTTTGTACTTTTGAAACGATCCGAATGATGGCTAAACCGTGTAAAACAATGAAACAGTTCCTGTCAATTATCGTATTACTGC
>PWKN01000108.1 GCA_003559735.1 Bacteroidales bacterium | reverse complement strand
CAAAGGCATCTACTACGCGTGGTATTTTGCTTAACCCTACAATGTACTCACGCGGAATGTAAGCCACATGCGCTTTCCCGACAAAGGGAAGCATATGGTGCTCACACATCGAATATATCTCAATGTCCTTTACGATCACCATCTGTTTGTATTCTTCCCTGAACCTGGCCGACTTCAATATTTCAGCCGGATCAAGGTCATAGCCGTGGGTAAGAAACTGCATGGCCTTTGCCACCCGCTCAGGTGTCTTTTCAAGCCCCTCCCTGTCCGGGTCCTCACCCACGAGTGTAAGCACTTCCCTGTAAAAACCCGCCAGTTTAGTGATCTTTTCCTGATTGTACTGGTCTATCTTTTCATAGTCATCCATCTTGTTCTCGACGACCATGTCTCTGTTGATCTCTGATGTCATTGTTGTTTTTTTTTCTGTTCGCATGAAGCATACGTGTCAATGGAGACATCCCTCCGAAAAAAGGATTGTCCGACACTGATCAGGCAGGATCATTGCCAAAATATTCCACATAATTATTCTCCGTTTCGACAAGCTTAACACAATACAGCGCTGCACCCAGCTCCCTTACTGGCCCCTCGAGCTGCTCCCATATTCCTGTTGCGAGGTTTTCGGTAGACGCCAGCCGGCCATTCATGAAGTCAACTTCAAGATTGATGTTTTTGTGATCCAGCTTGTCAACGACAAAGGTAGCAATAATCTTGCTAAGGGTTTTAAGGTTCAGAACAAATCCTGTGTGTGGATCGACTTTCCCCTCAACAGTAACATACAGGGTATAATTATGCCCATGCCATTTCGGATTGGAACACTTGCCAAAAACTTCAAGATTCTTGCTGTCGTCCCATTCCGGCCTGAACAAACGGTGGGCTGCATTAAAGGTCTCTCTTCTTGTAATGCGCATCATACGGTTTTTTTGTTAGGAACTGGAAGCTCCTTTTCAAGGAACTGGAAGCTCCCGAAGGGACTTCCAGCTTCCGAAGTACTTTCGACGGAAGCTTCCAGTTGCTCCGCATTCGACGGAAGCTTCCAGTTGCTCCGCAAGCTGGAAGTTCCGTACCCAAGGGCTACTTAATCAACAACTTCACAGGCAAAAGGTTCAGTGGCATCAGAGAAGGTTCCGTTATTTGCTGACAGGAGGGGTCTGTAAAAATAGCTTCTGGCTTTTTCGCGAAGGTTATACTGAAGCGACATCGACTGGGCATAGGCGCCACAAGAACGGACAGCCAGGATGTCGCCACGACAGGTCCCGGGCAACTGGATGTCTTTTGCAAACACGTCGCTTGACTCACAGGCCGGCCCCATCACATCATACTGTGCCTCCGGCCGTCCCGACACAAGGTTGTCTATTTTGTGGAATGCCTGGTATAAAGCAGGACGAAGCAGTTCGGTCATGCCAGCATCGGTGATGACCATTTTCCGGGTATGTCCCGACTTCACATACAACACGCGGGTAATAAGGGTCCCGCATTGTGCTACGAGACTTCTGCCAGGTTCAAAATGTATATGCACATGTTCGGGGACCCTTAAATGCTGTGAGAAAATATCAAAATATGATTCAAAATCAGGAACCGGGTGTTGTTCCGGATGATAATAATCAATGCCCAGCCCTCCACCAAGATTGAGCATCTCTCCGCCGTACTCATCAATACGGTATACTTCCCATAAGCGATTCACTTTTTCGCATAACCTGATAAAAGGCTCTGGAGTGAGTATTTGAGAGCCAATATGGAAATGAAGGCCAACAAAATGAAGCGCATCATGATCGCGGCAAAAGTCAAGAGATTCCTGCAATTGCGAAGGATGTATGCCAAATTTATTCTCATCCAGTCCCGTTGTAATTTTTTTATGGGTGCAGGGGTCAACATCAGGATTGATACGCAAGGCGATCCGGGCTTGTTTTCCTGCCCTTTCTGAGAGCCCGGCCGTAACCATAAGCTCCTCCAGCGATTCGCAGTTCAGCAATACACCATTCTGAATGGCCATCAATATCTCTTCGTCTGTTTTTCCCACGCCTGCAAATACAACGCCTTCAGCATCAAATCCGTGTCTGAGGGCAGCATCCAGCTCATTTCCACTCACGCAATCTGCGCCCATACCATACCGCACGACCTGCCTGACAACTTCCGGTTCATTGTTGGCCTTCAATGCATAATGGATCTTATACCCCCTCTTGTCAGCAGCCATTGCAGCCGCCTGGAGTGTCCTTTCCAGCAATTCAAGATCATAAAGATAAAACGGGGTCTTCTGGTCAAACAACCCTTGTCCGTCATTGGTTAATAAGCCGTGCATTTGCGTAATCTGGTTAAAGTGAATAAAAAATAGATTAACTGTTTCATCATTCATTGCCAATCTTGCCTGTATTATTTATGCGTGTAATTCAGGACTGGTTCAATACATACACCTTCATCGCGCAACAAATGATTTGCAAATAAAAACCATCCTGGCCAGTTTGTGAAATTTTTTATAATTTTGAACGTTTTGTTAACATACTGTTAAATTTATAACATATGATTATTGCAAAAGCGGTTGAAGAGATCATTAAGCGTTCTCCATTCCTGGAGGAGGCTTTGGGCGACAACCTGATCAACATATCAGCCCTGGCCCGCAGCATAAAGCCTGAGGTAGAGCGCCTCACCATGAAAAAGGTCAGGGAAAGCGCCATCATCATGGCCATCAGCCGCAGACCGGTTGAGGCAACTTACAGGATAAGCAAAAACATCCGCACTTTCATGAATGCCCTGGGTGATATCATTGTACGGTCTGGTTTGAGCGATCACACTTTTGAAAATTCGGGCACCCTGGGCTCGTGCCGGCGAAAGCTGATCAACGGCATCGAACAGGAAAACGAAATATTCTATACCTTTTCCCAGGGGGTATATGAGACAACGCTTGTAGCAGGCAGTGTTCTCGATGACAAGATCAGGGATATCTTCCGTGACGAAAAACTGCTTTCATACAAAGACCGGCTCAGTTCTGTGACCATAAGACTGCCGGTAAACAACACGGAAGTCTCCTGGATATATTATTTCATACTCAGGCACCTGGCGTGGGCCGGCATCAATATTTGTGAAATTGTATCCACTTCAAACGAGATCACCATAGTGGTGTCGGAAGTTGATGTTCAGCGTGCATTTCCCATTTTAATGGGCTTAAAGAACAACTGACCCCCGGCGGAGAATTCACACCACAGGCATTACTGTGCAGCTACCCTGATCAGATCGGCGGAGAATTCACAACCACAGGCATTACTGTGCAGCTACCCTGATCAGATCGGCCATAACTCCGGCTGCGGTTACCTCGGCCCCGGCACCCGGTCCTTTGATCACCATAGGGTTGTTCAGGTACCTGTTGGTTGTAAACGAAACAATATTGTCACTGCCAGTCAGGTTATAAAAAGGGTGTTCCCGTCCGAGCAAAAGAAGCTCTATACGGGCAACACCTTCTTCCAGGATGCCAACTAACTGCAACACTTTGTCTTCTTCTGATGCCTGGTGCTTGTATGCAGCAAAATGATCTTCAGCGGCTTCAAGGGCAAGAAAAAAATCATCGACCGATGCAGCCTCCAGGCAAGTCTGGGGGAGCAAAGACTGTAACCTTATATCATTAACCTCAGCCTGCAGTCCGGTTTCCCGTGCCAGTATCAGCATTTTCCGCACAAAATCCAATCCGCTCAGATCATCGCGCGGATCTGGCTCTGTCAGCCCCCTTTCCATAGCTTCCCTTACCACCGAAGCAAATGTTCTTTGTCCCCTGTAATGATTAAATATATAGGAGAAAGTCCCCGACAGCACAGCTTCGATACGCAGTACTTTATCGCCACTGATCAACAAATCGTACAGTGTTTTAATGATTGGAAGGCCTGCCCCAACGGAAGTCTCATACCAGAAATCGACACCAAACTGTTGTGCCACCTGTTTGTCCGACAAATATCTCTTAAATGGTCCCGACACCCCTGTTTTGTTGCAGGCCACCACCGATATGCTTTTTCTGAAAAGATCGCTGTATAACCGGGCAACCAGGTCACTACCCGTATTGTCAATAAATACTGAATTGGGAAGGTTCATCTGCGATGCCCTCTCCACAAAGGTGGTGATTGACCCGTTGCCTGCCCTCTCTTTGAACAGTGTCTCCCATTCAGCGAGGCTGATCCCCTCGCTGTCGAACAGCATACTCGTGCTGTTACATATTCCGGCGAGGTTGATTCTTACCTGCCGTTTCTGTTCGAGATGGTCCTTCTGGCT
>PWKN01000067.1 GCA_003559735.1 Bacteroidales bacterium | reverse complement strand
TTCATCTAGTTTGTCGGTGACTGGTATTTCTAATGTGCCCAAATCAATCCTTTGTTCTGACACTTCTGCTGATATAATTAGTTTGACAGTTGAGGCTGTCATTTGAGAACTCCTTTTGACTTTTGTTTTGTCTATTATTAAGGAGTTCTCTCTTTTTGTCTAGCTAAATATGGGAATATGATACAGTATCTGATATAGAAAGTATCACTGATGGTTAATTAACCCTTCATAACCGACCGGAAACACCTTATGCCGCAATTCTTCTTAACGCACACCATGCTCTTCTTCATAATTGGTTTCACAAGTTTTGCTCTGGTTTCACGAACTAAGGGGCAGGAGCGGGCAGCAAAGCTGGCTGGTTTAGCTTCATTGGAGTCTCTACTTGCCCTTGCTGCAGTCTTATGGTTGTCAAATGACTGACTGGTCACATCTCTCTGAGATTTACCCATACTGGTTTTTCAACACTCGTACCTTCAGAAAAGAAACCAGCTTAGCAAAACCACCCAATTTATTTGATTGGGGCGTTTGAGTTCTACCCACAAGTTTGCCAACTTGATATCCTGAGGATATTGATAAATAGGATAACCAGGAATAATCTTCCCATTTGATGAAATATGGGTATGCATATCAAACTGCATAATAAGACATGAAACGAACAATATGTTATCATTACCTTATTGACACCTGGCTAATTGATTTTCAGTCAAGCATCAACACCCAAATTAATCCTTAGCTTGTATCGTTTTCATTTAAGCCAAATACTTGATAGAATTCCAGGTAATCCAATAAATCGCAGATTGTAAAGTGAGCTTTGATTTATGGAACTCAGAAGGAGGGATCCATGAAGCTTATAAGAAACTTTAAGAACACGCTGATTGGGATTCTGATCGTCATGGCACTGACTGCATGCCAGGTGCCAGGTCAAGTGCCTGACGCCCCTGTCGAGATAACCAGCACAGCAGTGCCCACAGCCACACGTTCACCGGCAGCAACCCCCACACCAACAGAAATTGAAACAACGACTGAAACATGGCAGGCCCAAGTGGATGCAATCAAAGCGCTCACCAGAAACAAACGCATACCTGACTCTCTTTTCACCGGTGTAACCATTGAAGTTGAGGATATGTTCGATCCCAATCTATTGCTGCAACCGCTGGAAAACCTGCAGCTCAAACCAGGGTACCGGCTGGATTTTGTTTATTACTATGATGGCTTGAGCGGATTGCCTTATCTTTACGCCCGCCAGGATACTGCCAAAGCCGTAACAACCTACGATGATTACCGCGCTATGTGTGATCAAGCTGGCTCTGGCATCCTCTGTAACCCTATGAATGCCATCCTAACAGATGGAACGGAAGCCAGCTATTTTCAATGGGTCTTGCTGCATACCATGGGGCAGCAATTCTACCTCGACTGGCATGCCAGTTACAATGATCAGGAGATTATCGCCAGCAGTGCAACGCTGTCAAGAATCGTTAACATCTATAGTGATATCCAACATGGCTCATCTTTGACTGAGGAACAACAAAAACAAGCGCTTGCCATCAACCCAATACCCCATGTCAGCATTAAAGAAAGTGCGGTATCTGTCCGGGTGGTTACGTTTACAAAATGGGGTGGTTTTTATGAAACCATCTTTACACTAACCTTGGAGGCACCCCATCGGTTCATCAGTATTGAGAAAACCAACCTGGTCCCTTTCGATATTGATATCATTTTCTGAGCATTAGCAATGCACTAATTAATAAAAGCCTCGGATGTTACCAATCCGGTATTGCCGGTATTATCCTCTGTGGAGGAAAACCAGAGAGAACAACAGAGTGCCGTATCAGGTTTTATTCATGAGGCAGGTGTAAACAGCACCTGAACACCCTGCAAATCTTTGAACGATTACTCAGCATAGCCTGCAACATACGTCCAGGCAACATCACAAGGGGGACAGTTCCAAAACGAGGCATAGAGCTCAAAACTATCACCCAAATTAATACTGTAGGGGACATCCAGCACCCATGTATCTGTGGTGGTGCCGTCAAACCAATCAGACCATGGATAATATGCCAATACATCTACGACATCAGGTCGATACAGGGCGCCGCCACTACCCGGGCTGACGCTGAACTCAAATTGTTCTCCAATGCCCTGGTAACTGTATTCGGTTATGATGGCCGAATGTGAAAATGTAGCGGTTAATTCATAAGTTTCTGAGGGTATTAAAATCGGAGGTGGTTTGGAAAAAACACATGTAAAAGATACGTCATACCAAACAACATCATCCTCATGGTAGCGATGCCGTGAGTCGATTTGCCCTTCACTCACCGACCACTGTGTAAACGCGTCCTGTCGGCGAGGGTCATCGCCATAATCTCGGCGTAATGGTTGGTTGTTTCGATTGATGATTGGTTCGCCTTGTCTGATCCACACCAATGAGGGCGTCGTGACTTGTTCAGGTTCATCTTCTTTGTCGGTCATAACATCAGGTTTAATCTCAACTGCCCGATCAGGAAGGGGACATCGGGCGGTATCTTCAAAATATCTAATGTCTTCATCATGATATTCATAGATCTGTCGCTGTGTAAATGGTCCAAAACCTGCCACCCAACTCAAGACATGTGAAGATTCTTCCTCTTTGACCGTTATCAAATCACAGGAATTGTAAGCACTTAACCACATCATCGTCGGGGCGGTTGGATCAAAGACACCTGCATGCATGCATACAGCAGCTGCCCAAGATTCACAGCCCCACCTACTGTTACAATCATCATAACATTGATCGTGTTTAATGCAGGCTGGATGTATTCCGCAGTCGTAGATGTAAATCATAGAAAACTCACCGGTGTTTTCTCCAAGCTGGTCTTTCTCACAGCGGTTAACAATTTCACGATTACAATTCGTTTGTATGCAATCAGGCCCGCAAGCACCCCTGCATTTAGCATCACACGGCCCCCATTCGTTCTGGATCGGTTCAGGCCCAAATCGGTTGATTCCAGGGAATGTCAGAGCAGGTGGGTTGAGGGGGAAGCTCAATAAAGTTGTTTTGTCAAATTGTGACATCTGTACGCCAATGCTGTTTGAGACTACTTCCAATGCACCAACTTCATCAAATGGAAAAAACCCGAACACAACCGGAATTGGGCTGGCTGACGACATTAGGATAACAGGTGGGTTTTTACCAGTTTCCTTTTCTACCCCGAGCTGATAATGACATTGAGAAAGTTCAGCAATTTGACCAGCAAAATAAGCTCTTTCTGAAATTAGATATTTGAACTGAATCTGAAGAGGGAATAACAATGATGCTACTTGTTTATGGTCAATCACATCTTCACCCTCGCAGGCGATATCCAACGGGATCATCGCCAGACCATGGGCCAAGTCGCTGGTGAACAGGTTATCCAGCACTTCATGTTCTGCACTGGTTAAGGCACCCAGACCATTTAACTCGATGCCCTGCCAGATCAGATGGGCAGGCGCATCATCATGGGTTGATTTGACAACCAGGGTCTCTGTCTCAGGTGCGTTTTCTGTTTTAAAGGTCGCTAAACCATCCGCATTAACAGAAAAATGCACAATCTCCCTACCAGCACTGCCCGAATAATGATAACGTCCTGAAATGCTGCCATCTGTAGCGCGCGGCTCAATCTGCATTCCGGTTGGATCTGCACGAAATTGGTTGAAGGGCGCACTACAAATACACGCAACAGCTGTTAAAGTCAAAACCAGTATCACCCATAACCAGTTTGGGGTTATTTTCTTTACCATGTTTACCTCCATCTACAACTCGGAATTGGCATCTTTTTGCCCTGTACCTGATTATCCAGCTTGTTATGGATGTATTGGATAAAGGGCCTGCTATTCAGTTGTGTGCAGTGTTGGGGCAGTTATGGGTTTGCGTTTAAGCCTGACTGGAGTGTTTCATCAATAACTGTCAGCAGCTTTTGATTCTGAGTGAAATCATACTGCGATAAATCTTGGCTGTTCCCGATTAATTTAATGAGACTCCTGCAACCACTCAGTTAGAGGGTGCTCCTGGCATTGCCTTCAACAATTTTGCCCACCCTCTTTACCAGTAGTATAGCATAATTATTTATATGAAATCAATATCAGAATGAGTTTTCCACTGAAAGCGATATATAAGTGAGCCACCATAATCCACCAACCCGCCATCTATTCCCCTGAATAGTGCTGGTATTTTGGCACATCTAACCCCTCGAGCACTACCCCCACTGTTTCGGCCAACCGGTAATTCCCATAACGGATCGATAGCTGGCGTTCTTGCGGAGATAAGCTGGCATAATGT
>PWKN01000050.1 GCA_003559735.1 Bacteroidales bacterium | reverse complement strand
CCATGCATCCGCTTTTAACCAGGATCTGTCGGGTTGGTGTGTGACCAACATCCCATCAGAACCTGAACACTTTGATACGGGTGCATCAGCGTGGGAGTTGCCACGACCTGTTTGGGGAACCTGTCCGGGACCTATCTTGCTGACTCTTCTGGCCGAACCTGTTGGTGCTGGTGAGGTAAATGGCGGGGGTCGTTATGGGTCTGGTGATGTAGTTGAAATATCTGCTGCAGCCAATGCAGGATGGCAGTTTCTGAACTGGACCGGTGACACAGACTATGTGGATGAGCCCGGTTCAGCAATAACCACGGTAACCATGCCTGATTATGACATCTTGCTGACGGCAAACTTCCAGGAAGAAGAAGTGTCTGAAGGTACCGTCACCGACATTGATGGCAATGTCTACCGGACCGTGATCATTGGCAACCAGGAGTGGATGGTGGAGAACCTGCGGGTAACCAGGTACAATAATGAGGATGCTATTCCCACAGACTTGAGTGATGCAGATTGGACGAACACCACAGAAGGTGCTTATGCAATTTTTGATTATAATCACGAGGATGCAGATGGCATAGACTCCCCGGAAACAATGGTGGAAGCCTATGGCAAACTGTACAACTGGTATGCAGTGGATGACGACAGAGGACTGTGCCCTGAAGGTTGGAGCGCGCCCAGTGATGATGACTGGACGCAGTTGGTTGATTATGTTGTAAGCCAAGGATTTCCGAATGAGGGGGATAACCCTGACGGAGCAGGTAGTGCACTAAAATCCTGCCGGCAGGTTGACTCACCCCTGGGGGGTGATTGCGATACTTCGGAGCATCCCCGCTGGGACTTCGATATCACACACTCCGGTTTCGATGAGGTTGGTTTTTCTGCTCTTCCCGGCGGCCATCGTTGGGATAATGGAAGTTTCAACCGTTTAGGCAACCGTGGAGCCTGGTGGGCTGCTAACCAGGGCAGCGGCATTAATAGGTTGCTCAGGATGATGAAAAGTGACGTCGGAAATGTGGCCCATTACGCAGGCAATAAGAGAATTGGGTTCAGCGTCCGGTGTATCCGGGATTAAGTGCGCACTGAAGATGATTAGGGCACAAAGGCGCATTGTCCTCAATAACCCAAAAGGCACTCACTATGGTGAGTGGTTTTTTACACTTCCATGGAGAAAATTTGGTGGAGATAATTTCAGTTTACTGGTGTAATCATTGGTGCAATAAAAAAGCAGCTACACGTCATCGACCTGTAACTGCTTGATTTTGTTGTGGGCGCTACTAGATTCGAACTAGTGACCCCCTGCTTGTAAGGCAGGTGCTCTGAACCAACTGAGCTAAGCGCCCGCTATCTTTCCCTGTTAGCGGCGGCAAAGATAAATACATTTTTTTTAATCCACAACAAAAAATACGGGCGCAAATGAAATTTTGCATGGATCGGTTGCCGGCAGCGGCTTATACTGGTCCTTCAGAACCTTTGTACAATTCAACGTTGCACGATTCAGCATTTCGCATTCAGCCACTCCGCAATTCACTATTGTACAATTCACCGATGCACGATTCAGCATTTCGCATTCAGCCATTACACAATACCTCTATTGCTGTATTCCGCGAAACGGGGCACTGTGTATGGCCTCCTACCTGAGATACCGTTCCAGCCAGCCGTAAAACTCGTCGTACCAGAACAACGAGTTTTGCGGGGTGAGGATCCAGTGGTTCTCGTCAGGATAGTAAACCAGCCGTGCATCAAGTCCCATGTTTTTGTAAATGTTGTAGACCATAAAGCCATGGGCCACCGGCACGCGGTAGTCGAGTTCGCCGTGGATTACCAGCATCGGACTGGCGAAGTTTTGGGCAAACTGCGATGGATTGATGGCATTCATCTGGTCGTAGTTTTCCCAGGGGGAGCCACCATACTGGTACTTTCTGTTGGCCGAAAAGTCGGAAGCAAACTGTAGGTGCAGGTCATAGACACCGGCATGGTTGATGAGGCACGCAAAACGATCAGTATGTCCGGCGATCCAGCTTACCATATAACCACCATAACTTCCCCCGGCCGCTGCCATACGGTCTTCATCCACCAGTCCGCGCTCCACCATGTAGTCGGTCGCCTTCATGATGTCACGGAATGGGAGGTCTGCGTGGTTGCCGTGGATGCTCTGTACAAAATCCTGTCCGAAGCTGGTCGACCCGTGGAAGTTGGGAAAGGCAACAATATACCCCGGGGCTGCAAACAACTGGCTGTTCCACCGGAAGTGGAAGGAATCGCCGAAAATGCCGTGCGGACCACCGTGGATCATCATCACCATTGGATATTTTTTGTCCGGATCGTACCCGGGCGGGTAATTGATGAACATCTGAATATCAGCATTGTCAGCACCCTTATAGGTTACATTCTCTATCTCACCCCAATCAACGTTGTCTGTTATGGCATCGTTGAAGCCAGTCAGTTTGGTGGCATTTCCATCCTGAAGGTTCACCTTGTATATCTCGGGCGGTGCACTTAGGTTGTGATGGTTGAATACCAGGTGATGATCTCCTGCCAATGCTGCCCCGTTATTGGTGCCGCCACGGAATATTTCTGTGTGGATGCCCCCTCCGGCGGGGATGCTGAAGACCGACTTCATTGCGCGGTCTTCGGCCAGGAAATAAATGGTTTGTCCGTCGTCTGACCAAAACCATTGCTCGGTACTCAGGTCGATATGGTCGCTGAGCTCTGTAAAGGAACCCTCTTCCGTATCATACAGTGTCATCACCACTTTATCGGCATAAAAATGGTAGATCGACTGTTTGCCATAGAGGATATAGCGGCCGTCCGGACTGTATACCGGGTTTAAGTCGTTGGCGGGATTGTCGGGGGTGATGTTTGTCAATACACCACTTCCATCGGTGGGAACCAGGTAAATGGCATGGTTGGTCCTTTCAAACGGTGGCTGGGTGGAGTTTTTGCTCACGGCAATGGTGGTGCCATCGGGTGAGATGTCATACGATACGCCACCCATCAGGCCAAAAAAGTTGCCGTTTTCCGGCATCAGGTCGGTCACCTCCTTGTCTTTAAGATCAATGGCAAACAAGCGCGATACGTGTCCGTCGGTCAGCCAGCGGTCCCAGTAGCGGTACATGTTGTTCTCTGTCACCTTTGCCGTAACCTTGCTCTCTTCCATTTCCTTCTGCAATTCCCTGTGCTTATCCCAATCGCCGTCATAATCAGGCAGCACATTGGCAGCAAACGCAATACGTTCCTGTCCGGGAAACCATGCCAGTCCGTAAACCCCCACCGGCAGGTCACTGATCTTACGGGCTTCCCCGCCTTTGGCTATATCGATGATATGGATCTGCGGTGGACCACCGTGCCGGCGTGACGTAAAGGCAATCTTGCGGCCATCCGGACTCCATGCCGGACCGCTGTCGCTGTCGCCATAAGTGATCTGCCGCAGTGCACCGTTTTCGTTGTGCAGCAGGAACAGGTTGGTGGTCGACGTATTGGCATCAATCTCATATTTTGTGACCGGGAACACCGACCACTGTCCGTCGGGCGATACTACCGGGTTGCCTGGCCGGCTCATTTCCCACATCATCACGGGATCAAATGGCTGCAGGTCTTGTGCCTGTATGTGAATAAAACCAGACAGGCAGATGGCAAAAAGAAAAATGCTGTATTTTTTCATGATATCGGATTTTTGTGAATGATTTCTGATTACAAAGAAACAAAATCTCAAACAATAGGCCATTCAAAGCATGACATATTTTCCGTATTTTTGTACCTATGGTACTTGTCACAGGAGGAACCGGACTGGTAGGTGCGCATTTGCTTTTCGAGCTGCTTGTTCGAAGGCATAAGGTTCGTGCGTTGAAACGCGAATCGAGCAATACTGACCTGGTGAACCGTTTGTTTCAATGGTATGACCCTGACAATGGAGAACGGTTGTTTGATGACATTGAATGGGTTGATGGCGACCTGAGCGACCTGGTCAGTCTGCAGGAGGCAATGCAGGGTGTTGAGACCGTCTATCACTGTGCGGCAGTGGTCTCATTTATGCCCGAAGACCGCCAGGTGATGATGAAGGCGAACGTTGAAGGAACCGCTAACCTGGTGAATGTAGCCCTGTTGAACAACATAAGGAAGTTTTGTCATTGCAGCAGTGTGGCGGCACTGGGTATGCCGGGGAAAAACAACATCGTTCATGAATCGCTTGTCTGGAGATCTTCACGGAAGAATTCCTGGTACGCAATCAGCAAGTATGGCGCTGAGCGTGAGGTTTGGCGTGCATCAGAGGAAGGCTTGCCTGTGGTGATCGCGAATCCCTCAGT
>PWKN01000107.1 GCA_003559735.1 Bacteroidales bacterium | reverse complement strand
TAAGCATGTTGCTCATGATAATCTATTAATCCGACATAAGGTGGACTTGAGAATATTCCCTTTATTTTTTGTTTCTTGACTAAACCAGCCAATTCCGGCTTCTTATTCTCTAAAGAGTCAATTATGTTTATCGTACGTGAATCGCCAGTGAGACAATACTGGTGAGTGTCTGTTCTCAGTCTTTCAAATGTAGAAAAACGTTTTATTGTATCCTGACAATACCTATCCCACCAGCCTAATATAGAGAAAAGTGGCTTGCATATTTTTCCGTGCTTTTTGCAATAATATGTTGAAGTTACTGGTTCTTTCAATGTTGCGAGATCAGCGTGAGTTGTGGACCTGCAAGATCGAATAGTGCGGCTAAGGATAATACTTATAACCTTTTTGATCCGAACATCTTTAATATGTCGAACCTGATCAAACATAAAGTCTATTTCCTGTCTAACAGGATATAAATACCATTTATCTAAAAAACTATCTGTGTTTTTTTCTTGTTTGACAATAATCTGATATTTATCAACCAGTTTTTCAAAGATTGGCTTAAACTGTTTTTCTTTTTCTTTACTGTACTCCCTTTCGTTGATTTGACCATTCCTTACTTTGTATTTATATTCAGGGGAGGGAAAATATTTATTATTGAATATGTTTAGCTCATTTAACAAATGGTTTTCAAAGGCCAGATGGTTTTGATCTGCAATAAAAGTTTTAAGTCGATCGGTAATTTTTCTAATATTTCGGTGAAGGCCTGAATAATCTATTCGGTGAATCTTCGTGTTGCTTATAAGAGCGTTAAATGCAGAAATATCAATTCCAATAGCATGAATACTCATTTCATTAGCTTGTACTAAAGTAGTACCACTCCCACAAAACGGATCCATTATGATGTCACCTTTTTTGAAATAGACCTCTTTCTTAAATTCGTCAGTTTTTTCGTTGAGAAAGTATTCTACCAATTGAGGAATAAATTTGCCTTTATAAGGATGTAGTCTATGTACGTGTTTTGTTGTGTCGACCTCTCTAAGATAGTCAAAAGAAAGATGCCAATTCAAATCATCGCCCAATTTTTTTCTCCAGTCAGTTTCGCGCCTACCTGTATATGAATCTTTGTAATACTTTAATAATTCATTTTTATCAACTAACGTCGTACCGTTATCAGAATACTTTTTAATCCGCCCATATTGAATAAGGTAAGATATGTTAGTGGGCTTAATGGTTTTTTTAAGATAATCTGACGCCCATTGGCTTGCTTGTGTTATAGTGATTAAATCTGTCATGTTTGTAAATTAAAGATTGATTGCTTTTGATTAGTAACAAATTTATGAATTTATGTTGAAGCAACGTAGATGAATAATTATTATATGGCTGATAACTGCCTCTGAATGGATGCGTGGTACTGAGAAGTCTCTATCAAAGGTAATGTTCAGTTAAGTGTGTCATTTTTCTGTATTCGGTCTTCATAGAAAATAGTCAGTTGATTTAGGATGCTTGGCCAGTTGTAAACTGGGGTTGCCCACCTTGACTGAAAGTTCATTGTTGCAAGAAAAACCAGTTTCATCACTGCCATATCCGGCACAAACACCACCTCGGTCACCAAACCCTTCAGGGTGCGATCCGGATGTTGTTGGCCGTGCCGGGCCGCAGGGCCTCTCTGGTTGTCCCCGCCACATGCATTACTCTTCCCGGCAATGAAGCAGAGGCCGTGTTATCGGACAGGCCAGGAGTTCAGTGCATCGCTAATACAGAAAACCAAACAGCCACAACGGGATGATGTTGTCGTGTCCCACTTCAATGTCATCTTTTACCACAAAAGCCCTGTCAAGCTTCCGGATTTGCCGGCGGCTCTTTCCTTTGCCACCAATCTCAAAGTGATATTGACCATCCACTAAAAAATCAGCATTTTCAGATGCAAAAACCGGATACTTATCGCTCACCTGGTTATAAAAGAAGGTTTCCCTGACAGTGCCCTTATCCTGGTTTTGACCCGCAAGTGCAAACAACAAATTTGAATTATGTAAAAAGATTTTCTCTGTTTTGCCTATGTTTCGGATCCCTTTGGCGGGTTTGTGAAGCAAGGAAATCAATCTGGCTCTTTCGAGATGGTGGATATAATTTTTCAGGGTATTGATGCTTAATCCGGTTCTTTCGCTGATGGTTTGATAGTTGGGCTTGAACGGCACCGACGAGGCTAATAGTTGCAATAGCCTTTTCAATAAGAATATATTGCTGGTCTGAATGTTCTCGAACTGAGGAATGTCCACTTCAAGCACAACCTGCACAATTTCTTCAAGTTTTTGATGAACAGAAGCTCTGTTTTCGAGATAAAAGGGATAACAACCATAATTGAGATAGGCTGCAAACCATGCCAGCGGCTTTATTTTTGATATGATCTGTGTAGCGATGCCCACATGGTTTTGTAGCAATTCATCCAGCGAATAAACCGAAAAGGATGCTGACGTTTCAAAAAGTACAAACTCCCTGAACGACAGCGAGGGCAACGAATACATAACTACCCGCCTGCTAAGGTCGCTGACAGCTTTGCTGAGCTGCAACAGCGATGAACTTGTAAAAATAACCCTTAATCCAGGGAAGTCGTCGTAGATGTTTTTTAATTCGATCGACCAGTCGGGATACCGGTGTATCTCGTCAACCGCAAGGAGCTTACCTCCTCTTTTAACAAAATGATCAGCCAGGTCGTAGAATCTGTTTTCACCAAAATAAAGGTTGTCCAGACTGGCGTACAATACCCCATCCTGCAGACCAAAATTCTTTCTGATGTACTGCAGCAGCAACGTTGTTTTGCCTACACCCCGGCTCCCTTTAATACCGATAAACCGGTTGCTCCAATCAATCCTGTTCATAAAATCCCTGATGATCGTTGTATCGGTTTGGGCATATTTCTCGTAAAACTTCTGAAAAACTACTTCCATGGTTAAGCCGTGTTTGATCTTCAAAGTTAAGAAAATTACAATACTATCATTGTGATGATTGTTTTTTCTGCATTTTTATCAATGCATTGATTGTTTATGCATGCATATTATCAGTTGGCTGATGCTATTTGGTCTGATCGTGAAACCCAACAAGCTGATATTTTTTTGTATATTGCACTTTTGAAACCCGACGAAAAGCCTTATATGCATTTTTTGAGCCCAAACGCAGTGGTTTGATCACACCCCATGCTTGCAATGTAAAAACACCCATAAAAAAAGCCCAACATGAAAAAGATCCACAAAAACATTTCAAAAAGCCTGCTGCTTGCATTATTTGCTCTGCTGGCCATTGGACTTGCCGCCTGCAATATTGGCCTGAATTGATAATAATTGCATAAAACGAAATAATGCTCGTGAGATATCCCTTATTACTTTTGTTGCTGATGTGCATACATTCTCCGGGACTGTCGCAGTTGTGGACGGAACTTGAAGCTGGTGTTGTGGCCACTGCTTACAATGATGTGCGGATTCCCGGATCAACGGGTACGTTTTTTTCATTGCGGGATGATCTGGATGGTGAAACGGACTTTTATTACAGGCTGCGTGCCGGTTACCGTTTCAGCGACCGAAATGAGGTGCTGCTGTTGTATGCTCCACTGAAGCTGAGTTACCAGGGCAGCTTTCAGCAGCCTGTGCGCTTCTTCGGAGAAGATTTCCCAGCAAATCAGTCTGTCGATGCCACATATAAGTTCAACTCCTACCGGGGCACATACCGATACTATGTAAGACCCGAAGGCAGTTTGGTGGCGGCCCTGGGTGTTACCGTCAAGGTAAGGGACGCCCTTATCGGTCTGTACAGCGGTGAGCTGTTGGCCGAAAGGACCGACCTGGGCCCGGTTCCACTGATCAGCTTCCTGGTCCATTGGAAACCCTCCAACCGCCTTGGCCTGCTTCTTGAAGGCGACGCTTTGGCCGTACCTTCTGGCAGGGCGGAGGATGTTGCCCTGACCGTGACCTGGCAGGTGCACGATCATATCTCATTGAGAGCCGGTTACCGCCTGCTCGAAGGCGGTGCCGACAATGCACAGGTCTACACATTCTCGATGCTTCACTACGGTTTGATGGCCTTGCAGATCAGTTTGTAGCAGGCCAGGGCAGGAACGGAAGCTTCCATACCCGGAAGCTTCCAGTTGCTACGCAAGCTGGAAGTTCCGCTGCGCAAGCTGGAAGTTCCTGGTCGAGGAACTGGAAGCTCCCGCAGGGACTTCCAGCTTCCGGTGGAAAAGGTATTACCCTGGAAGCTCCCGCAGGGACTTCCAGCTTCCGGTGGAAAAGGTATTACCCTGGAAGCTTCCGCAGGGACTTCCAGCTTCCGGTGGAAAAGGTATTACCCTGG
>PWKN01000193.1 GCA_003559735.1 Bacteroidales bacterium | reverse complement strand
CACATTAACAATCGCCTTGTTGGGATCGACTACCCGGTAATAGACCACTGCGTTTACATTGGTGGTTACATTGTCTTTTGTGATCACTTCCTGGGAGGGAACATCCAGTGTGACAACACGCAAAGATACCCGCGTAACCCTGTCTATGCCAGGGATAATAAGGATGAACCCGGGACCTTTAATGGCTATCAACCGTCCCAGGCGGAACACTACCAATCTTTCATATTCCTTAACAATTTTAATTGCCAGTGTAATAAAAATAAATATTACAATTATAGCCGGCAACCATATGTTGCTTTCAGAAAATAATTCAAACATAAGCCGTCCTCCTAAAAATGTTTTTGTGATTTATAAAAAAATGCATCCAGGTTTTATGTAATTTGTTTTTCAGGTTATTCGATCCCGGGCTGTATTTTGCTCATAATGGTGGACTCTTATTTAACTTATTCCAGGGTTAAGTGAGAATAAGGCTACTGGTTTGCTAATCTGCATTGCTGTTTTTTTCATTCTGTGGGATCTGTACCCATAACATCAGCGTTTCTGCTTTTACTACTTCTACCTCCCTGCCGGCCGGTATTTTTGAACCATCAAAACTACGGGCACTCCAGTACTCGCCCCTGGCTTTGATCCGGCCTTCAGGATCAAGGTCATTGACGGTTACTCCTTTTTCCGGCGGGGTGAAATGTTCACTACCGCCGGTCCATCGACGACGGCTTTTTATGATCCGCTGTACCACAACCACCATAATAATAACCAATCCCAGTACCACACCTGCTACAGTTACTAAAAATGTGGTATACCAGTCAGTTGCCATCAAAGGTTCCACAGGCAGCATTATAGCTCCTATGGCAAGGGATACTGTGCCACCTATCCCAAGTACACCAAAGCCGGAGGTGAAAATTTCTGCCATGATCAGACCAAGTCCCAAAAGCAGCAATATAATACCGGTAGTATTTGCATCAAACAAACCTATGCCATAGATTCCCATTACTATAAGAATCAATCCGCCTACTTCAGGCACTATTGTCCCGGGAGCACTTAAACCCAGATAAATACCAAAGAAGCCAGCCATCAAAACCAGGAAAGCGATCTGCGGATTACTGAGCCAGTTCTGAAATCTTTCGGCAAGGGTCATTTCACCTTGCTCAATGGGCGCATCAGCAGTGTTCAGAATGAATACCTCACCAAGCTTTTCAATCTCCTTTCCGTCAATTATATTCATTAATTCGTGCACACTGCCGGCCACGTAATCTATCATGCCTTTCTCCAGCGATTCTCTGGAACCAAGAGACAGGTTCTCAGTAACAAACCGTTCAGCAATATCTCCAGGCCTCCCCTTTTCCTCGGCTGCATTACGCATGTAGGAGGCATAAAATGTGACGGCTTTGTCGTCTGCTTCGGCGGCACCCCCTGGCGAAAGTGCAACAGGTTGAGCTGCACCTATGGTTGTACCCGGAGCCATCGCTGCAATATCAGAAGCCATTAATATAAAAGTACCCGCCGATCCGGCAATCGCTCCGGAAGGAGCAACAAGGACTGCTACCGGCACAGGAGCATTCAAAAACAGCTCGTTAATTTTCATAGTGGCGTCAACCAAACCACCAGGCGTGTTTATTCTAACTATTAACAATTGCGATTCAATATCTATGGCATGTTCAACCTGACGCTCAATAAAGTTTTTCTGTCCGGTAGTTATAACACCTTCAACTTCAATCAGGTAAACAGTCTGCGCCGGACCATTATTCTTATTGCCAGTGGCTGGAGATGCCGCCATGGCAAACATTATTGCAGTGGTTGACAACAACAATGAAAAAGCAACCAGCAGGTATTTGATTTTTTCAAATATGTTCATAGTACATTTTAATTACCACAAAACAAACACCAGGATGCATAAAGATACGGAAATAAATTTTACCGGACAACCGCCCCCGGAACTTCCAGCTTGCGATAGCAACTGGAAGCTTCCAGGGGATATCCCTCGGAAGCTTCCAGGGTTTTACCCCCTCGGAAGCTGGAAGTTGCTTTGCAAGCTTCCAGTTCCGGGCTTCCAGTTCCGGGGTTTCCAGTTCCTTATTTCAGGTCAAACCGGTCAGCGTTCATTATCTTTACCCAGGCATTAACGAAGTCCTGGACAAACTTTTCCTTGTTGTCGTCCTGGGCATAGAATTCTGCGTAGGCCCGCAAGATGGAGTTGGAGCCAAAAACAAGGTCAACACGTGTGGCAGTCCATTTAACATCACCTGTTTTCCTGTCGACGATGTGATACAGGTTTTCTGAAACCGGTTTCCATGTGTAACTCATGTCGGTCAGGTTCACGAAAAAGTCGTTGCTGAGCACACCTGCTTTTTCTGTAAAAACGCCATGTTGAGTCCCTCCGTAATTGGTTCCCAATACCCTCATGCCGCCGATGAGCACCGTCATTTCGGGGGCGGTCAGGCCCATCAGCTGTGCCCTGTCCAGAAGCAACTCCTCCGGCTTGACGGCATAATCTTTTTTGAGCCAGTTTCTGAAACCATCGTGTATGGGTTCCAGGAATTCGAAAGATTCTACATCTGTCATTTCCTGCGTGGCATCACCGCGGCCAGGTGCAAAAGGCACTTTGACAGATAAACCAGCATCATGGGCTGCTTTTTCAACCGCTGCACTGCCACCCAGCACGATGAGGTCGGCGATGCTGACTTTTTTATTCAGGCCTGCCTGTATTTCGCTGAGCACATTGACCACTTTCTCCAAACGCCCTGGCTCGTTGCCTTCCCAGTCTTTTTGTGGGACGAGGCGGATTCGAGCACCATTGGCACCACCCCTGTAATCAGAGCCGCGGAATGTTCTGGCACTGTCCCACGCCGTATTGATTAGTTCAGCCTGTGTCAATCTGCTGTCAAGAAGTTTTTTCTTCAGTTCATCAATTTCAGCTTCATTTAAGGTGTAATTAACGGCCGGAACGGGGTCTTGCCATATCAGGTCTTCTTTTGGCACATCGGCGCCAAGGTAGCGGCTTTTGGGACCTAAGTCCCGATGCGTAAGCTTAAACCAGGCCCTTGCAAAGGTATCTGCAAAGAGTTGAGGGTCTTTGTAAAAGCGTTCAGATATCTTGCGGTACTCGGGATCCATCTTCATTGCCATGTCTGCATCAGTCATGATCGGGTTTCTGCGCACACCCGGGATGTGGGCATCAAATGGCTTGTCTTCTTCCTTCATGTTCACGGGTTCCCATTGCCAGGCACCGGCAGGGCTTTTTTTGAGTTCCCATTCGTGGTTCAGCAGCAGGCGGAAGTAATCGTGGTTCCATCTGTGTGGGTTTGTGGTCCAGGCGCCCTCCAGACCACTTGTTACAGTATCTTCGGCATTTCCCTTGCCTTTGGGGTTCTTCCATCCAAAGCCTTGTTCTTCAACATCCGCTGCTTCCGGACTTGGTCCCAGGTCATCGGCATTACCGTTTCCATGGCACTTTCCAACAGTATGGCCACCGGCAGTCAGCGCCACAGTTTCTTCATCATTCATGGCCATGCGCGCAAAAGTCATCCGCACATCCTTGGCCGTTCTTAGGGGGTCAGGATTTCCATCCACGCCTTCCGGGTTAACGTAAATCAACCCCATTTGAACGGCAGCGAGTGGATTTTCAAGCGAGTCGCGGTCCTGATCGTCGCTGTACCGATGTTTGGTAGGGGCCAGCCACTCCTTCTCACTTCCCCAGTTGATGTCTTTTTCAGGATGCCAGATATCCTCACGACCGCCGGCAAAACCGAAGGTTTTAAAGCCCATTGATTCGTAGGCCATGTTTCCCGCAAGAATGAACAGGTCGGCCCAGGATAGATTGTTTCCATATTTTTTCTTTATTGGCCATAACAACCTTCGCGCCTTGTCAAGGTTCACATTGTCGGGCCAGCTGTTGAGTGGTGCAAAACGCTGGTTGCCGGTGTTGCCACCCCCTCGTCCGTCGGCCACACGGTAAGTTCCGGCCGCGTGCCACGCCATACGTATCATGAGTCCGCCATAATGGCCCCAGTCGGCAGGCCACCAGTCCTGGTTTTCGGTCATCAGGTTTTTTAAATCACTTTTCACAGCTTCCAGGTCCAGTTTTCTGAACTCTTCCCTGTAATTGAAATCCCCATCATTTGGGTTCGTCTTGGTGTCGTGCTGGTGCAAAATATCCAGGTTTAGCGCTTTTGGCCACCATTCCATCACTGTGTTTTGTGATGCAGTGTTAGCCCCGTGCATCACCGGGCATTTTCCCGTTTTTTTGTTTTCCATGTTCATTGGTTTTAAATTTTCCGGTTATTTGAAGTTTTATGTCGGTGATTGTAAAGTTTTCAATTTTTTTCTTTCT
>PWKN01000179.1 GCA_003559735.1 Bacteroidales bacterium | reverse complement strand
GTCATCCAGACAGCGATCGGGGCCACGTTTAAAGAGTGACCAGCAATCTGAACAACGACGTATCCGCCTGAATAAGTTCATTGCCAATGCCGGTGTCTGCTCGCGCCGGGAAGCCGATGTGCTGATCAGCAAAGGGCTGGTCAGTGTAAACGGGACAACCATCACAGAACTTGGAACAAAAGTCCTGCCCACCGATGATGTCAGACTGGAAGGCAAAAGGCTGACCGGGGAAAAGAAGATCTACGTGTTGCTCAATAAGCCCAAAAACTACATAACCACCGCTGATGATCCGCAGGAGCGCAAGACCGTGCTGCATCTTCTGGGAAACGCTTTCAGGGAAAGGCTGTACCCGGTGGGACGTCTCGACCGGAATACCACAGGACTGCTGTTGCTTACTAACGACGGGGCAATGACCAAAAAGCTCACCCACCCCACCCACGGCATCAGGAAGTTGTATCATGTACACCTCGACAAGAATGTAAAACACACCGATATGGAACGCATTGCCAAAGGCGTTGAAATCGGGGCCGGAGAAAAAATTGTCCCTGACCGTATCGAATATGCCAACCCGGAAAACAAAAAAGAGGTGGGCATCGAGTTGCACTCCGGACAAAACAGGATCGTCAGGCGAATTTTTGAACACCTCGGATACAAAGTGAAAAAGCTGGACCGCGTCATGTTTGCCGGTCTGACGAAAAAAGACCTGCCACGCGGCAAATGGCGTCAGCTTTCTGAAAAGGAAGTGGGCTTCCTGAAAAAACTGTCATAAGCAAAACCCCCTCAAGCAGTGCCTGTATCTTAACTGTTAACGACTTTATACATACCTTCCAAGATGATCGTTTTCCCACACGCCAAGATCAACCTCGGTCTGCACGTTATTTCCAGGCAGGGAATTGTTCGTGACACCGATGATGGTGTGGACGGCAGGAGCGGCCAATATCAGTACAGCCGGAAAAGAGAGGATGGGGGCCATATACAGGATATGGATCACACAGATAATGGTGGTCATAAAGCGGACACATACAATAAAGCGTGCGGGGGCCACAGAGAAGAGAGGGACAATAAAGAGGACGGATATCATACTGTAGAGACGGTGTTGTACCCTGTTGGTTTGTACGACGCGCTGGAGGTGGTACCTGCAGATGATCAGAAGACACGTCTTACGGTTAGCGGCCTGACAATTCCTTCGGACGGCAAACCCAATCTGGTGTTGCGTGCCCTCGACCTTGTAGTTGAAGAGCTCAGGCGAAACAAAAAAGCACTAAAGGGCAAGGAGATACCACCGGTACACATTTATCTTCACAAATGCATACCGGCGGGTGGCGGACTGGGTGGGGGCAGTTCCGATGCTGCTTATATGCTGATGCTTTTGAATGAACGTTTTTCCCTCAGACTGTCACATCAAAAATTATCGGCAATGGCATCAGCATTGGGAGCTGATTGTCCTTTTTTCATGCATAACCAGCCAATGCATGCCACCGGGAGGGGTGACTGCCTGCAACCAATCTCATTACCAGCGTTAAAGCGATTCCACCTGCTCATCGTCATACCACCCGTTCATGTCGACACCGCAACTGCATACAAGCAGATCCGTCCGAAAAAACCCGCATCATCAATCACGGCCATTCTACAAAAGCCCGTTGCCACCTGGCAGGAACATCTTGTGAACGACTTTGAAGCGGTCATATTTGAGAAACACGCTGTTTTGGGAGCGATAAAAACTGCCCTGACTACCCACGGTGCCACATATGCATCGATGAGCGGCAGCGGGTCAGCCATTTACGGCCTCTTCCCCACCCCACCTCCTGATGACCGGTTTAAGAAAATGTTTCCCGGCACACAGGTGATCAACAGCCATCCTCCTGTTTCTTAAAAATCACTATTTTTGTGCCACTAGTTGCACATATTGAAAGATACGGATATAACCCTTAAAAACCAGAAAAATGCGTAAACTAACAATCATCTTCGCTTTGTTGTGCTTTTTGCTGCCATCAGGTAATGCCACGGATGTAATGACAACGCACAACATTTTTGACCTCCAGACGGTGTCAGAGGTATCGATGTCACCAAATCAGCAATACATCGCCTACACAGTGAATGTACCCCGTCCATTTACCCATTCGGCCGGAACAGATTATTTTGAGCTGTATGTTTATGATATTGAAAATGAAGACATCATTCCGTTTATGACAGGCAACCGACAGGTATTCAGCATAGGGTGGACACCCTGTGGTGATGCGGTAACCTTCCGGGCCAATTTACCAGATGTTCCGCACGTGCAGGTCTATGCAATGAGTCTGCGCGGGGGTGAACCGCGCGCTTTAACGCAACATACTTCCAGCGTGATGAGCTACGCGTTCATTGATGAAGAATCCCTTGCCATTGTGTCGATGGATCAACAGGATCCCATGCGCAATGAATTCCGGGAAAAAGGGGTTGAAATTGAAGTATATGAAGAAGAGTGGGTACATCGCAACCTTTATGTCTACAACATAAATACAAACAAAGCGCGGCAGGTAACCAAGGGGGTAACTGTCTTCGATTTTGTACTTAGTCCGGACGGACGTTATGCTGCGGCTGCCGTTGCTCCCCGCAATCTGGTTGACGACAGCTACATGTTCAAACGCATACACCTGGTAGATTTGCATACTTGTGAGATCGAGCTGATTATGGACAACCCGGGCAAGCTGGCCAACATGGCATTCAGTCCGGACGGATCCAGGCTGGCTTTTCGTGCAGCCAGTAAGCTGGAGGACTCCGTTGATGGCAGTCTTTTTGTTATGTCTCTTGATTCAGCGCAGACTTTTGAAGAGTTGCGCAACTATGTGGAAGGGATGGAGCTGTCTGTGATCGATTTTGCCTGGAAAGATGACAACACGCTGCTATATGCTGCTGAGGAGCGTGTTGACATTGTGCTGAGTAAACAGGCGCTTGATGAAGACGAGCGTGTTGTGTTGATTGAGCCGGAAACATTGGTGTTCAGGAGGTTTCAATACCTGGATGGCAAGGTGGTAATGTCGGCAAATACCTGGGAGCATCCCAACGAATTGTACGCGTTTGACACCGGGACCGGCATATTGGAGCGCCATACAGATCACAACCCCTGGCTTTCCGATATACGAATGGCCACACAGCGTAAACTGACCTATGATGCGCGCGACGGACAGGATATTGAAGGGGTGTTGATGTATCCGCTCGACTATAAAGAGGGAAAAACCTATCCAATGATCGTATACATCCACGGCGGTCCAGAAGCCGCTGTTCAGAACGGATGGCTCACCCGGTACGCCACCTGGGGGCAGGTAGCTGCTGCCAGGGGATATTTTGTGTTTTTCCCAAATTACCGTGCCAGTTCAGGACGCGGGGTTGACTTTACCATGGCCGGTTATGGCGACCTGGTAGGTGTTGAGTACGATGATGTGATCGATGGCATCGATCACCTTATCGGCAAGGGTTACGCCGACATCGACAGGATAGGCATAGGCGGAGGTTCTTATGGCGGTTACTTTTCTGCGTGGTCGGCAACAAGACATACCGATCGTTTTGCTGCAGCAGTGATGTTCGTAGGGATATCAAACCAGGTATCTAAACGAAACACCACCGACATACCCTGGGAGGACTACTATGTTCACTGGGGTTACTGGACACATGAAGACTGGCAGGATGTGTACAGCCGTAGTCCGGTGAAATACGCCAAACACAGCCTCACCCCCACACTGATCCTGCATGGTGATGCAGACCCCCGTGTCCATCCTTCCCAGAGCCTTGAGATGTATCGTGCATTAAAGCTTCACGGGAAAGCTCCCGTCAGACTGATATGGTATGAGGGTGAGGGACATGGCAACCGGCGGAATGTGCACCGGCTCGATTACATCGTTCGCACAATGGAGTGGTTCGATCACTATCTTCGTTTGGATAAGCCACGGGATGAAATGCCGGACAAGTACCCCGAATCGGTGATAGGCTGGTGAGTTGCACCTGGCTGGTGCAGTATTTTCAGGATACATACACGTTAATGAAATTGTTTAACAACTAATTTTCAACAATACCATTCAATGCCACTGTCCAGAATTAAAAGGTTTTCCAGGAAAGTGTTCGGCAGGTCGCTGGACTATATAGAAATTGTAGGCAACCGGTTGCCGCATCCTGCAACAATTTTTGCGATACTTGCGGGTATTGTCATCCTGATATCGACCATCAGTTACTACCTGGGGGTATCAGCCATCCACCCTGTCGATGGCAGTGTGGTGACGGTGAAGAATTTGCTGAGCGGAGACGGGATCCGATGGATCTACACGAACATCCTGGATAACTTTCTGCGTTTTCCGCCCCTCGGTTATGTATTGGTTGTAATGGTGGGGATTGGACTTGC
>PWKN01000021.1 GCA_003559735.1 Bacteroidales bacterium | reverse complement strand
CAGAAGGGATATATACGGCTTTCAGATGAGCTCCGGCAGCATGTGCTACAGCCTCATAAATCTGATTCCAGTTGAGAATTTCATCGGAGGTGATATGAAAACTATGTCCAATCGCCTGCTGGTGGCCCAATAATCCGTTAAACCCTTTGGCAAAATCTTCTGAGTGCGTAATGGTCCAAAGCGAGGTACCGTCACCGTGGATAATAACCTCTTTTCCCTTGCGGATGCGTTCGATAATGGTGAAATCGTCCCAACTGCCCAGCGCAACAGGTATTACAGTTTCATAGGTAAGTGAAGGGCGTACGATTGTAATGGGGAAACCGGCTTCGCGAAATTTTTGGTTCAGATACTCTTCACAGGCTATCTTATCGCGTGAATAATCCCAGTAAGGGTTAAACAAAGGAGTCGATTCGGTAATGACTGGGTGTCCGCCTGGCTTTTGATAAGCAGATGCGGAACTGATAAAGATATATTGGCTGGTTTTGTTTTGAAAAACCTCAAAATCGCGCTGCACATCTGCAGGAGTAAAGGCGATCCAGTTTACTACAACATCCCATGTGTGGCCTTCTATGGCCTTTTTTACCGACTCAATGTCTGAGTGATCTGCTACCAGACTTTTAACGCCTTCTATTTTGTTATTTGTTTTTCCACGATTCAGATGGTATAAATCAATTCCCATTCTGACAGCTAAACGGCTTGAGGCGGAACTTATATTCCCTGTTCCACCAATGTACAATACTTTCATTTTTTATTGTCTCCTTTTTATGAACACATCAAACACAAAATAATCAACCAGGGTTACACACAGGTTGATGAAACGCCCATCAGGGTTTTAGACCGAAACAAAAAATGGAAAAACACATCAGGGTTATTATTGGATTTATAATGCTCCGTTACTTAGTGCCGTGTTCTTCGATTATCGGCCGGGCCGGGGAGCTGACGTGTCCCGGCAGTTACTCAAAAACTTCAAAGGTCAGCGTATCTCTAACTGGTTCGTTACCGGTACCACTCCGGCAACATGTTCTTCCACCATTCTTCGTATTTCTTCAATAACTTCAGGGTGTTCGTCGGCAACATTGAACTTTTCCGACGGGTCGATACTGACATTATAAAGCAGCGGAACATCGTGGTATGTTGGGGCATTGTGCAGTTCTACCGGCGGATTGGTTATGGGGTGCGCTGTTTGCGTGCCATATTCATTCTGGGTTATGAAATGTGCCTTGAAATTGCCTTTGCGGGCTGCATACACCTGTTGCCCCCGGTAATAGAGCACATAATCTCTTTCGCTTTTTCCGGTGCCGGTAATGAGTGGCGTCAGGTCGTATCCGTCGTACACGCGATCGTCTGGAAGGGGAGTTCCGGTTATCTGGCAAATGGTTGGCATCAGGTCCATGGTAGTGGCCATATCGCGCACCACGCCGGACTTAATTTTGGCAGGCCACCAAAAAATGGCGGGTACCCGAAATCCCCCTTCAAACGTACCCCCTTTAGCGCCCCTGAGTAAACCTGCGGTCCCGCCATGGGTCCTGAAAGTATGCCACGGGCCGTTATCGGAGGTAAACACCACAAGCGTATTTTGATCCACCCTTTCCTCTTTAAGTGCCTTAAGTATTTGGCCCACCGACCAGTCGATCTCTTCAATCACATCGCCGTAAAAGCCTGCCAGCGAAACATTTTTAAATGCTTCGTCGCGGAACAGTGGAATATGTGGCATAGAATGGGCCAGGTAGATAAAGAACGGTTCATTACTATATTCCCTGATCTTTGCCACAGCCTCTTCGGTATATCTCCGGGTTATGTTACGTTGGTCGGCAGGCCGTTCAATTATTTCGGTGTCCCGCATAAGCGGCACATTATAGGCTTCGAAGCGTTCCTCTTCTGCCAGGGTAAAGTGATCGGCAGGGTCAACCTTGTCCATATCGTTCGAATAGGGAATCCCATAGTAGCTCTCAAAACCATGCGAAGCAGGCAGAAATTCGGGTAAGTGGCCGAGGTGCCATTTACCAATAGCAGCGGTGCGGTAGCCAACGTTTTTCAACGCAGTGGCTATGGTTATTTCGCTCTGCGGTAAGCCACCCTTCGAGTCGGGGAAGAGCACCCTGCGACCGTCGCTGCACATACCCGACCGTACAGGCAACCTGCCGGTAAGCAAACCTGTCCGGCTGGGAGTAGATACCGATGCCGCCGTGTAGAAGCTGGTCCATTTCTGCCCTTCGATAGCCATCTGGTCGAGGTGGGGCGTACTTATGGTTGGATGACCGAATATGCCCACGTCGCCATAACCCTGGTCGTCGGTAAATATTATTATGATGTTGGGACGATCATCGGTGCGTTGCTTTTCCCTGTTTGCATCGGTTGTACAACCCAATGCGGCAAAGCAAAAAGCGCCTGTGAGAATTTTGGTATAATTGTCCATAATGCCATTATTTTTGGTTGTGTAATACATTGCATTTTCACCTTGCTTCTCCTGTGGTTTTTAGCCGGGAAAGCTCGTTCTGAAGTTTGGTTACGATTTCGGGATGTACGAAGAAAAGATTCTCAGATTCAAGAGAATCGGTTTCAATATTATACAGTTGACCAGTTGGTTCTCCGGGAGCAGGCTCAATAAAAGCTGGGCGGGTAAATCCCCCTGAACCCAATCCTTCAATATACTTCCACTCACCATATCTGATTCCAAACTTAAGGCCGGACGAATGGTGGACCATTGTATTGCGAACAACATGATCTAAATCTCCCCTTAGTACTTTGAGAAAGCTGAAGCTATCTTCTCCCGCATTAGCAGGAATTTCTTGTTCGGTTAGCTCTGCAGCGGTTGCAAAAATATCTTTAAGGCTAACCAGGTTATGATAAGACCGGGGTTGGTTAATCACATCAGGCCAGTGAATAATCATCGGTACACGATGACCCCCATCATGCACATCTCCTTTCTGACCCCTCCGACCCAGATTAGCCTGGTGCCCCGAGGTTTCAATTTGTATTTCTGGCCAGGGAGTACCATTGTCGCTGGTGAAAATGATTATGGTGTTTTTTGAAAATCCATTTTTTTGAAGAGCATCTCTGATATCTTTAACCACATGATCCATGGTAAGTACGAAATCACCGTAGTCGCCCAATTCAGATTTTCCTCTGAATGGTTCTTCAGCCAACCATGGTGTATGAGGGCCAGTTAAAGACAGCAACAAAAAGAAGGGTTTATCTTTGTGCATTCGGGCATGCGAATCGATATACTCTCTGGCATCTGACATGATCTCTGTATGTATATCTTCTATCCGCAAAGAAGCTGATAATTCACCATTTCTCCACCAAACACCAAGCCTCCAGTAAATATCATTGTCTGAAATGAATCGTCGATCCCACGAATATTCTGTATCGGGGAGCCGTATGGGGTAAACCTCATTGGTAATAATCATGTTCGGGTCGACAGGCAGATGGTTTCTCAGGAAAAGATAAGGCGGCATATCGGTAGATGCGGGGTGAATAAATGAGTACTCAAAGCCAAAATCGTTAGGGCCCAATTCAACGGGTTTGGTATAATTGATATTGGAATAACCGGTTTGGCTGTCTATTGCTACCTTTTTCCCATCTTTTGTAACCCAGTTCAGACCAAGATGCCACTTTCCAATAATGGCTGTTGAATATCCGGCATTCTGAAACAGATTGCCAAGGGTCATTCTCCCGGGTTCTATAACAACGGTTTCATAACCCCATATTCCTGTTTGTGCTCTTTCGGTTCTGAAGGCATAACGTCCTGTCAATAAACCATATCGCGAGGGAGTAGATACCGAGGCACTGGCATGGGCTTTTGTAAAAGCCATCCCTTCTGAGGCCAGTTGATCAATATGAGGCGTTTTGATGGGCGACAGGTTATTAAATGCTGAAATATCTCCATACCCCATATCATCAGTAAAGATGATTACAACATTGGGCAGCCTTTCTTTTTGTTGTTCATCGTCGCATGAAACAATCGCACCCGCTGCACAAATGGTTGCAAGTATTGTTTTTGTGTTGGGTCTCATATGAATTATGTCTTCTTAATACTCTATTATTCAATTGTTTTTGTTTTCACCTTGACTTTCGGCCTCCGGGTATCGACCCCATGATTCATAAACTTAGCGATCACTTCTTGTCGAATTAATCAAAACCGGGGTAAATTAGTTCTCAGGTAAAAATGATTCTTGCAGCTTTTTTGAATCGCCATAATACGCTCGTATCTCAGCCAACTTCTCTTTCATTTCATTTTTAACCGTTTCATAGGCCGGATCATGATACACACTTTGCATCTCATTGGGATCATCCTGCAGATCATAGAGTTCCCATTCATCCACATCATAATAAAAATGAACGAGCTTGTAACGATCTGTTCTGATCCCATAATGTCTTTTTACCAT
>PWKN01000236.1 GCA_003559735.1 Bacteroidales bacterium | reverse complement strand
GGCAACCCACCGGAATACATTATAGCCCTTTTTCGCACAGCCTGGCTGACTGGACGGATGACCCGCGGCACGGGTTTCACTTTAACCGCACACATCAGGACGCCGAATGGCTCGATTTTCAGTGGGCGCAGACCGGGCATCATGGAGAACACCTACCCTGCAAGGTATACAAGATGTATGATAACCGGCCAATAAAAGGTGCCCTCAACGGTGAACCCACCTATGAAAGGATCAGTCACCCGGATAATGCAACAGGATGGTGGCAGGGTCATGAGGCATGGATAAATATTACCTCAGGAGGTACGATGGGGCATGTTTACGGGGCAGGCGGACTATGGAACTGGAAGCTTGCTGCCGATGAACCCGGGTGGGCTGACTGGGCAAATACCCATGCCGCCTGGTACGAATCTATAGAGTTTGATGGCAGCAAATACGTGGGTTACGTCTCCAGGGCATTTGAGGGACTTGAAATTACTGACATTGAACGGCGTCACGACCTTGCAGGGGGCCATCCTGCCCTTGCACGGGAAGGAAAGCTTTATATAGTATATCTGGAGGAAGGCGGAACCGTAACCCTTGGCAAACTGACCGGGTCCCTGCCATACAGGTGGTTCGACCCGAAAACAGGCAACTGGGGTGAGGAAGGTACAGTTAGTCCGGGTGATAAGCTGACGGCACCGGGTAAAGATCCCTGGGTCCTGATTGCCGCCTCGTAAAACCGCGACATCTGATTATCTGCCTCTCTTGCGCATTGTTCACGGCAGGATTAGAACTTTTTGACTTTTTTTACCGGACATTTGAAACATAATGAATCACTCCTGATCAATATGAAACAGATTATAACGGACCTGTGGAATGGGATTATCATGATCCTTGTAATACATGGGAAAATCATGTGGATATGGCCCGCCATGCGGCAAGCACGTTGGAAAAGGTTCGCCCGCAAATGTATGAAGACCTGCTTCGGAAGTTACGGTTGATTTACAAGAAATAGAATTTGATATTATGCAACCCATATACACTCTTTTCCATTATCTCGCCCTTCGCGATAATCCCCGCAAGGCAGATGTTGTTATCGGTTTTGGCCATTTCGACATGAACTTCCTCCGGCTCTGCTGTGAGTTGTATTTGAAGGGATATGGTAAAAAGATCATCTATAACGGCGGTATGGGAGCAGGAAGCGTGGATATGAAAAACCCGGAAGCGTTAGAGTTTCTGAACTACACGAAGGAACACTTCCTACAAATTCCTGAAAATAATATTATTATAGAGGACAAATCAACAAACACTGGTGAAATATACCGGCTCCTGGAATACCCCGAAAAAGAACTTTGCCAACTGGTAGAAATTCCGCAGCCTGTTCTGTAAGCTTATCAGCAAATCATATCATCAAACAAAAATTCAACTTAACCGATTAAACCCATACCCCATGAAACCCAAAATACTCGCATCACTTATTTTTGCCTGTATGATCATCAAATCATGCAATAACCAAGACCGCTTCTACCAGACCATCGCCGATGTTATCAAATGGCATGAGATGTATCCTGACGACTGGAAAAAAACCTGGTTTGAAATCCAGAAGAAGTGGACTGCAGAAAAAGGATGCCCTGACGGGATTTTCAGGGCTTTTAATATTGATGCAAGTGTAAACGCGGCCTATATTGTCCTGGGGCTACTCTACGGCCAGGGCGATTACGGAAAAACCATCGACATAAGCACCCGTGCCGGTATGGACTCCGACTGTAATCCTTCCAATGCTGCCGGCATCCTGGGCACCATGTTGGGATACAGTAACATCCCGGACTACTGGAAACAGGGACTGGATAAGGTAGAACACATCAATTTTATATATACCGATATGTCATTGCTTGATGTTTATGAAGCAGGCTACAACCATGCCCTGGAAATGATTGAAAGAAATGGTGGGAAAGTATTGGATGACAAGGTGGAAATAAAATACCAGAAGGTTGAGCCTGTAAGGTTTGAAGAGTCGTTTGCAGGGTTGTATCCGGTAAAAAGGATCATGACCAACCCCTGGACCGACCTTTGGCGGGGTGTTGGACCGGAAAGAAAAGAATTTATACAGTCTTTCACGGGATCAGCCGTGGTTGTGAATGGACGTGTAGGGATCGACAGGCCTGGGCTGCCCGATTATGACCTTACTATTGATGTATACATCAACAACGAATTTGCTGAAACTGTAATGATGCCCACAAACTTCATCAGAAGAAAACATGAAGTGTACTGGAATTATGATCTGTCCGAAAGCGATCACGAAATAAAGCTGATACCGCGCGATTTCCCTGATGGATATTACCTTGCCGTAAACGCAGTCATTGTGTATTCCAATACCGATCCGGGCCCGCAAACCTATTTTTAAGATGATCCTCAACTAAACTACCACCGACGTCTGTCGGTGGTAGTTTAGTTGTTAAATAATCCCATTTTAAAACTTAATACAACAGTCATGATAAAAAATAGATTTATAGTTTTCCTTACAATATTTCTTTTAACACCCATCTTAGGGCATACCCAGAAATCATGGGATTATGAAACCTGTAACAATTGGAGCTTTAAGATTTATGATAACTGGATGATTCGCAACAACATTTGGGGGGATCATTTTCCCGGTGCCGGAGAACAATGTATTCATGTAAATTCGGAGAGAAACTGGGCTATTTCCGCAACCCATAACAATGGCACCGGAATGGTAAAAGGGTATCCCCAGGCAGTGCGTGGCTGGGTTCAGGGTGGAATCGGAAACACCTATCCTGATGGCAGTCCAAGCCCATTCGTTACTTCTGATCATGGCCTAAATCAGCGAATTGACAGTCTTACCAAGTTTGACATATATCAGGACATCGATTTACCGGAAAGTGGAAGATACATGGTGTTATACGATATGTATATGCATTATTCTGATAACCCCCCTTTGCCCTGGCCTCAAAATCTACCTGATCAATTAATTATGCTATTTACTGCTATACATGATGATACCGGCTGGATGTATACGGATGCTCAACAGTATCCTGTTGAAACAATCGGGGAACGCCAGTGGAGGGTTAGAGTTAACCCCAGTTCAATTGTAAATGAATATGTATATATTCTTTATCCATATCCTGACTGGATTATAGAGGAGGCACATATAGATTACCTTGAAATCCTGCATTATTTGCGAGACAATCATGGCCTTCCCGGAGACTTAAGAATAAGCACTATTCAGATAGGTGTTGAAGTCATCGATGGGGGATTTTATGAAGTCAATGATTTTTATGTGGATATCAGCGAAAGTGATGATGAGACATCCACAATGGATACGGGTTCTTACCAGGATCTGATTCTGTATCCAAACCCTGTGCGCGATGGGGTAATTCAAATCCATTTGGATCAAACCAATGCTGCAAACGCTGATATATATGATTCAACAGGTCGTTTAACTATGTCCACCCAACTTGAACAAGGAAGTAATTATCTGAATGTTGAAAGTTTAACGAACGGAATTTACATTATAAGAACTATTCTTACAGATGAAATCACCACAAAAAAATTTGCAATTAACAGATCGTTTTGACTCAGGTAAGTTCGCAAATGATCGGTCTGTTTAATCTGGATTTTAAACTATAAACTCAAACGTATGAAGCATCTTAAAACAACCCTTTTGACCATGTTGATTCTTTTATTTTTGGGATTAACTTCGACTGCTTCGACCGGCAGCGGCAATATGACCTCCAGGACCATGTCTGATGTTGACTTCATACAACCATGGCCCCAAAGCCCCATGTACTGGCAATACAAAGGAGAACCTGTGCTCTTACTGGGAGGCTCTGTACAGGATAACCTTTTTCAGATCGACAACCTGGAAGAACATCTGGATTTGCTGGTTTCTGTGGGGGGAAATTACGTGCGCTCTACCATGAGCAGTCGTGAGCCGGGCAATGCAAAACCTTTTGAAATGGTAAACGGGATGTTTGATCTCAATAAGCCGGGGATTGACTACTGGGAACGTTTTACAGCTTTTCTTGATCTTGCACTCGAACGGGATATCATTGTTCAGGTAGAGATATGGGCCACTTATGATTTTTACTGGGGTGAGAGAGGCTGGGCACAGAACCCCTTCAACCCTGCCATCAATAGCACATACACCACCAGCGAAAGTAAGCTGCCCGGAGTGATTGACCACCCGGCACAAAAACAGAATAATCCGTTTTTCAGAACAGTCCCCGAACTGGACAACAACATCGTTGTGCTCGAATACCAGCAAAAATTCGTTGACCAGCTCCTGTCTATAGCCCTGCATTATCCCAATGTGCTTTATTGCATAGACAATGAAACCAAGGCAAGGCCTGAGTGGGGCCGATACTGGTCAGCCTATATCAGAAACAGTGCAAGAG
>PWKN01000142.1 GCA_003559735.1 Bacteroidales bacterium | reverse complement strand
GAATTTTTTTCATGCGAAATTTCACACAGACGCATGATAAAAAATTCATGTGAAAGCGTAAGCGGTTCCTCCTGTACACCAGCATTTTGTAATTTTTCATACAAAATGATGGTGGTTTTTTACAGGAGAAAAATACAAAAATTTAGGCATGCCCTCCTGCGTCATAATGTATGTTAAAACCAACGGGTTTCTTGGTGGCCTCTGAAATGTTTTTTAGTTTTGTTCCACTATTAGTCAAACCCTTATTTTTTTACAACCAAAAAAAAGATTATGCATTTATTAAAGAAAAATCAAATTACCCTGTTGAGCACCCTTACATTGTCGATCGTATTGTTTTTTTCATTGCCCGTGAAGGGCATGGCTGATGATTTCAGTGACAGTGAGCTGGAAAGCTTTGCCAACGCTGTGGTACAAATAATGTCCATCCAGCAGCAGGGACAACAGCAGATGATGGCAGTAATCGAAGAAGCGGACATGACCGTTCAGCGTTTTAATGAAATTACCATGCAGGTACAGGAAATGGGTGTTGATCAGGTTGAAATGAGCGAAGAAGAGGCAGAGGTATTCATAATCCTCAGTGAAGAGATCGAGCAGATCCAGATTAATTTGGAAGATATTATGATAGGCACCATTGAAGACGAGGGGATCACAATTGAAAAGTATGAGGAGATCATGGCCGCATATCAGCAAGATCCCGAGCTGCAACAACGGGTGCAGCAATTATTTGAATAACCTGAAAGACCTTATATGCAAAAGGCTGACTGTAATAACCTTACAATCAGCCTTTTTTTGTTCTGTGCAGCGGCATAAGGAACAGCCACCGCAACCACCATCTCCATCAGCTATGAAACCAGAAACAATGGCTTGTCAATGAATGATTCGTATACCGGCCGCAGCCGTTTTGTGTTGTAGTGCTTCTGGACGTCAATGAGCTTGTTCGTGCTGGTGACAATGTCGACAGGAATGTTATCATATCGTCCGTTCTTCAGGATCACAAGCCGGCCGTGAATCCCTTTCAGTATCAGGTCGAGTGCCAGGTTGCCGTATGCCATGGGGACAATACTGTCAATGGCATCAGGATCGCCCGAACGAACCAGGTAACCAAGGTACTGATTTATGGTCTCAACACGCTTCCCTTTGTTGAACTTCGGACTGATCTCTTTGATGCGGGCCGATACCGCATCACCAATGCCTCCCAGTTTGGCATGGCCATACATGTCTTTCTCTGAACTCTGAAACATCATGTCAACCCCCTCAAAACTGGCGCCCTCTGAAACCAGAACGACAGAATAATTGCTGGGATTCTTAGCCCTGTCCTCGATCAGTAATTTGGTCAAATGCTCAATGTCAAACTTGTATTCCGGAATCACACAACGGTTTGCAGCACCTGCCATGGTTGGCAGCAACGCGGTAAAACCTGCATATCGTCCGAATACTTCCATCACAAGTATCCGTTCGTGCGACCCTGCTGATGTCCGCAGCAAATTGGCCATATGGATGGTACGGGTTACACAGGTACTGAACCCGATGCAATAATCGGTGCCAGGCACATCATTGTCCATTGTCTTGGGAATAGCCACCACCTTAATCCCCTCCTGGTACATCCGTACGCCATAACTCAATGTGTCATCCCCTCCAATGGGTATGAGGAAATCAATGCCAAGAAAATCAATATTCTTAAGCACCTCCGGGGTCAGGTCGTTGACCTCATCCTTGAATTTATCTTTCAGATGCTCCGGTATGTGTTTTAACGGAACATGACTCGGACGGGTTCGTGATGTATGTAAAAAGGTACCCCCCGTACGTCCGGCCCTGTTGACAATGTCTTCTGATAACTCCCTGTAATTATTACTGTTGTCAGCTTTCTTGTCGCGGATGAGTTCCATCAGACCTGCCCAACCGCGACGAATACCTATGACCCGGTATCCTTCCCTTATGGCACGTATCGTAATTGCACGTATGGCCGGATTCAAACCCGGCACATCACCACCACCTGTTAAAATTCCAATTGTCCCTTTGTTCTTTTTCATGCGTAATTCAGTTGTTATAATGTGATTATTTAGTGTCTGTCTCTACTGTCCGGTTTCTGCGTTATGCTTCAGACAGTTGACTTTGTGCGCGCCTGGTCATGAGAGATGCCCCGTCAAAGTTCCCGGCAAAACCCTCATCAACCATCCTTTTAGAAAAAGGATGGTAAAGATATATATTTTTGACGAAAACCGCGCAGGGTTTCCACTGGTTTCTGAAAAATCTTTGCATCGATAAAATAATGTTGTAGGTTTGCACCAACTTTGTAACCTGACAACGGGTTGCACCTTTCAGTGTATTGGATGCAAAAACAACCTGGTAATATAGCCTCTGTGGCTCATGCCTTTAATCCAGGATAAACATAGTTAACAATGGAACACTTCGTAATATTCAATCCGGTAAAAGTCTACTTTGGAGAGGGCGTGGTTGAAAAATCAGGCGAGGTTGCAGCATTGACCGGAAAAAAAGCCTTGATTGTTACGGGGAAAGGATCAGCAAGAACCAACGGGTCTTACGATCAAACCGTTAACAGTCTGACAAATGCCGGCATTAAGGTTGTCGACTATACAGGGATACGCCCTAATCCCATTGTGGAAGATGTGGAACAAGCAGCAGCACTCGGACGAAAGGAATATGTTGACATGGTGGTGGGCATCGGTGGCTGCAGCGTGATAGACAGTGCCAAATTGATCGCACTTACCATCCCTGCCAAACATCCCTGCTGGGATTTTGTTACCGGCAGCAAAAAGCCGGCAAAAGCCCTCCCTGTATTAAGTGTGCTGACCCTGGCAGCGACCGGTTCGGAAATGAATGCCACCGCGGTCGTACAGGACAACAAGGAAAAGATGAAAAAAGGGTTCTCCCACCCGCTCATGTATCCAAAGTACAGCTTCCTCGATCCTTCCTTCACCTGTAGTGTACCGGCAAACCATACCGCCTATGGCATCACAGACCTTATCGCCCATGCGCTGGAAGGATGGTTTGGTGAGGGAGATGCAACATTGACAGACAAATTCATTGTATCCATCATCAGAGAAGCAATGGAATACGGACCACAACTGATGCAAGACCTGGGAAATTATACCCTGCGGGCAAAGATCATGTACGCGGCTACAATGGCACTAAACGGACTGACAGCACAAGCAAAGAAGTCGGGCGACTGGGGCGTGCATGGCATCAGTCATTGCATCAGTGTCCTGTGGGACATTCCACACGGGGCATCCTTGTCAATTACATACCCCGCATGGCTTAAACTCCACAAAAACCGCATCCCCGAAAGGATCAAAACACTCGGATCACAACTGTTCGATACCCCGGATGTTGACGATACCATACGGCACCTGAAAAACTTTTTCAAACAACTCCCCTGCCCTGTCAGTCTTTCAGAAACAAAGGCCGAAGTAAATGAGAAAAACAGGCAGGAACTGCTGCGTGTGATGCAGATCAACAAGCCATCCGGACTCCACCATAAACTGTCAGCAGATGACTACCGGTTCCTGGTCAATGAGGTCATGAACGAGCCCATGTAGCCTGCACAAACATTTTTCTTCTTTATGTGTTTATCCATATATGTTTATGTTTTTTAAGAACATACTGCATGCTTATTACCAGAGCATCGTTTGGATCCTGCTGTGGGTATTGATAACCGCAATGGCAGGCACACCAACTGTTAAGTCATTTAATGAGAACAAAACAAATACCATAAAAGAAAACCTTATGCCAGACAATAAACAAATAGCGCTTGCTACTTTTGGTGGCGGATGTTTTTGGTGCATGGAAGCGATCTTTTCACGGGTTAAAGGGGTTGTCAGTGCCACATCGGGCTATGCGGGGGGACAAGTTGCTGAGCCTTCATACGAACAAGTGAAAACAGGCACAACCGGACACGCGGAGGTTGTCCAGGTTGCCTTCGACCCTGGCATTGTCTCTTACCATCAATTGCTTGAAGTGTTTTTCAGGGTGCACGATCCAACAACCCTGAACCGGCAGGGGGCCGATATTGGAACACAATACCGCTCTGTGATCTTTTTCCACGATGACAGCCAGAAGCATACAGCAGATAAAGTCAGGGATCAGCTCAACAACCAAAAGATATATGACAACCCTGTTGTAACTGAAATTTCTGTTTTAAAGAATTTTTACAAGGCTGAAGAATACCACCAGGATTACTTTGCAAAAAATCCGGATCAGGCGTATTGTCAAATGGTGATCCTGCCAAAAGTAAAAAAGTTCAAAAGCCTGTTTGATGACCTGCTCATTGAAGAATAAAGGGTTTACCCGGTCTGATCAAGAACCTGCTGGTCGCATTGTTATCATTGGCGTACATTAATGCCAGTCAGTATCATTGTAATGTCTGTTCCTGGGCGGACGGGGCCGTACCGGCAATTCGAGCAACCAGGTAACCAATGACAGTATGATGGCAAAAAACAATGCCGGCCAGAAACCAGCCACATCAAATCCCCTGACAATATAGGCTGCGAGCTGTATGATCAGCGCATTAATAACCAGCAAAAACAGTCCCAGACTCATAATCGTGAACGGTATGGTCAAAATGATCAGTACCGGTTTAAGGATTGCATTGAGAATAGCCAGGACAAACGCAACCACAATGGCTGTAGTAAAATCAGCAACCACTATGCCCCTGAAAAAATAGGCGGAGATCACAACAGCAATAGCTGAAACCAAAACCTTTAAGAAAAACCTCATTACGCTAAATTGCCTTTCATTAGAATACGTCATATCTGTAAATCAATGATTGGTTTATATAACAGGCTGCCAGTTACCAAATGCCTGCCTCCCCGTTTGCTGGCCGGGTGCCTCCGATTGAGACGGTGTAATGCAGCCAACTCTATAAATCGTGTGTCAGATGTCTGACAACAAGTTTGGCAGCACCCCTTTCCCCTTCCACATATTTCCGGCAGGCATTGCCTGCAGCCAATAACTTTTCTGCATCATCCAGAAGCCTTTCGGCAACTTCTCTTAACTCCACTTCATCCCTTATACAAAAAGCACCACCTCTTTTTAGCAGGTCCGCCGCCTCGGCAAACTTCCTGTGATTTGGCCCAAACAGTACGGGAATGCCAAATGTTGCGGCTTCCAGTATGTTGTGGATCCCTTTGCCGAAACCTCCCCCAACATAAGCCATGTGGCCGTATTGATACAATTGGGACAATATGCCAATGCTGTCGATAATCAGGACCCTGACATGATCCGGCAAACGCCCTTGCTGTTTGGAGTACCTGCATGCCAAACCGCTCAGTTCTTTTTCAAGCCTTGCAACATTCTCTTCGTGCACTTCGTGGGGTGCCACGATAAGCCTGAGTCTGCCGTTGCTGCTGCGCAACAGATCAGCAAGCAGCTTTTCGTCCTTTGGCCATGTACTGCCGGCAACAATGGTGCTGTGTGCACCGGCAAACTGCTGAATCAAAGGATATGGCCGCGCCGACTTACCTAGTGCATATACACGGTCGAACCGGGTATCGCCACTTACCGTAACATGACTGATCCCATTTTTTGCCAGCAACAAACGGGATGCTTCATCCTGAACAAAGAAATGGGTAACATTCCTGAAGTGCTCCCTGAACCATCCTCCATAAAAACGGAAAAAATGTTGTCCGGGACGAAAAATGGCTGATACAACATATGTTTTGACACCCCGCTTCGCCAGTCCGCCAAGAAAATTGTACCAATACTCATATTTTATAAAAACAGCCACATCGGGCTTCCAGGTATCAAGAAATTTTCTTTGGTTGGCTGGCGTGTCAACGGGGAGATAAAAAACATGGTCAGCGTATGGATATTTTTTTTTGTTTTCATACCCGCTCGGTGAAAAAAATGTCAACAGGATGCGCCAACCGGGATGGGTGTCCTTAAAGGCTTCAAGAACAGGCCGTCCTTGTTCAAATTCACCCAGCGACGCGCAATGGAACCAAATGGTCCGCACCCTTTGATCACTGTTGGCCTGTGATCCGGCCGACTCAAGCATTTTTTGGTGCCAGTTTCTTCTCCCATCTGACCACAACCTGGCTTTAACCGAAAAAACAGAGGCAACGCGAATGCCGGCACAATACAAGTACAAAGCAATAGTATACAGGTAACGCATGTTCAGTATTTCTCCATACAACAAAATTACAAACACAAAGATACACAGTATCGTGCACAACAGGAAAGGGTTTCAACCGGCATTGGTTAAAAATATTATCCCCGTTACAAAGCCGGGGCTGAATAATTTTTATCTTTGTGGACCAGTCAATCATATTAAAAACCCTATAAGCTTACTGAGATTCTGATGGAAAAGATTCAAATGGTAGACCTGAAAAGGCAGTACGAAAAGATACAGGATGAGGTGGATAAAGCGGTTTTGAACGTGGTTCGGTCTACCCAGTACATAAACGGACCGGAAGTAAAGGCGTTTCAAAAGGAACTGGAGTCGTACCTGCGGGTCAGACATGTGGTTCCCTGTGCCAACGGCACAGATGCATTACAGGTAGCCATGATGGCACTTGACCTGAAACCGGGTGATGAGGTGATTACTACTTCATTTACTTTTGTGGCCACCGTTGAGGTGATTGCCCTCCTTGGACTAACACCTGTTTTGGTGGATGTTGACCCCCATACGTTCAATATGGACCCGGATGCATTCCGGAAAGCCATCACCCCGAAAACGAAAGCGGTGGTGCCTGTGCACCTTTTCGGACAAAGTGCCCACATGGAGCCCATCCTGGAGATTGCAGAAACAAATGGGATATATGTGATCGAAGACAATGCCCAGGCGATCGGGGCCGAGTACATTTTTTCAAATGGCAGCAAAAAGAAAACAGGTACCCTGGGCCATATTGGCTGCACATCGTTTTTCCCTGCAAAAAACCTGGGTTGTTACGGCGACGGTGGCGCCATTTTTACCGACGACGACACACTTGCCCAAAAGATGAGGGTTATTGTTAACCATGGAATGGAAACACGCTACTACCACGACTCTGTGGGCGTCAATTCGCGCCTCGACAGCATCCAGGCAGCCATACTCCGCATCAAACTAAGACATCTCGACAATTATGCCGAAGCCCGCAGAAAAGCAGCTGCACATTATGACAAGATGTTCAGGGACCAGCCTGGTCTGACCATCCCTGCCAGGAGCGACTGGTCAACCCACGTTTTTCATCAATATACCCTGAAGACCAAAGGCATTGACCGTTTCAAACTCCAGGAACATCTGATGGACAATGACATACCGGCCATGGTTTATTACCCGGTACCAATGCACCTGCAAAAAGCATACAACGACCCGCGATACAAAGAAGGAGACTTCCCCGTTACCGAAGCACTCAGCTCAAGTGTGATCAGTCTGCCCATGCATACCGAACTCGATGAAGAACAAATAGTGTATATCGGTCGTACAGTATTGTCTTTTTTTAAATAGGTATTTCCATCAGGAAGCCAAAAAACCAATTATGAGTGCACCACACAGTGAGACAGGTTATTTTGCGCATGAAACCGCAGTGATTGATGCGGGATGCCGGATTGGAAAAGGGACCAAAATATGGCATTTCTCCCATATCATGCCTGATGCAGAGATAGGTGAATATTGCAGTTTCGGACAAAACGTGGTGGTTTCGCCTGGTGTCAGACTGGGAAACAATGTAAAGGTCCAGAACAATGTTTCGATTTATACCGGTGTGATTTGTGAAGACAATGTATTTCTTGGCCCATCAATGGTGTTCACCAACATCGTCAATCCCCGCAGCGCCGTGGTCCGACGCGATCAGTATGTGGAAACCATTGTCAGGCATGGTGCCACAATAGGCGCCAATGCAACAGTAGTGTGTGGCATAGAGATCGGTGCCTATGCCTTTATCGGTGCCGGCGCCGTTGTGATCAGGGATGTGCTCCCTTATGAACTTGTCGTTGGCAATCCGGCGAAACACATTGGCTGGATGAGCGAGTACGGCCACCGTCTGCATTTCGGCGCTGACGGACAGGCAATCTGTCCGGAAAGCAAAGAACAGTATCAAATGGTAAAAAACAGGGTAATAAAAGTACGGAAAGCATAACGGCCCTATTTGCCATTAACAGGATAATCAACAATTAAGGCTATGGAAAACATGTTCCGTGATCTGGTCAATAAAAAAGCAAGCCTCTCTGTAATTGGACTTGGGTATGTCGGACTGCCCATTGCGTTGGAGTTTGCAAGGAAATTCAGGGTGATCGGTTTTGATATCAGGGACGACCGCATCAAAATGATGCGAAAGCATCAGGACCCGAGCCGGGAATTGCCGGAAGCAGCGTTTGAAGGTTGCGACATCATTTTTACAAGCAAACAGGAAGACCTGGCCCAGGCCAGTTTCCATATTGTTGGTGTGCCTACGCCCATAGACGGACATAACCTTCCTGACCTTAACCCATTGCTGTCGGCAACAAAAAGCGTGGGCAAAGTGCTGAAAAAAGGCGATTATGTAGTTTACGAGTCCACAGTGTACCCGGGTTGCACCGAAGAAGACTGCATACCTGTACTCGAACAGGAATCCGGACTGACAGCAGGGAAAGACTTTAAAGTGGGTTTTTCTCCTGAAAGGATCAACCCGGGCGACCAAAACAATACCCTTACCACCATTACCAAGGTTGTTTCAGGCAATGATGCAACGGCCCTGGATAATATTGCACAGACTTATGAGGCCATCGTAACAGCAGGCGTTCACCGTGCACCCTCCATCAAAGTAGCAGAAGCGGCCAAGATCATAGAAAACACCCAGCGTGACGTAAACATTGCGTTGATGAATGAATTGTCAATCATTTTCAATCGCATGGATATCAATACCTATGATGTTCTTAAAGCCGCAGGGACCAAATGGAACTTTCTGCACTTCTATCCCGGACTCGTAGGGGGCCATTGCATTGGTGTCGACCCTTATTACCTTGTTTACAAAGCAAAAGAATACAGGTACCACCCGCAGGTGATCAATTCCGGACGATTTGTGAATGATTCCATGGGGTTCTATGCGGCAAAACAACTGGTGAAAAAAATGATCGCGGCCGGGAAAAACATCCTCCACTCCAAAGTGCTGGTCATGGGTATAACATTTAAAGAAAATGTTACCGACATCCGCAATTCAAGGGTCTCTGACCTGATCAGCGAATTAAGGTCATACGGACTGATGGTGGATGTAACCGACCCCAATGCCGACAGTGAAGAGGTAGAAGAGGAATATGGTTTCCGGCTGAAATCAAAATACGACAGCGACTACGATGCGGTAGTGGTGGCTGTAAATCATGACGCATTCCTGGAACTAACCGAAAATGATTTTAAAAGCATGATGAAAGGCAAAGAAAAAGGTATTCTTGTCGATATTAAGGGTATTTACCGCAATAAGATCAGGGAGTTAACCTACTGGAGTTTCTGATATTATTTTCAGACACATATAAAGATACAACATGATGGGGAAAAAAATTTTGGTGACTGGTGGTTCGGGATATATTGGATCTCACACTGTTATTGAGTTACAGAAAAGTGGTTTTGATACGATCATCATCGACAACCTTTCCAACTCAATACCAGAAATTGTTGACCAGATTGCCCGCATAACAGGAAAAAAACCGTTGTTTGAAAAATTTGACATGACGGCCAGACCGGCATTGGAGGAATTTTTCAAACGACACGCTGACATTGCCGGGGTTATCCATTTTGCTGCCTGCAAGGCCGTCGGGGAGTCGGTGGCAGATCCACTAAAATACTACCACAACAACCTGGTATCACTGATATATTTACTTGAATGCATGCGTTCACAAAAAAACCAGCCCAAGCTTGTCTTTTCCTCTTCATGCACTGTTTATGGTCAGCCCGACCAATTGCCTGTAACCGAAAAGGCACCGGTAAAACAAGCCATGTCGCCCTATGGAAATACCAAACAGATATCAGAAGAGATCATAGATGACAGTGCCCGCCAAACAGGGATCGCTTCCATTTCGCTGCGGTACTTCAACCCGATCGGTGCACACGAAAGTGCACTTATTGGTGAACTTCCGATAGGCGTCCCCAACAACCTGGTGCCATTCATTACCCAGACGGCCATCGGGAAACGGGAACAACTGACCGTATTCGGTAACGATTACAACACACCCGATGGGACCTGTATACGTGACTATATTCATGTGTGTGACCTTGCCAGGGCGCACGTGGTGGCCCTGCAACGCTTGCTTGAAGAAAAAAATGAGACTCCCCACGAGGTCTTTAACCTGGGTACGGGGACAGGATACAGTGTGCTGGAGGCCATACAGTCGTTCGAAAAGACTACCGGGGTGAAACTCAATTGGGCCTTCAGCGGCAGAAGACCAGGTGATGTAGAAAAGGTATGGGCCGACACAACACTTGCCAACCTTACACTTGGCTGGAAAGCAGAAAAGGGACTGGATGAGATGATGGCGACAGCCTGGGCCTGGGAGAAAAACATGGCGGCAGGGATATTAAACAACCTAAACAAAAACAAATGAAAAACATTCTGATCACCGGTGGTGCGGGTTTTATCGGATCACACGTGGTACGCCTGCTTGTTAACAAATACCCCGGCAGTACCATTGTGAACCTCGACAACCTGACTTATGCCGGCAACTTGCTTAACCTGACCGACATTGAGAATAGGCCCAATTACCGTTTTGTGAAAAATGACCTGGTTGACGATGAGGGTGTGTTCGCCTTGTTTAAAGAATTTTCGTTCGATACCGTCATCCACCTCGCAGCAGAATCGCATGTTGACCGGTCTATCGCCAACCCAATGGACTTTGTCCATAGCAATGTGCTGGGGACAGTGAATTTGCTTAATGCAGCAAAATTTACCTGGAAAGACAATTATGAAGGCAAACGCTTTTACCACATTAGTACCGACGAAGTATACGGGTCCCTGGGCGACAAGGGATTGTTTACCGAAACAACACCATACGATCCCCGGAGTCCGTATTCAGCTTCAAAAGCATCGAGCGACCATTTTGTGCGTGCCTGGTACCATACCTACAAACTGCCTGTTGTCCTGTCAAACTGCTCCAACAACTACGGTCCCAACCAGTTTCCTGAAAAACTTCTTCCGCTGTTCATCAATAACATCCTGCACAAAAAACCACTTCCCGTATACGGAAAAGGTGAAAACGTCAGGGACTGGTTGTTTGTAAAAGATCATGCCGAAGCCATAGACCTGATCGTAGGCAAAGGGAGGATTGGAGAAACATACAATATCGGCGGACATAATGAATGGAAAAACATTGACCTGATCCGTCTGCTGTGCAACATCATGGATAAAAAACTGGGGCGAACACCGGGTACATCGGCCGAACTGATCACCTACGTAAAAGACCGTGCAGGCCACGATCTCCGTTATGCCATCGATGCAGGGAAGGTCCAACGCGAATTGGGTTGGAAACCTTCGGTGACCTTTGAAGAGGGATTGGAAATAACGGTCGATTGGTATTTGACGAATGATCAATGGCTTCAACAAGTTACTTCAGGCGATTATATGCAATACTACCGGAAGCAATACGAGGAAAGGTGACCAGGATATCTGCCGGGTCATCCGCATGTTGCTTCACGCACACTGATCCGTCAGCCACGGATCAGCAAGATGCAGATATAGGCGGCATAAAGCAAAACGAAAAAGAGTCCGTGCCATCGCTTCAGGGTCTTATTCGCAGAACTCATCAGCAAGAGCCACAGGAGCAATACAGATACCACCCCAACCAGGACGTCAAAATTGAGCGTTTTGTTAAATGGCAGGGGTTTGACGATCGCAGTTGTACCCAGCACGAAAAACACATTAAAGATATTTGAGCCCAGTACATTACCGATCACGATACCGGCATTTCTTTTTACAGCTGCAGCCACGCAGGTGGCCAGCTCCGGCAAGGATGTCCCCAATGCTACAATAGACAGGCTGATGACGGCTTCGCTCATTCCAAGCATTCCTGCAATTTCCACGGCACCCTGAACGATCCAGCGACCACCAATTACCAGGGCTGCCATACCCAATACAACAAGGATGACCGACCGTCCCGGTGAATGGGCTTTTGGTTCGGTTATCGTTGCATCAACTCCTTTTCCACGGGCGATACGAAAAGTATAGATCATGAACAGCAGAAAAAAGAACGTCAGAATAACCCCTTCCGCGCGGAGAATCATCGCACCACCCCCTGCTCCAGGCAACGGTGTGTTGGCAAGGAGGCCAATGATCAATGCCCCGAACAATGCAAATGGCACCTCTTTCCATAACGTGTTCCTGTTTACTGCCAGGGGAAAAACCATGGCCGACACACCCAAAATAAGGAATATATTGGATACGTTACTCCCCAGAATATTTCCCAGCGCCACATCGGCAGTGCTCCGATAGCTGGCAACCAGGTTCACAGCCAACTCAGGTGCTGATGTTCCCAAAGCCACAATGGTCAGTCCGATCACCACATTCGATATGTGGTAACGCCTGGCAATCGACGCCGCACCATCTACCAGCCAGTCTGCACCAAAAACCAGCAACACAAACCCCAATACAAACAGTATGGTTGTCAGCATAGCGATTGTCAGTTACCAAAAAAGCCAACTATGTTGATGCACTGTGGGTCTCCACATCGCGGCTCAATTTCTTTACGAGGCCCTGAAGCACATTTCCCGGTCCCACTTCAGTAAAGCTTACAGCCCCGTCGGCGATCATATTTTGCATGATCTGGGTCCACCGCACGGGAGAAGTCAGCTGCGCCACCAGGTTTTCCCTGATTTTCGCAGGATCGGTAACGGGCCTGGCATCCACGTTTTGATACACCGGACAAACCGGGGTGTTCAGAGAGGCCTGGTTAATTGCCTCAGCCAACTCAACCCTGGCAGGCTCCATCAGCGGTGAATGGAACGCACCCCCAACCTTTAAGGGCATGGCACGTTTGGCACCAGCTTCTTTCAGTTTTTCACAGGCAATCTCTATGCCCTGTTCACTCCCCGAAATAACCACCTGTCCCGGACAGTTGTAATTGGCTGGAACCACCACCTCGTAAATACCACCCAAAACGGCTTCAACCACCTCATCTTCCAGGCCAATAATGGCTGCCATTGTAGAAGGCTCCTTTTCGCAAGCCTTTTGCATCGCCTGGGCCCGCCTTGATACCAACACGAGTCCGTCTTCAAAAGTAAGTGCCCTGGCTGCCACCAAAGCGGAAAACTCACCCAGCGAATGACCTGCCACCATATCGGGCCGGAAACCATCACCCATGCTGTTGGCCAGGATCACTGAATGCAGGAAAATTGCCGGCTGCGTTACTTTTGTTTGCCTCAGGTCTTCGTCGGTACCATCAAACATCAGGTCGGTGATGCGAAACCCCAGTATTTCATTTGCCTTTTCGAATAAGTCTCTGCAATCAGCCGACCCTTTATACAGGTCACTGCCCATACCAATAAATTGCGCTCCCTGCCCGGGAAACACGTATGCTTTCTTCATAAATACAATCCCTTGGTAAATAATCAACAAATAAATGATACGTAACTGTATCCCCCCACTGGCCAGGCAATTCTGGTATTTATTAAGGAAGTGAGGGGATACAGCAAATGCAATCCGCACCTGTTATGGCCGGTGGCTTTCAACAGCCCTGACACGGTCTTTGAGATGAGCCGGCAGTGTTTGTCCGGCAGGCAGTTCCTGTAACAGCTGCAACATTTTATCACCACTCTTTTCTGTTAGCTGAACAAGTGGAAATACGGCAATGTCTACATCAATATCATACGTCATCACAGGAAGCCAGTCGTTCCCTTCACGGATCCAGGCAAGTTCTCCTCCGCCGCCATCATTCTGCTGTGTCGACACATGACCCAGGTAGTACTCATCCTCTACAAAATCATCCAGTCCGGAAATGTCAGCACCAACAATAAAATCGCCGGTTACAACAACCTCTTCCTCAAACTCAACCCATAACGCATCTTCCAGCGTTTGACTGGCCTCTATGTCGGCCATCGATATGGTTTCTGAGCCCAGCACATTGCCTGGCGAACCCCCGCTGAATTCCCATATGGTAAATACCACTTCGCCTGAAGTACCCTCTTTTGCACCGATCCAGTACAATACCGAGCTGATGGAAAAGCTTTGGGTGTTTCTGAACAACTGTCCATAGCCTGTATCACCATATACATTTGTGCCGAAGATATAACCCATATGCTCACCTTCATCCTGCCAGTAATAGGAGGTAAAGCCTGTTGCGTTTTCCCAGTTACCCGGTACCAGGAGCTCGGGCTCCATTTCGGGTGTGGTGAACTGAATGCTTTCACCATATCCTGTGCCTTCGCTGTTGATGGCATAGGCACGGACAAAGTACGTTGTTTCCGGACTCAATCCGGTTATGTTGGTGGTAAACTCCCCCTCGCCCGAACCGGATGTTACCCTCCCAACATTCTCATCAAGTGTCGGGTCTGGCATCAGGCCCAACACAACCCCTCTGTCGGTTACCGGGTCGCCACCATCGTCGGTAACATTCCCTCCACCAACGGCGCTCAATCCGGTGATTTCTGTTACATCCGAAGTGGTAACACTCGGCAGATCGGCAGAGTCGTCACTACAGCCGTATGAAAACAACAACACAGCCATTACGGCCAAAGGGGTAATCCAAAGTTTACTGATTTTTTTTCGCATGCTTTTAAAAGTATTTGTTAATAAAAAAGTAAGATCTGTGCCGGAAGCCAGGCAACCCTTTCTTTAAGAACTTGTGCAACAAGGTCTGGATATCATTGTTCCCCGGACTCCTGTATTTATCGTATATGCAATACAGCCGTTTTGCCGTTTCGGACGACTGCAGTTAATATGTCTTTCTTATTCCAAAGGGTTGGCAACGCCTCCAATAAACAACAAGGTATTGCTTGTTCGTTCGCGTATGGCGAATACAAAGGGCTGGTCGATTACAAAAGCAGGCGGTCGATCAGGGTCTAAGCTTGTAACTTCAATGCCAATAGTTGTTACCGCTGCCGCTTCCGTACCCTCCTCATTCACATCAACAAAGGTGTTTTGCTTAACAAAGGAGACAAAAATGTCCCAGTCTGAAATACCTGACAGATCGGCAATGCGGGCATCAAAAGCATCGATCATGCCCATAAGCTGCAACTGGTCATTAAGGACCTTCTCGTATTCGAATTTAAATAAAGGCAATGTCACGTTGATCTCTCCTGGCTGTTCCTGCAGGTCGAGCGACCGGGTGATCTCTGTCCAGGTGTCAGCGGCAAACACTTCATAAAATTCACGCAACGGCTTGTCAGGTACTATGAACACCATTGAAAAATTTGTGCGTCCGTAAGTCAGTTCAATGCTGCGGTAGTTTTCTCCAAAATGGGTCCTCCCCTTTATCTTGCCTGTCATGGTAGGTGCTTCCACGGCACTTCCGTCGTCCAGGTAAAAGGGCCGTTCGGCAGTCAATGACTCATCGAACTGAACTGTCCATTCACCCTTAAAATAGAGGGCATTCATGATAAACAAGACCATCTCATCTGATATCTCGGAAATGACACGGTTGATCCGCTTATTTGTATTGTCACTGGCCCACTTGTTGATCACATCAACCGTCGCTGGCAGGTCAAAATCCAATCCATCAACACGTGCATCAAACGATTCCTTCATTGTTTCGACAAAAGGGGGTTTTATGTCAAACCCCTGGCGGTAAAATATAGCATTTGCCAATGCGAGTGTTACCCTGTGATCAACATCAAGCAATTGTCTGACCAACTGTTGGTAAATGTCGTTAATTTCCTCAATGTCCAGGTCATCCGGATAACCAAGCATGTCCCTGATCTGTGCATAGGTTTCCCCTTCACATCCGTTGAGTAACATGGTAAGGGCTGCACTTGCACTGAGGGGTGACAGCATCAGGTTGCCCTTCCCTGTCACAGCAGTCTCCCTGAACAGATCAATACCAAAGGCATTGCTGTTCCCAACCACTGCCTCTCCCTGCAGGCTCAGCTCAATCTGTTTGGGAACCAAATCTTCACCTGAAGCTGTTTCGTCTTTTTCACAGGCTGACAGGCACGCCAGCAGGAATGCGAACAATAGTAAGATCGGTTGTTGAAGCATGGCGATTTTTTTGGGTGTATACGTACGTATTATATCAAAAACACTGCCAAAACGACATATAGGTGCAAAGAAAAACAGATTAATGCAGTTTCGATCCGATCAGGTGGATAAACTCGGCCCTTGTTTTGTCAGTCAGGAAGGCTCCGGTGAAGTCGCTCGTGGTGGTAACCGAATTTTGTTTCTGTATGCCCCGCATCATCATGCAATAATGATGTGCTTCGATGACTACTGCTACGCCAAGCGGATTCAGGGTCTGGTGAATGCACTCCTTGATTTGTGTGGTAAGGCGCTCCTGTACCTGCAAACGCCGGGCAAAGGCATCTACT
>PWKN01000128.1 GCA_003559735.1 Bacteroidales bacterium | reverse complement strand
GTCAAGTACCGTGGATGGCATCAACTCACGGAACCTGAACTTCAACAGTGGCAATGCCAACATGAACAGCAACAACCGGGCGAACGGAAACACTGTACGTTGCCTTAAGGATTGCGCCCGGAGATATTCAGTCACTGCCCTTGGTTCCTTTGATTTACAATGCATTATAAACCAATTGGTTCATGAAGACATTTTTTCTAATCAGCATCGCTTTGGCATACTTTGGCATTACTGCCTGTTCCCAAACCACCTCTCAGGATACAGTTACCGGCAGCTTTTCTGCCTTAAGCAACCAACAGATAAAATTGGTGGGCTTTGACGGCTTTGACACCTACACCATAGATCGTGTCAGGGCAAACAGGCAGGGATGTTTTACGCTTTCCTTTTCGGAGAAGGACTACGGCATGGGCTACCTGGCAGCCGAAGACGAGCAGTCATTCATTGTCATCCTTGCAGCGGACGAACATTTAAGTCTGGAGGGCCAGGCCCTGGCATTTCCTGAAACGGTAACCATCACATTTGGCAAGCAAAACCAGCTCTTTGAGCAATACGCTGCCGAACACCCACGTCGCGAGCAAGCCCTGAGTGCCTGGGTTTTCCTGGAAAGGATATACCAGCAGGACTCCCTCTTTGTCCTGCACCAGGAGCCCAAAGCCGCCATCGAAAAAGAAATGCGGCGCATCAGAGAAGAAGATGAAGCCTTTTTGGTTAGCGTGGACCCGGAAACCTACCTTAGTTGGTTCTTGCCTGTGCGCAAGCTGGTGAGCTCGGTTCCCACAATTGCACAATACCGCACCAGGGAAATCCCGTCTGCAATGGCTGCCTTCAGGGAGATGGACTATACCGACAGCCGCTTGTGGAAAAGTGGTTTGCTCAGGGAAACCATAGAGGCCCACTTCTGGTTGATTGAGAACAGCGGACGATCACTTGATTCGGTGTATGTTGAAATGAATATCTCCATTGACCATATGATTGATAACCTGGTAATGGATGAACATAAGTTCAACGAAATAACCGGTTACCTGTTTAACCTGCTGGAGCAGCGCAGCCTGTTCGGGGCATCGGAGTACCTGGCCCTGAAGGTGCTGAATGAGGTAAGCTGTACTGTTGATGGTGACCTTGCCAACCAACTGGAAAGCTATCGCGCCATGAAGGTCGGAAACACGGCACCCGACATTGAGTTTGACCAGGATTATTTTGCGCCGGGCTACCGGGACGGGCAATTGCCTCAAAGGCTGTCTGACCTTAACAGCCAATACACGGTGGTGGTATTTGGTGCGGGGTGGTGCCCGGCATGTCACGACGAGCTGTTGGAAATTGCCGGTCTGTATCACAAATGGAAACAATACGGTGTGGAGGTGGTTTATGTTTCTTTGGATGCGGACAAGGAGGATTTCAGAAGCTTTGCGCGTGATTTCCCATTTATCAGCATCTGCGACTACCGTAAATGGGACAGTCAGCCAGTGAAGGCCTACCACGTATTTGCCACCCCAACGATGTATTTGCTTGACGATGACCGTGAGATCTTGCTGCGCCCCCACTCGGTGCGGCAAATGGATGCCTGGGTGGACTGGTTTCTGGAGCAGGGCAGGCGGTAAGTTTAATAGCCAGGAAGCCGCTGTTTATCTTGCTGGTGACTACGTCGGAAGGTCCCCTCATTGCCATTTATGACAACCGGTATAACCGAAGCAAGGACCTTCAGGAGGATATCGATGTGGGGATGAGTCGCAGCGCCGATGGAGGTCAGAGCTGGGAATCAATGCTCTATGTAAATAGCTAATGGTAAATATATTGTGAACTAACAGCATTATTTTGTAAATTTGAAAAACAAAGTAAAAACTTAAAAGATGAAAACAGCATTGCAAATAGATCTTACTTTTGATCAAATTCTCTCTATGGTAAAGCAACTTCCAAGGCGGGAAAAAATTAAGCTCACAAAGGAATTGGAAAAAGAAGCTATTGATACCAAATTGTCCCGTTTGCTTAAGACATTTAAAACAAAAGACCTTGACCTTAAAACCATAACAGAAGAAGTGGAAAGTGTAAGACAAGAGATCTATGAAAAAAAAGGAAGTTAAAGTGATCTTTGATACAAATGTTTGGATTAGCTTCTTAATCGGCAAACGTTTAGGGAAAATAAAACAACACATCGCAGACGGCAGTATTATAATCATTACAACAGAACAGCTGCTGACAGAAATCAAAATGGTTACCAAGCGCGGAAAAATGAAAAAGTATTTTCCGCAAGCCAGCGTAATTGAATTAATAGAGCTTCTGGATACTATAGCGAGAAGGGTTGAAATAAAACCGATACATTTTATAAACCGCGACCCTAAAGACAACTTTCTTTTAGACTTGATTGATTTTTCTAAAGCTGATTATTTGGTAACTGGCGATAAAGATCTGCTAGTGCATAATACGTTTAAATCAGCTACAATCATTACACCGGCAGATTTTGAAAAAGAGCTTTATTAATGACAAACACAAATCAAACCAATTGGTTATGAAATATATTTTGCTGTTCATGATTGCTCCCTTGTTTTTTTTGGGATGCAAAAACGGAGAAAATGTTACCGGTGAGTGGCAGGCGGAGGCTACAATAGCCAGGAAGCCGCTGTTTATCGGACAGGTTAATGAAGCCGTTGTGGGATTGGATTTTGTGGTACCCCGGGGAGAGGCCAATCGGAAGTTGAAGGATATATCCCTGGCTTTTGACCCGTTGTCTCCGCTTGAAAAGATCAAGGGAAGTCGGATCAGGCTGATGAGTGCAGTGCAGGATGGTACGTTCCGGGAAACGGAGCATGCCTGGGATGGTTGGGTTGACGGACGACATCTGAGGGCTGAGGTTGATGTACGGCTGGAGCCTGGACAGTATCGTTTGGCGGTGGAGCTGGAAGTATGGGATGATATAGGTCTGACAACCCGTTATGTGATGGAGGATCTTCAATTGTCGCTTGAGGGAAATGCCTTCATTTCAACCGGTGCCGGTACTTTTACATATGCTCTGCGTCCCGCTTTGGTGCTCAGGGAGGCGGGACAGGACGGATGTCATACCTATCGTATTCCCGGACTGGTGACTACGTCGGAAGGTACCCTCATTGCCATTTATGACAACCGGTATAACCGAAGCAAGGACCTTCAGGAGGATATCGATGTGGGGATGAGTCGCAGCACCGATGGAGGTCAGAGCTGGGAATCAATGCGTGTGATCATGGATATGGGAGAATGGGGTGGTCGTCCGCGCAACCGGAACGGTATTGGCGACCCATGCATACTGTATAACCATACCACATCCACCCTGTGGGTGGCTGCCTTGTGGATGAGTGGCTCATCGCCCGATAAGATGATTTGGTGGGATTCAGGTACCGGGATGGAACCCCACGAAACCGGACAATTTGTTTTGGTCAGCAGCGCGGACGATGGACGTACCTGGTCTGAGCCTGTAAACATTACCAGTCAGATAAAGGATCCGGAATGGCAATTGCTTCTTCCGGGTCCGGGAAGGGGGTTGGTGCTGGATGATGGCACCCTGGTCTTCCCGGCCCAGTTTAAGAAAGACATCGGGGTGCAGGCCATTGACGGTGGACAGTTTACCAGTCATTCAACCATTGTATACAGCCGTGATGGTGGCACATCCTGGCATATTGGCAACGGTGCCAAACCCAATACAACAGAAGCACAGGTGGTAGAACTGACCGATGGCAGCCTGATGTTAAATATGCGCGATGATCTGAACCGGCATGAAAAGGGCGCTGACAATGGTCGCGCAGTGGCGGTAACACACGATTTTGGCGAAACCTGGCATATGCATCCTTCGTCAAACAATCTGCTTACAGAGCCAAACTGCATGGCAAGTCTGATCGCCCACGATGTTGTTGTTGATGGTGAGCCGATGCGGCTGTTGCTGTTTTCCAATCCAAACCACCACACCGACCGTACCCATATGACCATAAAGGTTAGTACCGATGAAGGCAATAGCTGGCCGGAAGACCTCCAGGTATTGTTGAATGAGGATATAGGCTTTGGCTACTCCTGTCTGACAATGGTTGACAACCACACCGTTGGCATCCTGTATGAGGGAATCAGTAACCTGTTCTTTCAGAAAATACCGTTGTCAGCATTTTTGGAATGAGGTGCTGGGGAGTTGAAATTAATATATAAACTTGAACGGGGAAAACAGCAAAGCAAACTGTCTGTTTTAAAGCAACTTCCAGGGCAGGCTGAAGTGAAGTAATCAAACGGTGGAAACGATAACCCCCGGAGGGTCGGCTGCAGGATGTAACAGGTGGTGTGATTGGAGAGCCCTAAAAGCATCATCAGTCTCGGACCTACGACAGAGCTTCTCATATGTTTTATTTGTTAATATATGTAAAAAGCTTAATGTGTTTGGCGTTAACAGAAAATATTCATACATTTACATGCAGTTAAATAAATGGTTAACCC
>PWKN01000055.1 GCA_003559735.1 Bacteroidales bacterium | reverse complement strand
GGCGGGCCGATTTCGGCCGCATAGGCTGCCGCCGCTGCTCAGACGGGGCTTCCGTTGCGACTTGACAGGCCCCCGGGGCGAAGGGATATTGCGGTGAAGGCGATTGGATTTCCTATCCTTCGCGTAGGTGGCGTTGATCCCGGGCTCGTAACGGCAAGCCTGGGTGACCGCGGCGCGCAGGTTATCCGGGACGAGGAGTTGCGGCACCCCGCCGAAGAAGCGCAGCGCGCGCTGGTGCGCGGCGATCCAGTCCGGCAGCGACTGGCTCCAGGTGGCCTCGGCGTAGGTGTAGCTCGAGGCCCCGAGCACAGCCACGAAGACCTGCGCCTCGCGCACCTCGCCGGTGGCGCGGTCGATTACCTCGACCGTGGGCCCGGCGTAATCGATGAACAGCTTCTCGCCCGCACGGTGATGCTGGCGCATGCTGCGCTTCTGCGCCGCCCGCCACTGGTGGTAGCGATGGCAGAACTGGCTGTAGCGGTAGGCCCGCTCGCCGTGTACGGCGACATACTCGCTCCACAGCAACTGCAACGTGACGCCTTTGCGCTTGAGCGCCTGATGGAGGCTGAAGTGGCCGGGCTCGGCAAATGCCGCGGGCTTGGCCACGGACGGGAACAACAGCCCCTCGAGCTCCGGAACCACTTAGGTTCGCTTGCACCCATGTCACCAAACCACATCGCACCTAAGCGGCACAGATTCCGGAACGACGCCCGAACTCACTCAGTTAAGTTTTACGCCCCGTATCGCACGAGACCCGGCCGTCCAGCTTGCCGCCAGCGGAACGGTCACACCATCGTGTCCAAAAAAAACCCGCCAAACCTGTGCGCGCCCAAAGTCACATCACCTCGCGCACGAGGCGAACCCGAAACTCCGATTCGAACCACTCCGTTTCGACGATGCCATCAAAGAACACCACGTAATATGGCCCAAACGCGTCGCTCGCCGGCGAACCCGACCAGAAAGCTGCATTCGGTGTGTTCGGGAAGAGGTTCGTGTTGATGGCAGGGGAAAACGCACAATCCTCGATAAGACTGGAGAGTTCCTTTACGTTCGGAAGCCGCCAATCGTTGTGTCCAGCGAAGGTGCTGGACTCGGCATGGGACAGCGCATCGAACCAGGAAAAGGTCAGCGCTGAACCGGCGCCGCAGCTCCCGCCGCTCAAACCTTCAGCGCATTGCTTCCATATCAGGCCGGTTCGTGTATCCGTCACCGTGCCATTACCGTTATCGACATACACCCCATCCGGATTACTCGCCGGAAGATTGTTCCTGCAGAAATCCGCGTGGGTACTACCGGCCCAAAGGAGCAGACCCAGAAAGCACAGGACCAACGCTCTGTTCAGTGCGGATTGCATTATGATTCGCCTCCACTTGATTGTATTGACTCGCCCAATAGATGGGCCCTCGCATCGGCGCACCGGCCAGAGCCGCTTGGTATAACACAGTCACTTCAGCACGTGACCGCCCTGGGTTTTTATCGCGAGCACCCCGCGCCCCGGATTCGTGCGGCATCTGACGTCGCAGGTCGCTGCCGATCATGCATGAGTGGTGCCGGGAAACGCTCGGCACCTTTATTTCCGCCTCAAAGGGCAAGCTTCTGGAAGTCAGCCGATACGGTGCCTTCGAATAATGAGTCTTTGCAATCCAGAGAAACTCCGGCCAAGATTCGTAGCGGAAAGGTTCAATATCAATCTTGATCGCGCACGAGGCGCACGTGGTAAGCCAAGCCCCGCCCATCGTTGTCGTCGACATGGCCACTCAAGCGACCGAAGTCTACATGCCAAGCGTTGCTTGAATTCTTTGCGCTGGGTGATCCCGACCAGAATTCTTCGCCAAAGGTGCCCGGAAAATACCCGGCATCGAGCAATAGACCCACCCCAGGTTCGAACCGACCGTAATCCACGAGCCCATGCAACTCCAAGCGCGTCGGCATCCGCCAGTCGCTTGCCCCACAGAGTCCCTGATCGTTCACCGCCTGCACGAAGCCGGTGGTATCGCAGTCGCTGCCGGAGCAATTGCCGCCATCCTGCGAGCCGGGGTTACCATCCGGGCTTGCCGGATCGTACCAAGTATAGGTGTGGCCCTCATAGCGCAAGTCATCGCGGTCCGCCTGCTTCACCTCCCAAATCAACCCGGTGACGTTGTCACGGGTGCAGGCCCAATCGTTCGGCCCGCTCCCCAGCGAGGCGGAACTCGGCAGCTCTGTGCCATCGTTCGCGATCTTGGTGAAATCGAACCCCGCATTGCCGCCACCGACCTTGGTAAGTTCGCCAGCCAAGGCCTGCGCGTCGCGGCCAAATTGACAATCCTGTCCAGCCGGGTGGTCCGGATCGCAGAAAGCCGCTTGCTCAGGGGTGGAGCCAAGCCCCGCCCAAGCAACGGTTCGAACAATCCCGGTGTCGTTAAGCTCCCCCGTAACCGACACCGTCTCCTGCGGCACCGCAACGACCTCGTTGCTTCGGTCGGTTTCGTCAGCGTCGAGAGTCGCGGTAACTAAAAAATAATATTCGGTGCCATTGTCGAGACCCGCCACAGTGCGCGGGCTGGTCACGTTCTCGATCATCACACCGTTGTGCTGGCTAACCCAGATACCAAAACTGTCCGGTTGGATTCCCCCCTCAGTGGCGTAATAGAGCGTGTAACTATCGGCACCGTCCACATCTGGCCACTCAAGGATCACTTCACCGTCACCACCGGCGGCAGAAAGCGCCAGAGGCGCCGGATCAGGGGCTGGATCAGGTGCGCCGTTCCCAGGGTCTCCGCCGTTTCCGTTGTCCCCGTCGTTTCCACCCCCGCCCCCGCAGCCGGTCAGACCTCCAAGCAGGAGGCTAACCAGAAAACCGATTGCCACGAACGAGATCATCCACCGAAGGTAATGTGGTCGTGCCGCACGCGTCGCCATCCTATCCCCCTTGTTCAGTGCCCGAGCCAGGAGCCGCCGCCATGACCAACTCCAGTCGAGCGCTAACGTCCGCCTTTCGACGTACGCTCACTCATTAATTGGCGTCAAGTTTGGCGACAGCACCGCGGCCTTGCAAGTGATCGAAAGAATAAGCCAGCCGATCCTTTGTGTTAGGTTAACACTGGCGCATCTGACCTTGTTTATGACGCAGGCAACCAAGTCGAGACGGTGAATACAAAGAGATTGCAATCATAAATCACGGCATATTTCTGATTCTAGGCTTATAAGGTCGGCTTCGAGGCTAAGCTATAGTTGTATATTTTATGGGCTACAAATTCAGACGCCCTATACCTCAATGCAGTGCAGTTGGCTACAGGCTGGGGTCGGGATGCCCGCTTTCCTGCCCAGGAGAGGGATGTTTGGCACAACAGAAGACTGAAGGACGGCGGATGGCTCCCAGTCGATCCCGTACTAACGCGCCCTAGTGGGGCCAGAGGGTTGCTTGTCAGTCTGCCAGAGGAGTTGCGTAAAGTGGCGCATCAGGCATTCTACCGAAGAGCCCAAAGGCCAATTTCTGGTGACCGCATGGGTAGCCATAGGTGGCGCCCGTGCTCGATGCACCGGGAGACCGCGCAGGGTCGTAACCCGGCACCCCGGCGCTCAGACACTGGTAGCCAACTGCCGCCGAAAAAACCCGCCCCCGAAGGGGCGGTAACGCCGGTTCAACCGGAAAGCTGCCGGGCCAATGCCACCTCGATGCTGTCGCCGTCCTGGTTGAGCACATCGAGTCCCGTCTCCGGCATGTCGCCGGAGGTGGACTGTGACACCGCGATCTTGGTGGCCATCAGGCTCAAACACGCAGTTTGGGCGGTGCCCGAGTATCCGAGGAACACCACCTCAACCGGCTCGGTCTGGCCGATCCGCCAGGAACGACGGGATGCCTGCTGCAACGTGTAGACGTTGTAGCCGGTCTGAAGGAAGACGATGGTCGGAAATTCCAGCAAATCCAACCCCGTCTTTACCAGCTCCGGGTTGGTCACCAGAACATCAATGCCCTGATCCACTTGCTCCATGATCCAGTCCTCCCGCCGGGCCGTGTCCACGGAGGCCTTGAGCACACCGACCTTCAGGCCTGCCGTTTCCAGCAAGTTGCGCAGCCGCTAAGTGGTGTCCCGAGTACCCGTGTACACCGTGTACACGAGCACCTTTCGACCCCGCTCCTTCTCCTTCAGGCATTCCTCGATCAACGCCTGTTCCTTTGGCGCCGCCTCCGCTGCATCGAACAGTTGCGGAACGTACGCCAGCAGCGACCGATCCCGCGGATGCCGCACCGTCTCATCGCGAAACGCCGTGTCCGGCCACGCCAACAGTGTGTTGAGCACCACGCCGAGCAGCGTTGTGTCGCCCCGGGCCAGTGCCCGGCGCATTTCACCCGTGAGCCGGGCTTCCAGGTCGGCATACCGCTCGGCCTGGTCAGTGGTCATCGAGACCTCGACGTAGCGCTCCTCGTACGGCGGCAGCACGCCGGCGTCCATGTCCTTGAGCTTCACAAACG
>PWKN01000140.1 GCA_003559735.1 Bacteroidales bacterium | reverse complement strand
GAATATACGAAAATCAGGAACATTATTAACTCATTGTTCAATCAATAACTATTATATGAAACCCACATGACAGGGATTTATCGAAAGGTGGGCGTCCCCCGTTCAACAGGCTGATTTTGTTTAAAGCCCTTGTCTTACAAAGCATAAACGTATGAGAAGAACAATTTTTACAGCTCTTGCCCTGAATCTTTTTTTAACTGTTTGTTCCAATGACCAAATTACAAAATACAATGTGGTATGGGACTTACCAAGCAAAGATTATAATGGTTCCATGCCCATAGGCAATGGGGATATCGGTGCAAACGTTTGGGTTGAAGAGAACGGTGACCTATTGTTTTACATCGGTAAAACAGATGCCTTTAGTGAAAATGCAAGGCTGCTGAAGCTGGGGAAATTAAGGGTACGACTGAGCCCAAATCCATTTAAAGAGTTAGGTGTCTTTAAACAGGAACTAGACTTCAAAGATGGAGTTATTATTATAAACTCGTCAAGTCACGGCACCAATAATCAGGTTGAATTGCGGTTTTGGGTAGATGCCAACAATCCGGTTATCCGGGTTAGCGGGAAATCCTCAGCAGGAACCAAAGTTGAAGTGATACTTGAGCACTGGCGAACGGAACGCACAAAAGCATCCCCCAACGATCGTTCATTTAGCGGTTGGATAGACAGGGATTTATCGTACTGGAATTTTCCGATCCCGGTTTATGTTGAGCCAGATACATTTGTTTCGGGAAGAACCAGTTCGATTGTCTGGTACCACAGGAACAAAAGTGATGCCCATTCGATATGGGAAATGACGCTGAAAAACCAGGGCCTTGAAGATTTTATGTCGGAATCATCTGATCCATTGCGCAATCTGACTTTTGGTGCTTTGGTTCAGGGAAATAAAATGGTAAGTGTGTCGCCGACAATGTTGCGATCGTCAAAGCCGACGAAAGATATCGATATCTCTGTATTTCCTTTGACCGCACAGACTGAAACAGCTGAGATGTGGATTGAAAAGCTTGAAGAACAGGTGCAGGAGTATGATAGAAAATCACCTGCTTCTGTTTGGGCTGACCATAAAAAATGGTGGAATCAGTTTTGGGAACGTAGCTGGATATACATTGATTCCGATACTTCTGAAGATGCCTTTATAGTAAGCAGGGGTTATATTCTTCAGAATTGGATTACGGCGTGTGGCGGACGTGGAAATATGCCCATTCGTTTCAATGGTTCCATTTTTACTGTTGATGGCGTTCAAACCAATAATGGCATAAATTATGGGCCTGATTACCGGGCATGGGGTTCTGCTTACTGGTGGCAAAATACACGCCTGGCTTACTGGCCCATGATAACAGCCGGGAATTTCGAAATGATAAAACCACTCTTCAGGATGTATATGGATGCATTACCGCTGGCCAGACACAGGATGCAACAATATTATGGCTTTGATGGCGCTTATTTTCCTGAAACCATGTACTTCTGGGGAACATACCGTAATGAAGATTTTGGCTGGCAGAGGCCTGAAGACAGCGATCCGGAGGAAATAAGAAGCAGCCATACCCGTTATTTATGGCAGGGAGGTATTGAGCTTACTGCCATGATGTTGCATTATTACCGGCATACATTGGATAATGAATTTCTTGAAGATACGCTGTTGCCTTTCGCCAGACAGATTGTAAAATTCTATGACAAACGTTACAGCCGTAACGAAGAGGGAAAACTTGTTATTTATCCGGCAAATGCTTTGGAAGATATCTTTAGAATTACCAATCCCGCGCCCGAAGTGGCGGGACTCAGATTCATCCTTCCTCAGCTTGCAGAACTTGTAACTGATGAACGAGAGAAGGAATACTTCATTCGTTTTTTAGATGAGATTCCTGAACTGGAAACGGGTATAAGTGAAACCGGCATAAAACATATCCTGCCTGCGATAGAAGCTGAAAAGCGCAGGAACAATTGTGAGAAACCGGAATGTTACGTTTTGTTTCCATACCGTTTATATGGTGTGGGTTTGCCCGATTTGGAAATAGCACAAGAAACATTCCGGCTAAGTCCAAGGCATATGAATGGACAATACAGAACCAATGGATGGGTGCAGGATCCCATTTTTGCAGCATGTATTGGTGATGCTGTGGGTGCAAAAGAAAAGATGGTGCCCCGTTCGAAATATGTACATGAGGCAAGCAGGTTTCCCGGATTCTGGAATCATACCTATGCCTGGGTCCCCAATCAGGATCACGGCGGTGTAAACATGATTGCCCTGCAGCACATGCTCATCCAGACCGACCCCTGGTCGGAAAAGATTCACCTTTTCCCGGCCTGGCCCAAAGAATGGGATTGCTCCTTCAGGCTGCATGCCCCCGGCAAGACAACCGTACAGGGAAAATTGGAAAACGGTAAGCTTATTGAGTTAAAAGTGACTCCGGAGAGTCGAAAGAAGGATATTATTATTCATATAAATACAAAATGATCAAACCTGTTTGCTTTTTATGATAATGGGTTTAATAACTTAACTGTGAATTATTATGAAATACTTTGGTAAGGTTTTACCTGGAATATTAGTTGCATGCAACCTGTTTATAGGATGCGGTATATTGTCAACGGAAGACGCTCTCGTTGAGGAAAAACTGGACTGGCCTGCCCTGCTTGGGCGGCACGATATGATCTGGGAAGAGCTTCCCGCACGCTGGGTTGATGCCCCGCATTTTGGCAACGCCATGATAGGCTCAATGCTTTATCAAAGCGACAATAATATCAAGCTCCAGGTTTTCCGGTCCGATGTGCAGGATCACCGTGACAGCACCCACGGATGGACAGGTTACAGCCGCCCCCTTCTTGAAGTTGGTCATTTCATGCTTGAGACCGTTGGTGAACCGACCGGTGCCGAGTGGCGCAAGGACCTCTGGAATGCGGAGTTGCGTGGTGTGATCCATACTGACCGGGGCGAGATCGGGATTGTCCATTATGTACATGCCGAAAAGATGGTCATCGTGACTGAGCTGACCCCTTCGGAGGGGGAGAAGGCATTCACCTGGACCTGGCACCCTGGCCGGGCACGAACTTCCCGTGGCGGCTATCCCAATAACGAAGAACAGCTTAAGTCCTTTGCTGAACAATATGGTGAGTTTTATGCCGAGGAGGGCCGCCTGGTTGTTCCCTATGAGCCTAACCCTGATCCCCGCATGGAAAAGGAGGGTGACATCAGTGTTTCCGTCCAGGACCTTTTGGCTGGCGGCGGTCATGCTACAGCGTGGAGGGAAGTTTCCGGCCCCGGGGGCCAGCGCATACACATTGCCAGTATAGCCAAGACGTTCCCTGAGGGACATATTGACAGGGAGCCCGGAGACCCCGGTGCCCGCGACAAGGCCGTTTCGGAAGTTATGGAATTCGCCGCGGCCGATCAGGATGCGATGCGTGATTCGCACCGTGCCTGGTGGCATGAGTACTATCAACTAAGCTACGTCAGCGTGCCCGACCAGTTGATGGAGGATCTCTATTGGCAGACCATTTACCGCCTGGGATGCAATTCCCGCGCCGGACGTGCATTCACTCCCACAGCAGGGATCTGGATCCAGGGTGGCCCCTGGAGCTATAAGACTATCAACTGGAACATTCAGGCCGCGCACTGGCCTGTATATGCAGCCAACCGTCTCGAGCAGGGGGAGGAGATTATAAATGCCGTTCACCGTTACAAACAAAACCTGATCGAGAATGTACGACCGAAAGAATGGCAGGAAAACTCGGCTTTCTCGTCACACGCCATTGCAGCCTTTGACTGGATAAGTCCGCGTGGTCATGATATGCGCTGGGTGGACCAGGTGGGATGTTTGCCATGGGTGCTGCATAACACATGGTTGCAGTACCGTTTTTCGATGGATGATAATATGTTGCGTGAAAAGATATTTCCCCTCCTGCGTCGCAGCATCAATTTCTATCTTCATCTACTGGAAGAAGGCGAGGACAATACGCTGCATATGCAGCCCACGGTGTCGCCCGAGGTTCGCCCGGCGACGGCGGATTGCAACTATGATCTTGCTTTGCTCCGGTGGGGCTGCGAGGCTTTGCTTGAGGCCGATGAGCGATTGGAGATAAATGATCCGTTGCGATCACGCTGGCAGGATGTGCTAGACCGGTTGGTAGACTTCCCTGTTGATGAACGCGGCTTCCGGGTAGGCCGGGATAGTTCTGCTCCGAGCGGATACCGGCACATGTCACATTTGATGATGATCTATCCTTTGCATCAGGTGACGGTAGAGCAACCCGAAAACCGCGATGTGATTGCAACCTCTCTCCACACCTACGCGGAAGGACAGAATGGCATGCCTGCCATGGTTGCGGGCCATCTGGCGCCTGCCCTGTCTTCGGCAGGAGATGGTGACGGGAGCCTGGAGTGGATGAAACGGCAATTGCACGATCTGACCCCTGCCGGCCTGTGGGATATTGGAAGAACCAGTGGTTATCAGGGTGCCCGGGTGAAGCCCGGCAGCGGAGATACAGGCCCCCCCTGCGTGG
>PWKN01000192.1 GCA_003559735.1 Bacteroidales bacterium | reverse complement strand
CGTTTGATGGCCATGGCCATCCAGTCGGATTTGTCTCCATATTTTCGCAGGATGTTCCAGCTGTAGAAGCTGAACAGGCTATCGCCGACCCAGGCAGGCGCGTAGCGCCCTGCTGGTGGTGGCAGGGTGTCGAACAGGTATTCCCTGCCTTTGACGATGGTTACATCGGCTGCCGGGTCTTTGGTGCGGACACCGGTCACACCCAGCGACCAGAAGGCATTGCCTTCGGGGGTCACCAACCACCACCTGTCATTTTTCTGCGCCACGTAAAAGAAGCCGGTGGGTTGAAACAACGGACCTTCCAACCATCCACCGTATTTGTCCAGGTAGGGATCATCGGCAATTGCATCGAGAAAGCTATGTTCTGCCTCCAACGACTCATCCAAGAAGGCAGCTCCTTTCAGCTTACCATCCCACTGTGCATGCTTTCTTTGTCCGATCTCATCGACAATGGCCAACGACCGTTTGCCTGTTGATCTGGTGAGCCATATTCTTTCCACTGCCAGCAGAAAGGAATCCTGTTCTGCTCTTGCTCTGATAAAGACTGAAAGGGGTGTGTAAATATTCATGGCACGTGCGGTCATCGGAAGCTCAAGCAGGTCCATCTCCCCGGTATGGCTTTCTCCTGGTTGAAGAGCCATTGGGTAGGGCATCCGGTTCCTGGCACCGTACACGTTGAATTCTGCCTTGATGGGAAAGTCGTTTAGGTTGCTCAGGGTGAAGCCGATGGAACTAAACGCAGACCAGTCGGATGGAAATCCAAGCGCCACATTGGCAGGTTCAACAAAGCCCTGTTTATGGGTAAAGGTTACAATGACCTGGCCATTAGGGCCAGCAACCACGAATGCATTGGCCAGTTTCACAGCAGGCAGCTTCATCTCTTCATAATTACCAGCGCGTGTTTGCATCATCATCGATACCATAACGCCGGTGGTGCAGGTCATGACTGAGAGGTCTGCCTCAAGGTTGGTTTTATTTTTGAGGCAGGCAAAAAGCAATACGGTCAAGGCAATAAAGAGGACAGATCGGATTATCATGTTCAGGTTTATAGGTTCGAGGTTCAGGGCACGAAGTTGCCCATTTAAATATTTTACAATAGTTTACTGAGCCGCGATTCAACATGCGCCATCACCAGGGTCGTTTCAAAAAAACACTGAGTGCCGTGCTGATCGGAACACAGGTCATCGCGTGTCAGTATGATTGTGTTTCTTAGGGGTTAAAAATATGGAAAATATCAGGCGCAGAAAACACCCATCAACGATTTGAGCAGATATTCCACTATAAATGAATTGGATTTACCGTGTCTTCTGCAGATCAATCAGGTCCTCATTGCCCGGCTGCAAGTGTATTTGACGGCAATGCAAAAGGGCGTTCTCACCCAGGGGTTTTGCACGTTCACCGGCCGTTTCTGCCATGATCGTTGCTGTGACCGTTTCACCGGATGGGTTTTTCAACCATAGTCTGGATGGTTTGTCTTCGCCATCAACCAGTCTGGCTTCCAGCGCATCGAAGGCAAAGGCAAAATCCTTATCCGGGATCACATACACCGCCGGTATCTCCGTTGCAGTAAGCATCAGCGCCGTTTCGGCCCAGGTAGATCCGTACATCAGTTCACCGATGCCTTCGAACCAGTCGGTGGTGCTTACCCGTTCGGTCATCCATCCAATGGGCATTCCTTCTGTTGGGTTCTTCGGATGGCTCAGCATTTGGGGGATAAACCGTGCAATGTCGCGCAGCAGTTCCAGGTATTTCTTTTTACCGGTGGCACGGAACAGTCTGAGCAGTGCCAGGCCAGAGTGGGTGCAGATTCCTGGTGAGCCGTGCTTGTTCTGGGTGTTGGCAAAGACGGCCCCACGGGTTTTAACACCCAGTTTGCCGAGCGTACTGGCTTCGGGAAACACATAATCATAGCCCATTACCCAGGTGGCGAACTGGCAGGCCACGGCTTCTGCCCTGTCGAGCCACGCTTTTTTACCTGTATGTTCGAAGAGCAACGCAAATGACTCAAGCAGTCCGTAGGCCGATTCGCTGTCGGGATTCTGCAGGGCATCGCCCGGTCCGCCCATTGACAGTCCGTTGCACACAAATTGATGATAATAGTATTCTGCTGCTTCTTCGGCAATGGACAAGTATGAAGGGTTCTTAAAATAGTCAGCAGTCAGTGCCAGGGCGGCAGGTGCAATCCCTGCACTGGTAGATCCGCCTACCACGATCATGCCGGTACGGGCATCGACAAACTGTCCGAACTGACCATGTGTTTTCCAAAGGTTAAGAAAAGCCTCTGCTACTTGCCAGGTGCCTTCTTCCCATCCCGGTTTCACTGGAATGCCTTTGGCTCTCATCAGCTTAAACTGCTTGATGATGTAATACAGCGCATCGGCACTCTTGCGGATGAGATGCCAGTTGGCGGTATGCGGTTTACGGATATCGCCTCCATACCAGTGAAATATGCCCCGGGAAGTCTCCCCGCTATCCCAGAAGAAGCCTGAAGGGCTGATGCCTTTTGGGAACAGGAAGTCGAAGTTACGCAGAACCCGTTGCCGGGTGACATCGTCGCCATGAAACAACAGAGGATATGTGGTGATCATGCCACCTGTCCAGCCAGTCTGCCAGTCCTGCAAAAACATTTCACGCATACCAACGCTGTAATAGCCGTGTTGTTCGACCCAATTGTCACGATTAAACTTTTCCATCTGGATATTGAAAGTCGATGAAAACGGAACTGACATCAACGGGGCAGGGCGTGGGATGAGGTGGTGCCTGATGTCGTTCCAGCAGGTGAACAAGGCTTGTATGTTGGGACAATCAAAGGAAAACAGGCTGATCCGCATATCCACGCTATCGCCTTCCTGCCAGTCAGGAGCATGATCAGTGGATGGGTATTGGTTATCGGCAATATGGTATTGATTCAGCTCTCTGACTACTGGTGCCGATACGCTGAGGACAGATCGCCGGCGGTCCCTGGTCTCAGTGATCTTATAGCCATAATCACCCAGTCGGGTAGCCTGGGTGGTCAGCAGCCAGAACCCTTCAGACGTTGCCGGTGCATAAAAACCGATCGACGGAGTGGTCACTGCGCCTGAGCGGTCATGGATCTCTGATGGACCCTCACTGATGTTGAGCCTTGGTACATCCGATATTATGGGTGCTTTCGCCGGTCCGATATCGCGTGGGTCGAACAACTTGGGGGAGTAAGCAATGCGCCTTGATTCAAACCGGTTGCCATTATATGCTGCAGCCGGTAACAACACATAGTTGTTTGTCGACCAATTGTCAAAAATGCATTCGAAACCAACATTGCAGTGCTTTGCCTGCCCTTTCTTTAATTTGATGTGTGCTTTTACATCGTAGCAACCTGGATGGCCGTCGATGGGGTCAAACCTGATGGTGCAGCACCACTCAGTATCCCGGAAGGGAAAGGTGAGTGTCTGACCTTGTGTGGGTGCGTTTTTCCCCTGTGCGTTTTTCCCCTGGTCACCGGTGGATCCCTTACCGCTACCGGTGTTGCTTTTCGTTTGCATTCCCCTGGAAGCTGTTGCTTCATCGGCATCGATTGTATGTACGGTTGTACAAACCAGTTTGTTGTGTAGGCTTGGATCGTATTGACTTACTCGTATACAATATCGGGGATGGCTCATAAACAAGGATTTTGGCATATGTTGATGCAAAAATAATGGAATTGCTTCAAAAACAAATAACGCTAAAAACATGAAACGCCAGTATGTATATTTGTGGACAATTATCCATCAGGGAGTATTACGGGATGCTTATATTTGTCATGAATAAACGATTATTCAAATCCATTAAAACAAACGGACATGTCTCCATCAAAAATCTCAACATTCACGATCATTTCTGCCGGAAGTGTTCTGGCTGGCATTGGGTTTACTCAGTGCGGAACGGACCGGCAGGAACGGGCCCGACTGCCTGAGAAACCCAACATACTGATCCTGTATGCCGATGATGTCGGTTATGGTGATCTTGGTTGCTATGGGGCCATTGGTGTGGAAACCCCGCGGGTCGATTACCTGGCAGCGCAAGGGGTGAAGTTTACAGATGCCCACTGTGCGGCAGCAACTTCATCGCCATCAAGGTATTCTTTGCTGACCGGCAATTATCCGTTCCGTATGCGCGTGGGGATTTTACCCGGAGATGCACCCCTGCTGATCCCACCGGGTACACCGACCCTGGCCAGCGCACTGGGAAGTGTTGGCTACCAATCTGCTGTGATCGGGAAATGGCACCTTGGTTTGGGTGATGGTGAGGTTGACTGGAATACGGAGATCAAACCCGGACCGCTGGAAGTTGGATTTGACTACAGTTTCATCATACCGGCCACCAACGACAGGGTGCCTTGCGTCTATGTGGAGAATCACCGGGTCTATGGTGCCGATCCGGATAACCCGATGGAGATCACCTTCACTGATGATGCACGTGATCCGAATCCCTATGGCAATCCCACCGGACTGTCACATCCGGAACTGGTCAGGCAGAAAGGTGACATACAACACAGTGGTGTGATTGTCAATGGGGT
>PWKN01000277.1 GCA_003559735.1 Bacteroidales bacterium | reverse complement strand
CTGCTTACAGCGTCTGGACCTCATACGAAGGAGTCCGGACTGACGAGGAGAGGGTGATCCTTGGGTATTCTGTGAGAACAGATGAGTTTCGCTACAACGAGTGGTTTCATGTGGCCAGCGATTCTCTTCTCGATCGTGAACTCTATGACCACCGGCAAAACAGCCGCGAAGAAGCCAATATAATCAACGACCCCTCCGTGGCAGAATACCTGCCGGAGCTGGAACAGATGATTTACAATTACAGGAGAGCTCCGCAATCTAAGCATTGATCCCGGATCTATCCGGTCAAGGGATTTCGGATTGACCAGCTCCAACACTACCGGGATAGTTTAGCCTGTAGCAATAATACCGGACAATAATTATTATAAAAATGAATAGTACCCTAAGCAAAGTCCTCTTGTTTCCCATTTTACTTGCTCAACTGAGTTTTGCCGTTGGACAAGACAATTCCGTGCAACAGAGGTTTCTTAAATTGATGGGTGCAGATTGGCAAGAGCAATTTTATGATCCAATGACTATCAACTGGAAGAAAAACTGGTTTCTCGACGGGGAGCAGGCATCCCTTTCCCATTCAGAAAACGGAATGGACTATTGGGCAGGCCCCAATGCATGGGATGATGCATCCCACGCAGTTTTATGGACAAAAGAATCATTTTCGGGAGATTTGCTGATAACATTCAATTACACCAGGCTTGATACAACTATACGTTTTGTCAACATCATCTTCATTCAGGCAACTGGTAGCGGAGAGGAAGGGTTTGATCACGATATAACCCAATGGAATGATTACCGCCGTGTACCCACAATGGCCCATTATTTTCTCAATATGCATACCTATCACATTAGCTATGCTGCCTTTGGGACACGAAACAATGACCCGCAAGAAGACTATGTGCGTGCGAGAAGATATTTACCATCTCTTGGGGGCCTGAGAGGCTCAGGATTAGAACCCGATTACAGCAGAACAGGACTCTTTGCCACGGGCATCCCACACCAGATCACCATTATCAAAAAAGATGACGAGCTATTTATGCATGTTGCCAATAACAAACAGGAAAGACTTTTTTACTGGAAAAACGAACAGTTGCCCCCAATCCATGAAGGACGCATCGGTTTGCGCCACATGTACACACGAGGAGCCAGATATTCTGATTTCAGGATATCGCTTCCTGCTGAGTAACCCCAATCAATGATCAACCTTAACCTTAACCTCAACCTCAACCTCAACCTCAACCTTAACCTCAACCTTAACCTCAACCTTTAAACAAACATTACCATGCTAAAAAAATTAATTACTGATCACTTGTTCCTTGTTACCCTGGCTTTATTTCTTTTTTCCGCTTGTTCGACAACTTCTGTTACGGATAAAGCCGCCACTGAGGTAATTGATCAGATTGACGTTGCACCTGTATGGTCGGTACACAGGGTTGGCGAACCACAATTGCTTACACGTGATGGATTGCAGTATGTGGCCTATTACGATGATGACCGGTTTCTCACCATTGCCCAACGTGAACTGGGCTCCAGCCAGTGGAAATTTCATCAGTTTCCCGTTCAGATGTACTGGCAAACCGGTGCCCATGCCAGGTTATCCATCGCCATTGACAGGCATGGATACATTCATGTTACCTGCTATCGGCGTCGGTTGCTCCAGGAGCCTCCCATGCCGCCCCGCCCGATTTACTACCGGTCTTTGACTCCCCATTCCATTGATGAATTTGAGCGGCTTTACTTTGTTGACGAGGATGAACGTACCGATTATCCTACGTTTATTTATGTTGATGAAACACTCTATTTTACCTTCCGGGATGGTGGCAGCGGACAGGGAGATCAACATTTCTATCACTATGACGATGAGCAAAGAATCTGGGGTCGCATACTAGACAGTCCATTGTTCGACGGGCGTGGTGAAATGAGTGCCTACGCGTTTGGTGGTGGTTTTCCTGTTTATGGGCCCGACGGTCGGTTTCACCTGCTTTGGATGTGGCGGGATACCCCTGATCATGCCACCAACCATTCATTGTCTTATGCCCGATCCATTGGCGACGATCTGACCCAATGGGAATCGGCGGCTGGGGTTCCGGTAACACCCCCTTTTACAATTGATAATACAGAATTGCTCGTTGATGCTGCACCTCCCGGTGGGGGGCTCAGCAACCCCCTAAAGGCACTAAGCTGGGATTCCAGGCAGCGGGCGGTGGCCAGCTACCACAGGTTTGACGATTCAGGGGTAAGCCAGATTTACAATGCACGATTTGAAGACGATAAATGGAAGGTCGTACCGGCTACGGAGTGGGATTTTATATGGGGTGAATCTTATTTTGGTACCGGGGCGCTGAATATCGCTGGTACTATACGATTAGGCCCCGTTGTACCTGCAGGAAATGGTAAACTCACACAGATGGTCTGGAACCGTGAAATAGAGGAAACCATTGTGATCCTTGATGAAGAATCGTTGCAACCCTTAGGCCTGGAAAGCCCGAAGCCTGTTTTATGGCAGCAACCATTGCTCGTTCCTGAATCAGATTTCCTGGTCGAACCGATCCCGGATCTGCGCCGATTGGGTGGCCCAATGCTGGTAGAGCTGATTTCCGATTCAGGAAAACCGAATGAGGAAGGCGTATCTTATTACCTGCGCTGGGAGCACGGGGGCGCCAATCGAGACCGACCCGTTCCGGAACCCTGGCCAGCACCTACGATGCTTAGAGTTTATAAGGTAGGAACACGATAGAGTGGCATGAGATTGGGATGAATGGCCGGGTTTTTTTAAGCCTGGGGTGAAACGCAATAGCAGATATGAGTCCAGTTTAAAAAGTGTAAGGTTTATAAAGTTTAAAAGTTAAGTGGCAGACTATCAATATATTATGTTTTTTCTTGAGGCTCCACAAGTTTCTGATTTTCAATATGTAAAGGATAATTATAATGCATCGTGTTAACCTTTTTATACCGGGCTCAGATATCTTTAAATAAAACGAAACAATTTAAATACAACGCAATAAAAATTACACATACATGGAAAAGTACGCATTTAAATACGATGAACTACCCGTTTATAAAGTAGCAGAAGGAGTTGAACGCAGATTGGTTAAAACCGATAACCTGATGATGGTAAATATTGAATTCCGTGATGGACCCACTTCCGAGCCAGACCCCTTTCATTCGCACCCCCACGAACAGGTTTGTTATGTAGTTGAGGGTGAGGTATATCTTTTTGTTGGAGACAATGAGAAAGCACATATCAAGGCCGGCGATAAATTTGCCATCCCATCCGGCATACCCCACACCATTCAGCGCCTAACCCCGGTAGTACGGCTCATTGATTGCTTTACCCCGATTCGGGAGGATTTTTTGTAAATGGTGAGAATTGGAGATTAACCAGATGTGTGTCCAAATTTTTCAAATGGCTCGGTTCAATGATTTTAAAAAATCATAACGAACAAGGATTCTCCGAAAACCAATGTTATTAACACCCGGTATTTTTCAAGAATGTTCAAAAAATACACATCCCATACCCCACAAAATATAGAAACCCCAAACGGTTAAAGGTTTAGGCTTGTAACACAAACGGCTAATGGAACCATCAACTCAGTGCCGGTATAGTTAAGTGCACCCGTTACAGGATCCCGTCGAAATATTACTATGTGGTTGCTGTCTCTGTTTGCCACGAAAACGAGTTCGCCACTTTTGTCGATCATAAAGTTTCGGGGATGCTGGCCTACGGTCGATTCATACCCTGTCAGGCTTAGTTCTCCGCTGGATTCATCAATGGCGAAAATCACCATACTGTCATGTCCTCTGTTGGATGCATAGAGGAATTTTCCGTCGGGGGATACATGAATATCAGCCGCGGTATTGTTTCCCTCGAAATCATCCGGAAGCATCGCTACCCGCTGCACCTGCTCCAGGGCTCCAGTAGTTTTGTTTACACGAAGCACTGCAATGGTTGAAGTGAGTTCTTCCACCGAATAGGCGTAGTTTCCATTGGGATGAAAGGACAGATGCCGGGGCCCTGCTCCGGGCGTATTTTCAAACCAGGGGATGGATGCCGGGGATAGGATTTTCTGCTGACGGTCAACTTCATAGATCATGATTTTATCCATACCCAGATCAGAAACATAGAGAAACCTGCCATCGGGTGAAGGGTCTGCTGCATGTGCATGAGCTCTCTGCTGACGATTGGGGTTTATGCTGCTGCCGCTATGCTGAACAACATCGGATGCTGCATCCAAACCGCCGTCATCGCGGATGGGATACATGCCCACATTCCCTGAAGTGTAGTTGGAAACATAAACAAACGAACCCAGTGGATCAACGCTAACATGGGCAGGGGCTATTCCCTTTGCTGATTGTTCATTGATCAACGAGAGCATTCCGGTTTCCTTGTCTGCACTGTAAGCACCAATGGTTTGATGATCGCTACCTTCGGAAAAGGGAGAACGGCTTGCTGAATATACTATCGGCATTGTTGGATGAACGGCCTGAAACGATGGTGAAAGCCTATCGGAAATGGTTTGAAGAAGTTCAAAACTCAGGTTCTCCCGG
>PWKN01000125.1 GCA_003559735.1 Bacteroidales bacterium | reverse complement strand
TTATCCACAATAGACAAGTAATAATGGGGACGTCTTTTTCAATGAATGCAAATCATAAAGACACCATGCTTCCAGCTATACGCGTGATGGAGGACAAGAAATCATATTGGCAGGAATCAGACATTAGGGACAGACGCTAATGATCTGCCTGACTTCATCAGGGGTAAACCCTGAAATGTGCTGCAGCACATTGGCCAGACCGTTTTCGGCCGCTGCAAGGAATGCCTTGTCCGATTCCAGTTGCTGTCCTGCGTGGTCTGTGGCACGGAATGACAGTGCGGCTTCCATGGCTTTCAGGATGTGATCATATGGCAACCCCAGCGCAAGGGCCGCCTTCAGTGGCGCTGCAAAACGGTCGTCGGGACCCAGTTTCCTGCAAAGGTCGCAGCCTACCCTGTAGATGGTGTCGCCCAGGGCCCGGTTCATGAAACGGTCAAGCAAGTCGTTTATGTGGCCGGTCAGGTCATTGCCGGAGAAATCATTGGGATACATTGCCAGCAGGATGTTGGCTGATTCAACCATGGCACTTCTTGTGGCAAGGAACACACCTCGGTCATTAAGTGCCTGGTACATAAACGTGTGTGCAGGATTGTTCCGGTATCCGATGTAGGCACCGGCAGCGTGCCCCAGGTTGTGGACAAACAGCTTGCGGTCGACCCAGGCCTTTATATTTTCTTTCGGAGCCAGTCCCGTTACCTCCGGGATTGGATTTTTGAACCCCTTGCGGTCCACGATCAGGGTATTGTATGGTTCGGCAAACACCTGCAGTGGATCTTTGGTCAGATCCTGTGCCGTCATAAAGGGCACCATCTTGCCAATGCTGGTCTCGATCAGTCCGCACATATCTGAAAGCGGAAAGTCTGCTGGCAGCATCGTGGCAAGATGTGCTGTGAAGAACCCACCTGCACGCCGCATGTTCTCAGCAATGATGATGTCGAGAGGCTGCATGCCATGCCGCGTTATTCGCCTCACCAATCCTCTTGCCAGCAGGGGCATCAATCTCCGCAATCCCTGCTGACCGACCGACACCGCCACGATGGAGACACCGGACAGTTCTTCCACTATGGAGTTGGAGTCGTCCAGGTGGATACCCCGGACACCTTTCACGATGACATCCTCATCACCCTCATCGCTTTTGATCACCACCTTGTATTGCTGATGGAGGTTGATCAGGTCAACGAGCTCACGGTCCACATCCACAAATACCAGCTCGTAGCCAGCCTGCCCAAAAAGCGGTCCGATGAAGGACCGCCCGATCTTTCCGGCACCAAAAATGAGGATGGTCTTTGACAGACTATTTTTATCCCTGCCCATTGCCACCTATCTGTTTCATATACTCATCAAAATAGCCCATTACCAGTTGCGCTTTTTCACCAGGGTGTTGTTCGAAGTATGTCCCACCGTGGAAAAAACAGGCGAACCCACCCGAGGCAACGCCCAGAGCAATGGCCTTCACCATATCGATCGGCATTTGGTTGTTTTCTATGAGTTGTGATGCAACGGAGGCGATCACGCCACCGGCGAAGTTGTCGCCACAGCCGGTGGTGTCACCGGCAAGTGCGGGATTTTGCCTGATCTCGCTGATCGCTCTTTCTGAAACCGGCAACCGGCTGATGTCGCAATGACTGAATAATCCACCCTGGCTGAAGTACTGTACCGGATTTGGGCCGTGGGTCACGATGGTGGCCCTGGTCCCTTGTTCCCTGAAAAAAGCCAATGCTTCTTCGGTCGATTTGCATCCGCTATGCCTCAGGGCCTCTTCATGGTCAGTGATAAGCAAATCGATATAAGGGTAGCTGTCTGATGAACCACCCATTGGCCAGGGCTTGTCCGGATCCTTCTTTTCATTCAAAAAGTCGAAGACCGTATTGACTATGGTGATGGCCCCCTTCCCCTTCGCCTTCATCAACAGTTCCTTCAAAGAGCGATGAATGTTGGGTACCAGTGCAGTAGCACCAAAAACAACCATCTGGCTGTCAAAAAATTCATCATCCAGATCGTCAGGATACAGTTCCCACGCCGCCCCGATGTTATTGATAAAGATACGTTCGCCGTAACCTGCATCATATGCCGGGTCAACCAGCACATCGGTAAAGGGGGTATACTTGTCAACAACTTTATAGGATCCGGTTTGCAATGGCGTGGAGGAAAGCTTCTTTTCAATGAATCGTCCCGCATGGTCGTTACCGCGGCAGCCGTAAAACCTGACTACTGTATCTGGTCTGCTGCCTCTGAGCATCTGTGCAACGTGTATCAGCGACACGATCGATGGTCCACCGATATTTACGGCAACGGGGTCCATTTCTTCGGTTATTTCCTCGCGAATGGTGGGATAGCGCTTCCCGGCAAACTGCTCAAGTTCTTCAGTAAACACCAGCTTGCCGGGTGAGAGGCCTCCATCGCCCGGCTGCTGCGACAGGTAATGTCCGAATGTATGGCTGCTGAAATCAACCGGCTTGTAGAGGTAGTCAACCAGGGCACAGCCGGTGCCAGATATTTTGAAAGGTTTTGGCATGGAAGACGTTGTTAATTGAAAAATGCAGCATGAATTGATGTCCTTTGCCGTAACGCGATTCATCACGACCCGTTTGTCATCCAACTCATCCCAAAAACTTTTTATAATCCGACACCAGCAAATGCAGTGGGGGTTCGTCTTCAATGATGTCGGGGAATCTGCCCACAGGTTCGTGGAAACAATTGTCGGAGGTGTCGTCGTTCACGGTGCTGACCTCTCCCACGAGCACCTTCCCTTTTTCCGGTTCTCCGTAAAAACGATGAAACACACCCTGTTCAAGGCAGATGCTCTCTCCGGGTGTGAGCACGACATTTCCACCAGGAGCCACTTCTGTCCAGATACCATTGACCTCTGCAACCACTGGCTCATCAGGGTCGGGCTGGTTATCGGGCGTGGCCTTGTACAACTCAATGACCAGGTTGCCGCCACCACGGTTGATGATGTCTTCCATTTTTGTCCAGTGATGGTGCATGGGAGTTTCCTGGTGCTCTTCGACGACCATGATCTTTTCGGCATATGGCTTTTTGTCGACCTGGTACTTCCCATTGCGGATGGTAAACAGGAACAGTCCGCAGTTGTGGAAATCGCCCGAGCCAAAGTCGGTGATATCCCATCCCAGCATGTTGTCAATGACCTTATTGGCTTTCTCCTTGTTGGCCTGCCAGTCAGCAACACTCCAGTGTGCCCATGGCGGCAGGAAAAATTGATTTTCTTTAAGAAACTCCTTGGCATCGATGATGATCTGGTTGATTTCGGAACGGTTCATGGTTTGGCGTTTTTCGTAACATATGAATGACTGTGAGACCGGTAATCAGTGCCCGTAACGGGGGTTTTTCCGGACATTAATGTTTTTGCGATAAAAATATGGAAACGCAGACAAAACAGCAGTTACAAAAGTCTCATTCTTGGGTTATATTTATATCATTCTGAAACACTATGAAGAAACTGAAAGTGCAAAGCCGGTTCATAAATAAAAAACAAGACAAGACCAAGCACGAAAAACGCCGCAGTTTCCTTAAATAAATACACCAGCCCGGCCAAAACACCGGCCAGTCCGCCACACAGCCAACACCTTTGCCCCCGCGAGAATGGCCCGTATTTCCTTCCCCGTCAAAGGCTTCCAATTGGCTTTGAGCACTTCCCATTGTTCATTGCCCCGTCTTGCCCCGACTCCCAGAGCGATTGGGGGGCGGGGTTGAGTGGTGGGAGGAGTGCAAAAAGTGAAAAACAAAAGATAGTGAGAGTGCCAGTCTGTGACAGTTTTTTTGACTGCCGCTGAATTCTTTATCTTATTCTTTGATTGATTTCCTGTTTCAGGGGTATTAAATGGTTTTTGATTATTGCCCAGATCATAGAAGCATCAATAGCATCGTAAGCATGAATGTCATACAAATATTTGAGTCCTTTTTCCGTCATAGATTAGAACCTTTGTTGAATCAATGCTTTTCCTTAAGTACGGATTTGTTATTGACGAATCGGTGAGCAAATCGACTTTTCTCCCAAAGAAGCTTTCAAAATTATCCCAAAGCGACATCAGTTTTTCCCCTCTATCCAGCGGGTCAGATGAGTCAATTTCAACCAGTAAATCAATATCGCTTTTTTCCGGATTGAAATTTTTAGCGGTAGATGAACCAAAAGCATATAGATATTTGACATTATGATTTTGGCATAATGTCTTAAAATCAGCTAGATGTTTTAGTATTTCATCTTTAACTATCATGATTCAAAGATACAATTATTTGAATTATCCGGCGATTTTTGCCGCCACCTGTCTCGGACATGTTGTGCCTGGATATTCCGGTGATACTGACCCCCCATTCCGGGCATATTGATTATTACAATCATTCACCTGGGGTTTTCATATGCATTCGTTGCCCTTGCTTTATGATTATTTGGATTTGTTTTTTCTCAGTGATTCATCTTTGAGCTGTATGGGAGATCCACTAAATGCCAAAAGCTGATAAAAAGCTCAGCGGGGAGGAAGGTAAGGATTGTGGCGTCACATTGTCATTAAAAACAACAACATAAAGAAACAAATGCTATCTTTGTGGTATGACCTACCGGGAGTTTTACAAAGCAATGCATCCATTTGTGGTGTTTTCTTATGAAGATGCCAGGGGCGTATTTGGCTCGGTCGACAGGCGCAGGCTGCACGAATGGGCTAAAAAGAGCTATGTGACCCCACTGATCAAGGGTCATTTCATTTTTTCGGAGTTTCTGGGTAATGAGGGGGTGGAGCTGCTGATATCCAACAAGATATATGAGTCTTCCTACATTAGCACTGAGTTTGTAATGTCAGAATACAGCCTGATACCTGAGGCCGTTTATACCATTACGGCGGTGAGCACACGGAAAACCAATCATTTCAGCACTGCTGCCGGAGAATATTCCTATAGGCGCATAAAGCGTGAGCTGTTTACCGGGTACGACATGAAGAAGATAACCTTGCATCTTGCCGGAAAGCAAACAGAGCGCCAGATAAGAATAGCCTCCCTGGAGAAGGCTTTTTTTGATTTTATTTATTTTGGCAAACAGCAGCTTTCCGGTGATCAAATTGCGGATTATCGTTTTGATAATGAAATGCTTGATGCTATGGATAAAGACCGTTTGTATGGATATGTACAGCAGGCAGGACGAAAAAGCCTCGAATCAACACTAACAAATATCTTTAAACATCATGATGTCTTTTGAGCAACTTCGTGCCCATTATCCTGATCATGTACCTGCTGCCTTCAAAGTGCACGTGATCAAGGAGTATTTGCAAACCCTGTTGTTGAACAGGATATCCAAAAGCGGATTTGCCCAGGAACTTGTCTTTATTGGTGGCACGAGCATGCGCTTTTGCCATGGGCTTGACCGTTTCAGCGAAGACCTGGATTTTGATTACTTTGGTGCAGATCGCGAAATGTTAAGGGGTCAATTTGAAGCGATTGCCGGGCATGTTTCCAATGAAGGCCTGCCTTGCAGCGTAGCACATGATTATCGCAACAGCGACAACTTTTGTAAGATGCAGTTTCCGGACATCAGCAAAAGCTACACGCTCGATGATCCGAGAAAAAAAATATGGGTAAAGATCGACATTCAAAAAAATAAAACGCCTTATGAAAAGCAGCTGCATTACGTAAATCGTTTTGGGCAGTTTTTTCCTGTTTACCTGCCTGTGATCAATGTGTTGTTATCAATGAAAGCCATTGTTATAACACAAAGGGCAAAGGCACGTGATATGTACGACTTTAGTTTTTTGTGCCAACGGGCAAAAATTGACTTTTCTTACCTGAAACAGGTAATGGCACAAAGGGGGGTTCATGTTTCCACGCCCGAGAATTTAAAGCAAATGATACTTCGCACTGTTGAAACGGCAGACATGCGCGAAAAAGAGCATGAAATAAGCTTGTTTTTAATCAACAGGGAAAACGCTGTGCGTGTATCGTCGTTTTATGATTATGTAAACGGTTTGGATTTTGATGCGTTGTGCGCGATCTAATTTTGTTTAAGCTTGGACTTTTAGCTCCTGGGGACTATTGTTTAAAAACAGCAAGTAATATCATTATCACGGCATAAATTAATAACTTTGCCACAACGTTTAAAAATAAAAATACCACAGCGTAAAACAATAAAAATAGCCCAATGGGAACACCTGGACAAAAACTATCCGAATCCCTTGAAAAACTCAAAGAACTTCAGGACAGGGGAGTTATTGCCATTAAGGCCGGAAAGCTTTCGAGGGTGCACCGCGAAAGACTTGCAGACTCAGGTTTCATTCGCGAGGTTGTGAAGGGATGGTATGTATCTGTTCCGCCAAATGAACAACCCGGCGATAGCACTTCGTGGTATGTTTCTTTCTGGGGCTTTTGTGCCGGGTACCTTCATGACCGTTATGGTGAAGAGTACTGTATCTCTGCCGAACAATCTCTTTTGTTGCATACCGGTGATCACACCGTGCCCCGGCAGCTGATTATCAGAAGCTCAAAAGGCAACAACCTTCCTACAAGCTTGTTGTTCAACACCTCTTTATTTGCAATGAAATCGACATTGCCTCATAAGGCAGAGATCGAAATGAAACACGGATTGCGTCTTGTAAGTCTGCTTTCATCCATTATACATGTTAGTCCGTCTTTTTTCGAAAAACATCCCAAGTCAGCTCAGATAGCCCTGACGATGATCTTAAATAATCAACAGGACTTGCTTCGGATGCTCCTTGATGGGGGGCATTCACAAATTGCCGGCCGGATTACCGGTGCATACAGGCGTATGGGGCAGGAGGAAACTGCAGATAACATCATGAAAATCATGAAAGCTGCCGGTTATGATGTAAGGGAAACCAACCCGTTCCGTATCCTGCCAACAGCAACATTGAACAGGCAGGAAAAATCGCCTTATGTACATCGCATAAAACTTTTATGGCACAGCATGAGGCATTTGGTAGCCAGGCTTCTGCCAGATTCGCCCGGTATCCCTGGAAACAGGGCAGCCTACCTTGAGCAGATGGAAGAGCTTTACACTACCGATGCTTATCACTCTTTGTCCATAGAGAAGTACTCTGTAACTCCCGCTTTGATTGAGCGTGTAAAGTCAGGCAATTGGGTTGTGCGTGGTAATGAGGAAGATAAACAACAACGCGATGCTCTCGCTGCCCGCGGCTATTGGCAAGCGTTTAAGGCTGTGAAAAACAGCATACATAAAATCTTTGATGGAGATAATGCAGGAAAAGTTGTAAGTATCGATCATGAGCAGTGGTACAGGGAGATGTTTGCCCCCAGTGTAAGTGCCGGCATTTTGAAACCTTCTGATCTGGCCGGATACCGGAATAACCATGTTTACATTGCCAGGTCAAGGCATATCCCCATCCACAAAGAGGCACTTCCTGAGGCAATGGAAGTGTTTTTTGAGCTTTTGGAAAAAGAAGAGAACGCGGGAGTGCGGGCGGTACTCGGTCATTTTGTTTTTGTATATATTCATCCTTATATGGATGGAAATGGTCGCATGGGCCGGTTCCTGATGAATGCCATGCTGGCTTCGGGTGGTTTTCCGTGGACAGTAATCCCGGTGCAGGAAAGGGACACATATATGAAAGCCCTTGAAAGCGCTTCTGTGCAGCAAGACATAAAACCATTTGCTGAGTTTATGGCCTGGCTCATTGATGCCGGCCTTAAAGGCAAACCTGTTGCCGGACTAAAATGAGTACGACTCGTAACTAACCTTTGTCCGGGGAAATATTTTAATAAACGCTCTTAAACCAGAAAAGTAATAAAATCCGATGCATTCATAATAGGTGTATTTTTACATTAATTCAGCTTCAGATTTGCCTGTGTTGGTTACTTTTTTGTATCAAGACAAAAAAGTAATGGGAAGAATGCCTTATCAGAGAATGACCCCGTCGTGAATGGTGAGTTTCCGGTCGGCCAAGTCAGCAAAGGCTTCATTATGGGTGACAATCACAAAGGTTTGATTGATCTGCTCCCTGAGGTCGAAAAACAGACGGTGCAGCTCTTCTGAGGATCTGGAGTCGAGATTACCGCTGGGCTCATCTGCCAGCACAACCGATGGGTCGTTGACCAGTGCACGGGCAACGGCAACACGTTGCTGCTCACCGCCACTGAGTTCGGCAGGCTTGTGATCCATCCTGTCTTCGAGCCCCATCATGGCAAGAAGCCTGGTCGCCCGACGCTCCCCTTCCTTCTTCGATTTTCCTCCAATAAACGCAGGAATGCCCACATTCTCCAATGCTGTAAATTCGGGCAACAGGTGATGAAACTGAAAAACAAACCCGATGTGCCGGTTGCGAAACGCCGACAACTGCCTGTCGTTGAATCCCGATGTGTCGTGCTGGTTGATCAGTACCTGCCCCTTGTCAAAACGGTCAAGTGTGCCCAGTATGTGCAGCAGGGTGGTCTTGCCAGCCCCGGAGGCGCCCACAACAGACACAATCTCTCCCTGGGCCACCCGAAGGGTGACCCCCTGCAATACCTTCAGGCTGCCATACGATTTGTGTATGTTGTCTGCTATGATCATCATAGAAAATGCGAAGATAAATAAAAAACAATGGTGTAATCCATTTTATTTGATGACAACAACAGAACAATTTGTTGGCTGTGAGTGCTGAACCTCCCGGCAACCCGGCATTATTTTTTGCAAATGCAGGTGCTCACAGAACACCTTTAGCGTAGGCGTTCCCCGGCAAGCTGGCTTTTTTTCTTTCAAATGCTGGAAATTGGAAATTATCATGTAATTTTGATCAAAAAAGGGGTCCGGACGATGCTAAAACTCTTGAAACTTATCGGCATCTTACTGCTGACACTGGCAGCTGCATTGGGCATTATTTTGTTATACGCGCAAATCACTTTTTATGAACCCGGTGAGTATACCATCATGGATCAGAGCGACCAACCCTCTGTATTGAGCAGTACCGCAACTATTTCCATATTGACCTGGAACCTTGGATATGCAGGAATGGGCGACGATATGGACTTTTTCTATGACGGAGGGAGGCAGGTGCGTACGAGCCGCGAGCGGACACTGGAAAACCTGAGCGGGATACTGTCGTTTTTGGAAAAACACCGTCATGCCGGCTTTTTCCTGTTGCAGGAGGCCGACAGCAGTGCCAGGCGGTCTTACTATATCAATATGCCCGACAGCATCAGAAAAATCCTGCCCGGTGCACACCATACATTTGCCAAAAACTATGATGTCCGCTTCGTGCCGGTACCATGGTATGCACCCATGGGGAGGGTCACCTCCGGACTGATCACTGCAGGGGGATTTGTGCCGCATACAGTGAAAAGGGTCAGCTATCCCGGCAACTACCCCTGGCCTGAAAAGCTGTTCAACCTGCAACGGTGCTTTCTCCTGAACAGGTACCCTGTCGATAACGGAAAAGAACTGGTGATCATCAACACCCATAATTCTGCTTTTGATGATGGCGGACTGCGCAGGAAGCAAATGGACTATCTGCGTACAATGCTGGTCAGTGAATATGAAAAGGGGAACTACGTAATTGCCGGTGGCGACTTCAATCAGTGTCCGCCTGACTTTCAACCCGACTTCTTTTTTAATGTGTTTGATGAGCAGGAACTCATGTATATCCCGGCAAATTACCTTCCGGAGTGGCATTTCGTGTATGATGCGACCGTGCCTACCAACCGCCGCGCAGTAACACCCTACGATGCAGCCACCACAGCAACAACGCTTATCGACTTCTTCATCGCATCACCCAACATTAAACCGTTGGATGTTAAAGGGTTTCATCTCGACTTCAAATATTCTGACCACAATCCGGTGGTGGCAGAATTCAGACTGTTGGGACCCCATTCCGTCCCGGCAGCGAAGTATATTGGCCGATGACTTTCCCATTCAACACATTAAGACAACAACTTGAAGGTGATCTTTATGATGACCATAGCTACCGGCTGATGTATGCCACAGACGCATCGGTCTACAGGGAAGTGCCTGCAGCCGTCGTTTGTCCGGCCGGCACCGGTGACCTGAAAAAGATCCTCTCTTTCTGTAAAACCCATCAGCTTCCGCTGATTCCGCGCACGGCGGGGACATCGCTCGCCGGACAAGTGGTGGGGCATGGATTGGTGGTCGACTTCTCACGCCACATGAACAAGATCATTGAACTCAACACAACCGAACGGTGGGTAAGGGTTCAGCCGGGGGTGATCCTTGATGACCTGAACCGGTATCTGGAGCCCTTCGGACTGTTTTTTGGTCCGGAAACCTCCACCGGTAACCGGTGTATGATCGGCGGCATGGCGGCAAACAACGCGTGCGGGTCCCACTCCCTTATTTATGGCAGCACCCGCGACCATACCCTTGAAATAAATGCACTGCTCTCAGACGGCACAATGGCTGTCTTTGGTCCGCTGAACCAGCAGGAATTCAGAAACAAGTGCGTGGGGAGCGGACTTGAGAACAGAATATACCACCATTTGTTTCAGATGCTCTCCAACAGGGAGAACCAGAAAGAGATCAGCGAAAACTATCCTGATCAGCGCATCAACAGGCGCAATACGGGATATGCACTCGACCTGCTGTTAAAGTCTGCCCCCTTTGGTGGCCGGGAGGATTTTAATATGTGCCGGATCCTGTGCGGCGCAGAAGGGACTCTGGCCATCTATTGCGACATCATGCTGAATCTTGTCCCGCTGCCACCACCGGTCAAAGCATTAATGTGCGTGCACCTCGGCAGTGTGCAGGAGGCCCTCAAAGCCAATCTGGTTGCATTGGAACACAAGCCCACTGCCGTAGAGCTGATGGATAAGCATATCCTCGACTGTACCAAAGACAACCTGCAGCATGCGAAAAACCGCTTTTTCATCCAGGGCAACCCTGGTGCGGTCCTGCTGGTCGAATTTGCCTGCAACACCAGGGAGGAAGCAGTCAGACAAACGACAAAGCTTGAAGAGAGCCTGAGAAAAAATCAGCTGGGGTCTCACTACCCGGTTCTTTTTGAAAACGACATCGGAAAAGTATGGGCGCTGAGGAAGGCCGGACTGGGATTGTTGTCGAACATGCCGGGAGACGCCAGGCCGGTGTCTGTGATCGAAGATACCGCCGTACACGTAACAGCACTCCCCGGCTTTATCAGTGATGTAATGGCACTACTCGGGAGTCTCGGACTGCAATGCGTGTTTCATGCCCATATCGGCAGCGGGGAGTTGCACTTGCGCCCATTGCTGAACCTGAAGAACCGGACCGACATTGAACGTTTTTACCAGGTGGCCGAAGGGATGGCCCTCCTGGTGAAAAAATACCGTGGGTCGCTGAGCGGTGAGCATGGCGACGGCCGGCTCCGTGGTGCATTCATCCCTGTCGTGCTGGGAGAAAAATGCCACGCCATGCTGCAGGAGGTGAAACAGACCTGGGATCCGGAAAACCTCCTGAACCCGGGCAAGATCGTGAATACCGGCTCCATAAAGGACAATTTTCGCTATATGCCGGCACCCCACCGGCAAAAGATCAAGACATACTTCGACTTTGAAAAAACCCTGGGCTTTATCAGGGCAACTGAACAATGCAACGGCTCGGGCGATTGCCGGAAACCTCATTCGGCAGGTGGCGTTATGTGTCCATCGTACCAGGCCACCCTCGACGAATATGACAGTACGCGCGGCAGGGCAAACCTGCTCCGCGAAATGATCATCAGTACCCCTAAAAAAAATCCGTTCGACCACAAGGAGCTCATCAACGTCCTCGACCTGTGCCTTTCGTGCAAGGGATGCAAATCAGAATGTCCTGCGAGTGTTGATATGGGAAAACTCAAAGCCGAAGTGCTGCAGCATTACTACGATGCAAACGGCACACCGTTAAGTGCCAGGATCACCGGTGCCTTTGCGACCCTGAACAAGGCGGGCAGCAAGGTACCCAAACTGTTTAACTTTTTCTCAAAAAACAGGGTCACCGGCACCATCATCAAACATATTCTCGGGTTTGCACAGCAAAGGAGGCTGCCACTTATCAGCAGGCAAAGCCTTGCCGCGTGGGCAGAAAAAAACCTGCCGGACCTGAACAGTGCCATACAGACAAACAAGAAAGTGTACCTGTTCTGCGACGAGTTTACCAATTATGGCGACACGCAAACGGGCATATACTCGTGCCTGCTGCTCCATCACCTGGGTTACCGCATTGAAATACCCAAACATACAGAAAGTGGCAGGGCCTGCCTGTCGAAAGGTCTGCTGAAGAAAGCTACAGCTATCGCTGAAAAAAACACCAGGGCACTCTCACCCCTTATCAACGGCACTTGCCGGCTGGTGGGCATTGAACCGTCGGCCATCCTTTGCCTTCGCGATGAATATCCCGAACTGTTAAAAGGGGAAACAAAAAACCAGGCACTAAGCCTGGCAAAAAATTCTGATACACTGGAAGAGTTTGTTGCAGGCGAATACCTGGCGGGAAACATCGACCGGTCGCTGTTCGACGAACGGCACCGAAACATCCTGTTTCACACACATTGCCATCAGAAGGCACTGTCATCTGCCCATCACCTGGCGACAATGTTGTCTGTTCCGCCAAATAACGACATCACAGAGATTGACTGCGGGTGCTGCGGAATGGCCGGTTCTTTCGGTTATGAAAAAAACCACTACTCCCTCAGCATGCAGATCGGTGAGCTGTCGTTGTTCCCGGCAATACGCAAGGCAGGTGAAGATACGATGATTGTAGCTTCAGGGACAAGCTGCCGGCAACAGATCCTCGATGGCACCGGCCGTAAGGCAATACACCCGGCCGAAGCTCTGTATCTGTCCCTGAAGCAACACTAACTCATGATCAGTCGTCTGTCTTTTCTTCTTCCTTCGCGTCCGATTCGTCTGACCCTTCTTTATCATCCGGTTCTTTCCTGGCAGTTGCTTTCTTCGCCTTCGGAGCTGGTTTTTCTTTCTCAGCTCCTTCATCTTCCTCTTTCCCGGTTTTTGTCTCTTCCTTCTTTTCAGCCGGTTTGGCTTTGGCAGCCGGTTTTTCTTTTGCCTCTTCTTTTATTTCTGCGGCTTCCTCTTCAGTCTTTTCTTCAGTCTTTTCTTCAGTCTTTTCTTCAGTCTTTTCTTCAGACTTTTCTTCAGTCTTTTCTTCAGTCTCAGCGGCAGTCTTCTTTTTGGCCGTTGCTTTCTTTTCAGGTGCTTTCTCCTCTTTCTTCTTCTCTTCTTTCTTCTTCTCTTCTTCCTCCATGGCTTCCAGCTTCTTGATCGCCTCCTCCTTTTTTGCCGTACGGGTGGTCTGTTCCGATTTTTCTATTTCAGACTTCAGGTTGGCCAATACATCAAGGTCTCCAAGGGTTGTTTTCTCCAGACTGTCCTGCATCTTCTTGACGGCCTTTTTGGTCGCCTTCTGTTTTGTTTTCCTGTCGGCAGCCTCTGATGCCCTTTGGGCATATTTTTCGTCCTGGAACACCTTGGTGTGGGAAACAACAATCTTTTTGCTTTCCTTGTTGAACTCTATCACCTTAAATTCAAGCGTTTCGTCCATCTTTGCCGCACTGCCGTCCTCCTTGACGATATGCCTTGTGGGTGCAAAGCCTTCAACACCATATGGGAGGGCAACAATAACCCCTTTTTCGGAAGTGCCGACAATGGTGCCCTGGTGCACAGAGTCGATGGTGAACACCGATTCGAACACATCCCAGGGGTTCTCTTCCAGCTGCTTGTGTCCGAGACTCAACCGGCGGTTTTCCTTATCCACATCCAGCACCACCACTTCAATGCTTTCGCCGATCTTGGTGAACTCTGCCGGGTGTTTGATCTTTTTGCTCCACGACAGGTCACTGATATGGATCAGGCCGTCAACACCTTCTTCCAGCTCCACAAATATGCCAAAGTTGGTAAAGTTACGTACTGTGGCCGTGGTTTTACTGCCCACCGCATATTTTTCATGGATGTTTTCCCACGGATCGGGGATCAACTGTTTGATGCCAAGCGACATCTTTCTGTCTTCGCGATCGAGCGTCAATATCACCGCCTCCACTTCATCACCGACCTTGAGGAAATCCTGGGCGGTACGCAGGTGCTGGGACCACGACATTTCTGAAACGTGAATGAGTCCCTCCACGCCCGATGCAATTTCAATGAATGCGCCATAATCAGCAATGACAACAACCTTGCCTTTTACCTTGTCACCCACCTTCAGTTCCGGATCAAGCGAATCCCACGGATGGGGTGTCAGCTGTTTCAGTCCGAGTGCAATACGTTTTTTATTCTCATCAAAGTCAAGAATGACCACGTTGATCTTTTCATCCAGCTTGACAATCTCTTCGGGATGGTTGATACGTCCCCACGAAAGATCCGTAATGTGTATCAGTCCGTCAACACCTCCAAGGTCAACGAAGACACCATACGAGGTGATGTTTTTCACTGTTCCTTCCAGAATCTGGCCCTTCTCAAGCTTTGCAATGATCTCTGCCTTCTGTATCTCCAGCTCCGCTTCAATGAGCGCTTTGTGTGAAACAACCACATTTTTGTATTCGTGGTTGATCTTCACCACTTTAAAATCCATGGTCTTCCCAACATAGATATCATAGTCGCGTATGGGCTTCACATCGATCTGTGATCCGGGCAGGAAGGCCTCTATGCCAAACACGTCAACGATCAATCCTCCTTTGGTACGGCACTTGACGTAGCCCTGGATGATCTCATCATTGTCTCTCGCCTGGTTGATGCGTTCCCACGAACGAAGGGTGCGCGCTTTCTTGTGCGAAAGCACGAGTTGTCCGGTACTGTCTTCCTGGCTCTCCACATACACTTCAATGGAATCACCAATTTTCAGGTCAGGATTATAGCGCAGTTCAGCTGCCGGAATAACGCCGTCTGACTTAAAACCAATGTTTACGACAATTTCGCGGGTGCTGATTGAAACCACCGTTCCGTCAATGACCTCTCCCTCGCCAATTGATTTCAGGGTCTCCTCATACATGTCCTCCATCCGTTTGCGCTCCGTATCGGAGTACAACTCCTGTTTTTTGTCAACGGCATCCCAGTCAAACTCCCCTGGGATCTGCTCCTGGAAATGTTGCTCTTTTGTTCCGGGATGTTCTTCCATGCCAATGGGCTTCTGGGGGTCTTCAATCTTTACCTCTTCCGTATTGGCTTTTGGCTCTTCAGCCTGATCAGTGGTTTTTATGACCGGCTTTTCTTCCGGCGTACCGGATTGCTTTTGTTCTTCTGACATTAAATAAATGATCTTCTGTGGTGTACCGGATGACCGCCATTCAACCAGCGTTTGTCACTGAATAACAGCAAGTACCGTATGCTTCCGGTGCACCTGGTTAATAAAATAACTGTACAGGGCCCGCAAACGGGACTGCAAAATTAGAAAAAAAATGGTAAACAGAAAATTAGTTTTCAGGAATTCAGCTTATTGTGCCATATCAAAAACCAGGGGCTGCTTCACTTTCTGATCCGTCATGCTCAGGTCAACGACTTCAATCATGTCTGTAATATATTTAAATTCAACGCCCTTGAGATAGATGGGGTTGATCTCTTCAACATCTTTTCGGTTCTCTGCCGATAAGATGATCGTATGCATTCCTGCACGCTTCGCTGCAAGGATTTTTTCCTTGATGCCTCCAACCGGTAAGGTTTTGCCCCTGAGCGTAATTTCTCCTGTCATTGCCACACCGGGTCGTACTTTCCTTTGTGTAAATGCGGAGGCCAATGCGGCAAACATGGTGATCCCTGCCGACGGACCGTCTTTTGGGGTGGCCCCTTCAGGAATATGCATATGCACATGACACTTTGAAAAGACTTCCGGGGCGATGCCAAGGGTCGCAGCATGTGCCTTCAGGTACTCATAAGCCAGGGTTGCCGATTCTTTCATCACGTCTCCGAGGTTTCCGGTAAGGGAGAGCGTCCCCTTCCCTTTGCTCAGACTCACTTCCACAAACAACACCTCTCCACCGGTGAACGTCCACGCCAGACCTGTCATCACTCCTGCGATGTCTTTGAGTATCGTCTGATCACGGGTATATTTGGGTGCACCGAGTATCTCTTTTAAATCCTCCACTTTCAGTGAACCATCCACTTCATTGTCCAGCACAATGTCGCGTGCACGTGCCCTGATGATCTTGGCAATGGTCTTTTCAAGACTGCGCACACCCGATTCGCGGGTATAATCCTGTATGATCCTTTCCAGTGCCTTTTTGCTGAACTTAAGCTCGTTCCTTTTCAGTCCGTGTGCGTCGAGCTGTTTCGGGATCAGATGCCGGCGTGCAATCTCCTGTTTTTCCTCAACAATATAGCCGCTCAGGTCGATCACTTCCATCCTGTCGCGCAGCGCAGGCTGTATGCCCGCAAGGGTGTTGGCAGTGGCAATGAACATGATGTTCGACAGATCATACTCCACCTCGAGGTAGTTGTCGTAAAACGTATTGTTCTGTTCGGGGTCGAGCACTTCAAGCAATGCCGAAGAGGGATCCCCGCCAAAGTTCTTGTGTCCCACCTTGTCTACCTCATCCAGCACAAACACCGGATTCGATGACCCTGCCTTTTTCAGGCTCTGGATGATACGGCCTGGCATGGCTCCCACATAAGTCTTCCTGTGCCCCCTTATCTCAGCCTCATCCCGGAGTCCGCCAAGCGACATGCGTATGTATTTTCTGCCAATCGCCCTGGCAATCGACTTTCCAAGTGACGTTTTTCCAACCCCGGGCGGTCCGACGAAACAAAGAATGGGTGATTTCATGTCGCCCTTTAACTTCAGCACGGCCAGGTATTCAATGATCCGCTCCTTAATCTTCTCCAAACCATAATGATCCTTGTCAAGGATACGCTGTGCTTTCCTGAGGTCAAAATTGTCGGGGGTGAATTCATCCCAGGGCAGATCCAGCAGCGTTTCCAGGTAATGCATGTGCACCGTATACTCCATAGCAGCCGGATTCATCCGCTGCATCCTGGAGAGTTCTTTTTCAAAAACCTCCTTTATCTGTTTCGCCCACTTCTTTTTTCCCGCCCTCTCCTTCAGGTTGCTGATCTGCTGCTCGTGAGGATTCACACCCAGCTCTTCCTGGATGGTTTTCAGTTGCTGTCCCAAAATGTAATCGCGCTGCTGCTTGTCAATGTCGACCTTTACCTTCGACTGGATCTGGTTTTTCAGCTCCACCACCTGCAACTCGCGCTTGAGGTGTCCGAGCACCACATTGGCACGGGTATCCACATCCTTTATCTCAAGCAGCTTCTGCTTGTCAGGTACGTCAATATGCAGATTGGACGATATGAAGTTTACCAGGAACACCGGACTCTCAATATTTCTGAGGGCAAAAGCAGCTTCACTGGGCACGTTGGGTGATAACTTCACGATCTGGATGGCCATGTCTTTTATGGTCGATATCAGGGCTTTGAACTTGTCGTTCCCGCCGATCTCCTCGCCCGATTCATAAGCCTTCACCCTGGCCATGAAATAGGGATCTTCCTGTGTCAGCTCCTGCAGCTCAAACCGTTTTTTTCCCTGGATGATCACCGTGGTATTCCCGTCGGGCATCTGCAATATCTTGATGATATAGGCTGCCGTGCCAATCCGGTTCAAATCCTTATAATCAGGATCTTCAACCGAGGCATCCTTCTGCGAAACGACCCCTATGATGCGCGATTGCTTGTATACTTCACGCACCAGCTTAATGGATTTATCCCTGCTTACAGTAATTGGGATGACTACCCCGGGAAACAGAACAGTATTCTTTAAGGGTAAAATGGCCAGCTCTTCCGGAATGTCTTCCATGGCCATTTGTTGTTCCTCCTCGGCCGAAAGAAGGGGAATGAACTCACTGTCGGCGTCTGAACCTTCCTGTGATAAAAACAGATCATCAAATAAGTTTCCCATATAACGTTGTGTCAAATTGTCATTGATTAATAAAAAAACAAGCCATATTGGCTATGGCCTGGCGGCTGAGTACACAAACCCTGAACAGCAAACAATGTTCGTTCTTTTCGGATGTCGCTCGTTTCATCATCTGTTCGTGCCTGTGACAAGGGCCTTGCTGTATTGTCTGGTGTTATTACCGCAAGCAACGTGCCATATATTGTTTTACCGGCATCAAATTACTTAATGACCCTGTTTCACTGATTAACGGTCCTTCCGAAAAGAGGCCGTCTCATCAAAGACGTGCCTGAGTATTTTTTCGTCCATGGCAGAAAAAGTCATGTTTCTTCTTGCATACACTCGTTTTGCCACCTCAATGGCTTTGTCAATGGCAACCACATCAAACCCCGAACCACGTGCAAAAGAGGGGATAAAGTTGCGCATATAGCCTGTGCCAAACACCTGTGCCCCCACCCCAATCACCGTGCCGGTATTGAACATGGTATCAATGCCACACTTGCTGTGGTCACCCATAAACGTGCCGCAAAATGTGCGGTCTGACCGGATAAAGCTCTGTTCAACATAATCCCACAGGCGGATCTTGTCATAATTGATCTTTAAGTTGCTTGTGTTCGTATCTGCACCGATATTGCACCATTCACCAATAACGCTGTGGCCCAGGAACCCCTCATGCGCTTTGTTCGAATATCCGAAAATTACAGACGAATGCATTTCTCCCCCCACCTTTGATTGGGGTCCGACCGATGAGCCACCATATATTTTTGCACCCATCCGCACGGTTGCTCCAGATCCGATACCAGCAGGCCCTTTTATCATGGCACCATCCATCACATGGGCGCCTTCACCGATGTAAACAGGTCCCTCTGATGCATTGATCATGGCCATATCAATTTTTGCCCCGGCTTCAATAAAAATGTTCTCCGGCGCCAGGGCCCGGGCATGTGCCGGTAAAGGCTGTCCCTCCCGCCCCTTTGTGATCATCTTGTGGTCAACAGCTATTTCACTTTCATTGAGGGTGACAATATCCCATAAGCGCGACAGCTTCCTGATATTGCACCGCGTATGCAATGGCTCAACATGGTCCAGCAACTCTTGGGCCATATTCCCTATGTCCTCTTCCTTCACCCTGTGGGCAATTAACACATCACCCGAAACAAGGGTCTGATTGGGCTGCAGGCGATCAATCTCTGCCAGCAAAACCTCATCAGGCAAGACACTCGAATTGATCAGGATGTTGTCGGACTCCTTCACCAAAGGATACTTTTCCGACAGGTAAGGCATGGTCAGCGTGGAGGTCTCCTGCTGCAACCAGGCCTCCCACTTTTGCCTGATGGTGAGGATGCCAACCCGTATGTCGGCGAGCGGACGAATAAACGTGAAGGGGAGCATATGATCCCTTGCCTGGGCACCAAACAAGATATAATTCATCACAGAACGTTTTATAATGGTTACATAATTTATCCTACCTTATACATAAAGTATTTCCCTCAAAAGGAAAAAGCCGCGCTTTTGGCGGGACTCTATTATTCACGCACATCGCTCAGGTCAGATGCAAGGCGTCGAAAGCCGCCGGCATAATGTTCTGTTTGAGGGTTTTCACAACGAAGCAAATGGCCTGATGATCTTTTCAGAGAATAAAAATAAATAAAAAAGCCCTCATGGGAGGGCTTTTCTGCTTTTTTCAACGAATAACCATTATTTGTCTTTCTTCAGGTGCTTCTGGTATTTTGTCCTGAACTTGTCAACACGCCCGGCAGTGTCAACCAGCTGCTGTTTCCCGGTATAGAACGGATGCGACGTGTGAGAGATCTCGAGCTTAACCAGTGGGTATTCATTCCCGTCCTCCCACTTGATGGTCTCTTTACTGGTAGCAGTAGACCGGGTAATGAAACTGTACTCGTTCGACATGTCTTTAAAGACAACGTAACGGTAATTCTCCGGATGGATATCTTTCCTCATCAGCTTGCGTGTTTTTAATGTTTGTCTTTTTGCCCCGTTCTAACCCGTGCGACACGCACTTTGGGTCCCTCCAACGGTGCATTCCAATTTTTTTTTCGGACTGCAAAGATAGCAATAATATTTTAAAACCAAAGTTTTTGCCGCAAAGTTTTGTTTCCCTGGCTGGCCTGAAGGATATGCAGGCTAGTCAAGCAAATTCACAACGAGTCCGCTTCTTAGTTTGGGTTCAAACCAGGTTGTCTTTGGTGGCATGATGTTCCCGGTGTCTGCGATATCCATCAACTGCTTCATGGTAACCGGATAGAGTGCAAATGCCACCTGCATTTCACCACTGTCAACCCTGCGCTTAAGCTCATCCAGTCCGCGTATGCCTCCCACAAAATCAATCCGTTTATCGGTACGCAGGTTCCTGATGCCCAGAACAGGCTCCAGCACCGAGCGCGAAAGTATCGTCACATCAAGTACGCCAATGGGGTCGTCATCGTTGTACGCATGATCCCTGGCTTTCAGCGCATACCACTCACCCTCAAGGTACATGCTCATGGTATGCAGTGATTGCGGCTTATAACCAGCCGCACCCTTCTTCTCCACTTCAAAGTCTTTTTCCAGCCTTTCGAGAAATTCCCCTTTGCTTAACCCGTTCAGGTCCTTTACCACCCGGTTGTAATCAATAATGGTGAGCTGATTGTCGGGAAAAAGTACAGCCATAAAATAATTGTAGGGCTCGTCTCCTTTATGGTTCGGGTTGGTTTTCTTCTTCTCATTCCCAACCAGTGCTGCAGCCGCGGTTCGGTGATGACCGTCGGCTACATAAAAGTCGGGCACCCTGGCAAACAGGTCTTCAAGCCTGACTGTCAGCTGAGGGTCATCAATAACCCAAAAATGATGTCCGAAACCATCATCGGCCACAAAGTCATACAGGGCGGGTGCCTGTACTACCTGAGCAACGATGTCGTCAATGGCTTGCTCCTGACGGTATGTAAAGAAGACCGGTTCTGCGTTGGCATTGGTTATGCGCACATGCTTCATGCGGTCTTCCTCTTTGTCTGGACGGGTCAACTCGTGCTTTTTTATCCGGTCGTTCAGGTAGTCTTCCACACCCGCACAACCTACAATGCCATATTGTGTCTTGTCTCCCCAGGTCTGCGCATACACATAGAAATGAGAATCTTTATCCCTGACAAGATACCCTTTGTCAATGAATTTGGCCAGGTTCTCCCTGGCCTTTTCATAAACCTGCTGCGAATACAGATCGATGTCAGCCGGCAGCTCAATTTCAGGCTTCACCACCCGCAAAAAACAATAGGGGTTGTCTCCGGCCTCTGTACGGGCCTCTTCCGAGTTCAGTACATCATAAGGTCTTGAAGCCAGAAGCTTCACGATCTCTTTTGGGGGACGAAGTCCCCTGAACGGTTTAAATATTGCCATATGTTATGTTTTTTAATTATTCCACATAGCCAGACACCAATTGTGTCTTTGCATTAAGTCTGGTAAAGTCAGGTGTCTGAACTATAATGTTCGGGTTCAAGGCTTGCGCAGTTTTGAAAACCAGGGAGTTTACTCTTGTAAATGACTGTTTTCAAAACAAGCATAACGCAGAAACCGGACATTAGAGACAGACACTAATTAACCTTGAAGGTGGTATCGCCATGCTCAAGAAATTGTACGATCTGTGTGGCGGCAGCAATGCCGGCATTGATGTTTGCCTCGGCAGTCTGTGCACCCATCTTCTTTGCAGTAAACACAACCCGGCCGGGGTAGTCGTTTTTAATCTCTTCATGGCAGTTGGGTGCCAGGTCAGATAAATAGCTAAAGTCGTCGCGCTCTGCCATCACCCTGAGCAAACCTTCTTCATCAATGACCTCTTTGCGGGCAGTATTGACCAGCGTTCCGTTTTTTGGCATCAGGGACAGCAGTTCATACCCGATGCTGTTTTTTGTGTTTTCGTTGGATGGGATGTTCAGGGACACAAAATCACAGTTCTTGTATAGTTCCTTTTCTGTTTCCAATGGCTTTACCCCGTCCTTTTCAATAACTGCATTGTCGACAAACGGATCAAACGCATACAAATCCATCCTGAATCCTTTCGCGATCTCTGCAATGTACCTGCCTACATTTCCATAAGCATGAATGCCGAGCTTTTTTCCACGCAGCTCACTACCTGACGAGCCATTAAAGCCTTTTCTTACGTGGTACAACATCATTCCGAAGGCCAGCTCTGCCACAGCATTGGAATTTTGTCCGGGCGTGTTCATGGCCACCACCCCTTTTCCGGTAGCTGCTTCCAGGTCAATGTTGTCGTAACCGGCACCTGCCCTGACAATGATCTTTAATTTTTTTGCGGCCTCAAAAATCTCTGCCGTGGCTTTGTCGCTGCGAATGATCATCGCGTCAACATCTGCCGCAGCCTGTTTCCACTCATCTGCTGAAGTATACTTTTCGAGCAGGACCAGTTCATAACCTGCCTTGTCCAAAACCTCCCTGATGCCATTCACAGCCACCGGGGCAAAAGGCTTTTCAGTAGCAACCAATACTTTTTTCATAATGATATGTTTTGATATTTTTTTGTTCGGTTATACGATCATAAATTACCTTGCATTTGCTTTCTCAAATTCCTGCATGGTGTCAATCAGGGCAACCACACTCTCTTTGGGCATGGCATTGTATACAGATGCCCTGAACCCGCCAACGGAACGGTGCCCCTTGATGCCTGTCATCCCTTTTGAGGTGGCAAACGTGAGGAAGTCCTTTTCAAGATCCTGGTATGCTTCCTCCATCACAAAACAGATGTTCATCAACGAACGGCTGTCCTTCTCCGCAGTAGTCCTGAACAATGAATTTCTTTCAATTTCTTTATACAGCAAGTCAGCCTTTTCCTTGTTCATTTTCTGCATCACTTCAACGCCGCCCAGTTTCTTCAGCCAGCGAAGGGTTTCCAGACAGGTGTAGATGGGCAAACACGGTGGTGTATTAAACATCGATCCGTTTTCAATATGTGTCCGGTAATCGAGCATGGTGGGGATATGCCTGTCGACCTTGCCAAGGATGTCGTCACGGATAATGACAAACGTAACGCCCGCCGGACCGAGGTTCTTCTGGGCGCCGCCATATATGATTGCGTATTTCGACACATCAACCGGACGGCTGAACATGTCGGAACTCATATCTGCTACCAGGGGTACCGGACTGTCATAGTCTTCCAGGATCTCGGTGCCAAAGATGGTGTTGTTGGTGGTAATATGAAAATAATCCGCATCCTGCGGAATGGTAAACCCTTTGGGTATGTAGTTGAAGTTCTTGTCGGCCGACGATGCGACCACGTCCACCTCGCCAAAGCCTTTGGCTTCCTTTATGGCTTTCTTCGCCCACGATCCTGTTTCCAGGTAGGCAGCTTTTTTATTCATCAGGTTAAAAGGCACCATGCAAAACTGTAAGCTGGCACCCCCGCCAAGAAAAAGCACGTGGTAGTTGGATGGAATATCCAGTAACTCCCTGAAGAGCTCCACTGTTTCGTCAATGACCGCCTGAAAGTCCTTGCCCCGGTGTGAGATCTCCATTACCGACAAGCCAATACCATTCAGGTCAAGCACCGCCCTGGCAGTGTTTTCAATGACTTCCTTTGCTAAAATCGACGGACCGGCACTAAAGTTATGTTTTTTCATAATGTTTGATTTAGTGGTGAATGAATATGGAATAGTTGAATTTTCGCTGCAAATATGGCAAAATAAAACCATTATTGGAAATAAACCTGGTAAATAATTTGTTCACTGTATGACCACACACCAAAAAGGGGTTCATCGCCGTGCCGGTGTGGCCTTTTCTTAAAAAACAAACAGAACCGGTTTATGCGCCGGCGGCTGCATAAACCCCGAAAAATATATATCTTTGCACAGCTTGTGACCCGTCAGCCATGTTGTAAGGAGCAATAGCCGGGAAACAGCAATCCGCTAAATTCAACTGTTTGTTTAATAAATACTGTACCATGCGTTCTGTTTATATTCTGCGTTACCTTTCTGTCCTGATCGTTTCCCTGTTTCTTGCCTCCTGTGCAAACATCACCCCCGAAGAGCGGTTAAAGCAACGTGCCGATGCCATCCATGAACAAGTACTGACCCTCGACTCCCACGTAGATACACCCATGTTGCTGTCGCGTGGCAGTTTCGACATCGGTAAGCGAAACGACCCACATGAAACGGGCAGCAAGCTCGATTTTCCGCGAATGGAGGAAGGTGGCCTTGATGCCGCTTTCTTTGCTGTGTTCGTTGGACAAGGGGCATTGACTGACGAAGCCTACCGGCAAAACCACCAACGGGCGCTATCCATTTTCGAGCTAATCCACGAGACACTGGATGCACATCAGGATGTTGCCGGATTGGCCCTGACACCCGACGATGCATACAGGCTGCGCGATGAAGGACGGTTTGCCATTTATATAGGAAATGAGAACGGATACCCGATAGGGAAAGACCTCGAACTGCTCCAGGTATATTATGACAAGGGGAGCCGCTATATGGGACTGTCACACTCCCGTCATAACCAGATATGTGATTCCTCTACCGATTCGGCGCCTCCGTTGCATGGCGGACTGTCAGGGTTTGGCGAGGAGGTGGTCCGCGAACTGAACCGGCTGGGCATGATCGTGGATGTGACCCACATCTCTGACGATGCATTCTATGATGTGCTGGAAGTAACCCAGGCACCAATTATTGCTTCCCATTCAAATGCACGGGCAATTTGTGACCACCCCCGCAACCTCGACGACGACATGATCGTTGCCCTTGCCAATAATGGAGGTGTTATACAACTATGCGTGCTGAGTGCATATGTCAAAGAACTCGAACCTTGTCCGGAACGCCAGGCTGCATTTGCCACTCTGCGTGAAAAATGGAACAACTTCCAGGACCTCACCGATGAAGAGATGGAGCAGGCAAGAGAAGAATGGTGGACTCTGAACAGGGAGTACCCGGCTCCACTGGCTACAGTGGCCGACTTTGTCGACCATGTCGACCATGTGGCCGAACTCGTAGGGATTGAATACATAGGCATTGGCACCGACTTTGACGGTGGTGGTGTGCTGAAAGACTGCTTCGACGTATCTGAAATGGGCAACATCACCCGCGAACTGGTCAGAAGAGGCTACTCCGAAGAGGAGATTGAAAAAATATGGTCAGGGAACTTTATGCGGGTGTTCAGGGAAGTGGAAGCTGTTGCAGAAAAGCTGTCCCTGCCAGAAATAAGCAACTGATCGTGACATTTACGGCAATCTTCATATGTAACTTCTTTTAGCCGAATGATTCCCTTATCTTTTTTCCAGTTGTTCTTAGAGAATCTTGCTGCAACCACCTGGCTGGAGCTGGTGGCGGTGCTTTTTGGCATACTGAGCGTGTGGTTTGCCCGACAGGCCAACCTGCTGGTATATCCCACCGGGATCGTCAGCACAGTGATCTACATCTATATCTGCTATTCCATACAGCTGTATGCCGACATGGGGATCAACATGTTTTACACCACCATGAGCATTTATGGGTGGTACTTATGGACCCGGCGCGACGACCGGCAACGTGTACGTCCCATCAGGTGGAACACTAAACGGGAACAAGCGCTGGGTATCGCCCTGGTACCCCTGCTGTACCTGGTGATATACCTTCTGATATACGTTTTCAAACAAGACGACACCGCCTATATTCAATCGGCCATCCCTTATATCGACTCCTTCACCACCTCCATCTTCCTCATCGGGATGTGGTATATGGCCCGCAAAAAGATCGAACACTGGATCTACTGGATCATCGGAAACACGATCTCCATACCCCTCTATTTTGTCAAAGGACTGGTTTTTACAAGCTTTCAGTTCTCTGTTTTTCTTGTTCTTGCCATCATGGGACTGATACGGTGGGTGAATATGTATAACGAGGGTCGTGCCAGGGAGCAAAAATTTATTGAAGATCTCTGGGAAGGCGGACAAAACAAGCATAACGCAGAAACCGGATAGTAGAGACAGACACTCGACTTTATGGACAGACACGAATTACGGCACACAAAAAAACCCATTACAGATGATTGCCTGTAATGGGCTGCCAGGTACCCGGGGCCGGGATCGAACCGGCACGATATTGCTATCATTGGTGTTTGAGACCAACGCGTCTACCAATTCCGCCACCCGGGCGTTGACTGAAGGAAAGGACCGGACTTTCCAGGGTGCAAATGTAACCATTTCCCTGTTTCCTGACAAAAAAAACAATATAATTCCTTGTTGATTCTGCAAGGTGTTGTGATATTAACTATATTTGTTCTTATCAAGATGATTTTTCTGACATTTAAAACATTGCTATGGCTTCCGTAGTAAAGATCTTTTCTGGTTCTGCTTCCCGGACTCTGGCTGAGAAAATAGCTGAAAGTTACGGAAAACCCTTGGGAAAAGAAATTGTTGAGTTTTTCGCCGACGGGGAGTTTCAGCCGTCATATGAAGAGACCCTGAGGGGCAATGATGTGTTTATTATTCAAAGTACCAATGCGCCATCAGACAACCTGATGGAGTTGTTGCTCATGATCGATGCGGCACGCCGTGCATCTGCAAAACAAGTGGTGGCTGTAATTCCTTATTTTGGATTTGCCCGGCAGGATCGCAAGGACAAGCCAAGGGTGTCGATCGGTGCCAAGCTGATCGCCAACCTGTTGATGGCTGCCGGGGTGAACCGTATCATTACGATGGACCTCCACGCCGACCAGATCCAGGGTTTTTTTGATGTGCCGGTCGACCATATGTATGCTTCTGCAATCTTTGTGCCTTATCTGAAAAAGCTCAGCCTTTCAAACCTGGTAATGGCTTCGCCCGACACCGGGGGAACCCGGAGGGCAGGTGCCTATGCAAAGTTTCTCAACAGCGAACTGGTCATCTGCTACAAACAACGGATCAAGGCCAATGAGATCGATCGAATGACCCTTATCGGCGATGTTAAAGACAAAGATGTGGTGCTTGTTGACGACATCATCGACACGGCTGGTTCCATTACAAGGGCAGGCTCCATGATCATGGAAAAAGGGGCCAAAAGCGTCAGGGCTATGTGCACACATGCCGTGTTTAGCTGTAAAGCCCATGACAGGATAGCAAACAGTGTGTTTGAAGAGGTCATCGTATCCGATACCATCCCATTGGATAAAGAATGCCCTAAAGTCACCGTGCTAACAAGTTCCAAGCTGTTTGCAGATGTCATACAAAGGGTACATAACCATGCATCGATCAGTTCCCACTTCGAATTTTCAACCATACTCTGAATAATTTTTCCGTGATCATGCTCCCTTTTTAATGGCAAAGTAGTATCTTTGCACGCTGTTTTAATGGGGTCAGATATTTTAACCCCTTCATATTCAAACATTTTTTAATCGTCCAAGTCATGAAAAAAGTATCTGTGAGCGGTTCTCCACGCGAGAACGTAGGGAAAAAAGATGCGAGAAGACTGCGCAGGGAAGGAAATGTACCCTGTGTTGTCTATGGCGGGGAAAAACAAATCCACTTTTTTGCTTCGGAAAAAAGCTTTAAGGATGTTGTGTATACCCCTGATGCCTGTATTGTACAACTTGATATCAAAGGTGAGAAGATGGAGTCGGTCCTTCAGGACATCCAGTATCACCCGGTAACGGACAGGATCCTGCATGCCGATTTCCTTGAAATATTCCCCGATAAACCAGTGAAGATCGGCATCCCCATAAAGATTACCGGCGACAGTCCGGGTGTACTGGCAGGTGGTAAAATGCTGATCAAACGTCGCCGTCTCGATGTAATCGCCCTTCCCAAGCACCTGCCTGATGAAATAGAAGTGGATATCTCCGCACTTGAGATCGGGGATTCAGTCGTTGTTGGTGAGCTGTCGGTCGACGACGTTGAGTTTGCCGATCCCGCCAACGCCGTTGTCGTCCTCGTCAAATCTGCCAGGGCTGCCATGATGGCTCCGGTCGACCTTGAAGAGGGTGAAGAAGCCGAAGGCGAAGCAGCTGAAGGTGAAGCAGCTGAAGGCGAAGCAGGTGCCGATGCTGCAGAGGGGGGAGATGCACCCAAAGAGGAATAACCCACAAGAACAACCGACTGGTGGCTTTTTCAAAAAACACCATAAACAGATAGAACCGGCACGTGTCAACTGATCAGACGCGTGACCGCCTGTCTCTTCCGGCGGACTCACCCAATGGGCTGCCGGAATGCTCGAATGGCTGAATACCATGAAGTACCTGATCGCCGGACTCGGAAATATTGGACCTGATTATGCCGACACCCGCCACAATATCGGGTTTATGGTGGTGGATGCTTTGGCCGCCATTAAAGAGGTTTCCTTTTCGCCTGCCCGGTACGGAGATATGGCCTCATTCCGCTGGAAAGGCCGTATGTTTACACTGCTGAAGCCTTCTACCTACATGAACAGAAGCGGACGACCGGTTCTGTACTGGCTTAACAAAGAAAAGATCCCCCTTGAGAACCTGCTTGTTGTTGCTGACGACGTGGCACTCCCCCTTGGAATGCTCCGGATGCGGCCAAAGGGTGGTCCCGGCGGACACAATGGTTTGTCAGACATCATCGAAACACTGGGAACCAATCATTTTGCCCGGCTGCGCTTTGGCATCGGCAGTGACTATCCCACCGGATTTCAATCGCAGTATGTGCTCGGTAAATGGACAGAAGAAGAGAAAAAACTGATCACCCCCCATATGCGAACAGCCTGTGATATGGTTGTCAGTTTTGGACTGCAGGGTGTTCAGCAGACCATGAACGAGTACAACCGCCGATCATCACAAGCAAACCTGCAGTAAAACGGAAACCGTTGGGTGTCCGGAAATGCATCTTGCTGAGAAATGCAACCCTGGCCTTGAAAAAGACCTCTGCCATATGGGTGCCTGGCTTCACGTCAATCCTGTGATCTGTTGTGCTACTGATCAATCAATGAAATAAAATATCCCTTCTGATCCTGGTGGATTTCCGGGTTTGTTTTTGTGAGCCTTCGTATTTCCTCTGCTTTTTCTGTAGCTGCTTGTTTGTACCCCCCTGTTTTCAGAGCCTGCAGATGGTAATACTGATAAATCAGGTTGCCGGGAAACCGGCTGGTGAGCCTTTCTGCATGTGCCAACGACTGCGTGACATCCATCTCCATGTCAAGGTATATACGCATCAAAAAATAGTCTGCCTCTGTTTGCCATAATTCGTGACCTGAATCAGCAGCCTGCTGCAGCTGCGACAATCCAAGCATTTTATCTCCGGAAGAATAGAACAACCGGTACAGGTGCATCAGCGGATATCTTTGAATCGCTGCAGCAGCCAGGTAATTGTACAGTCCGGTAGCAATATACAGACCCTTGAAATCATCTTCTCTCCCTTTGGCCATATGTATGACCGACACAAGGCGCCGGCCTGGTGCGGCGGCCCTGAAATAATTTCCCGCCGACAGGTCATACCTGATGCTCATGGCATACAAGCCAATGGCATGAAAAAGCAAGGGAAGGGATGGGTTTTCAGAGAATGCTGCCTGTTTGTCAAATTGTTTCCGTGCACGATCAATCATTTTACTGAACTCCTCAGACCTCTGTGCGGAAGGTGGATGGGTAACCATCACCCACCAGTAATAGTTTGCACGGGCAAAATAGGATAAGTAATGGTCAGGATGCTCCTTTATCAACAAACCAGTAATTGAATCGGCCTTTTTGAAATGAAAATCATACAGGGCAACCATGCTCAGCTCCATCAGCTGTTCAGCCACCAGCCCATTGTCCGGAATGTCGATGCCAGCACCGGCAACCGGGGAAGGATGGACATCCGTTGCATCCACAACCAGAAAAACTCCCCCAATGATCAATAAAATGATTCTCTTCATGTTTACATCCATACCTCGTATCACATGGTGCAGTTTGCTGATGCAACCATCCGCCAGATTTCTTTTTCCGGCGGTGAAGATAGTTGTTTTTATGAACACTCCCTGCTGATACAAAACGGTGTTTTTTCACCATTTCTGCCAGCCCGGTTTGCAAACAAAATATTTTTTGCATAATTTAGCCACACGCATTCAACAAAACCTGTATCGATATGGCACATATTTTACCAAAACTACCCTATTCACCGGAAGCACTGGAACCAAACATCTCAAAAAAGACGATCGAGTATCATTATGGCAAGCATCACATGACCTACGTACAAAAGCTTAATGATCTGATTGTGGGGACAGAGTTTGAACATGCCCCGCTCGAAGACATCATGCTGCGGTCAGATGGTGGTATTTTCAACAACAGCGCTCAGGTCTGGAACCACACATTCTACTGGGAAGGATTTTCGCCCGACAGCCGGGGCGAACCCGGGGGGAAGATTCTCGAAGCGATTAACGGGACTTTTGGCTCCTTCGAAAAGTTCAGGGATGAATTTGCAAACGCTGCAGCCACACTGTTTGGTTCAGGATGGGCCTGGCTGGTAAAAGACCAGGAAGGGAAACTCGACATTGTTCAGACCGGGAATGCCGGCAATCCCCTGCAACAAGGGAAAACCCCTCTCCTGACCTGCGACGTATGGGAACATGCCTACTACCTGGATTATCAAAATCGTCGTCCGGAATACATCAATGCCTTCTTTAAGATCATTAACTGGCAAAAGGTGGAAGACAGAATGTGATCTGCTGTTTTGACACCTGCCTGTTTTTCAATGGTTTAAAAAACGTTAAACGGTGTGTTAAAGTCTGTTAAACACACCCGTTGTCTCCTTTTCCAATATATTTTTGTAACAGGGCATTCAACGAAGCTACCTGGCCGTTCGGTTTTTTCAGCCTTCCGTTCATAGCAGGCAGGCTGATAATGAACATTCCAGGCCGCTACGTTGTTAGGCATGGCTGATGATGATCGCATGATGCGGCTGATCTGCGGCGATCTCAAAAAAGTATGGTTTATATGACCCCAATGTACAAGGATTATCGTTCATACATATGAAAAAAAGGTTTATCATACTGGTTATCATTGCCATTACCATTTCACTGATGGGCTTGGTGGGCATCCAGTTGTACTGGATACACAATGCCGTTGCAATCAAAGAGATAAATTTTGACCGGGGTGTTAGCGAAGCAGCTTCCCGGGCAATATATAAGTTCAACAAGTATGAGCTGACACGAAAAATCATCAGGCAGCAAGACCGGGGCATCCATCTGAATCAATTGAGCAGCATACTTGATTCGCTCAACAGGGCCTACTACAATCAAATATTTTCACAGCAAGCCGAACAAAATATACACAGGGATGCCGGACTGGGGTTTCTGTGGCAGGACTTCGAATTCAGCTACAGCGAACAGTTCGGATCTGATCACAACATCACCATGTATGACACAAGTTATGCATGGCAGGCTGAAGGCCATCAGAGACCAGACAGGGGCTATCTGCCCGGGGCTGGCCGGACTGTCCAAGAGGATCCTTTCAGTGCTTTTTTTGAAAGAAGCAGGATCATCAATGACCTTTTTGATGACCTGTTTTCCGCTAGATACAGCTTCCAGGTATCTGACGAGCAAAGCATCGCAACCCTTGACTCACTGCTTGGATACGAATTGCAAAGTCAGGGATTAAAAACACCCTATGAGTTCGGTGTGTACAATCCGGTGCAACACGCCCTGGTCAAGGAAAAAACAGGAGCCCATACCAATGAATTGCTGAAAAGCCATTATGCATTCCACCTTTTCCCCAACGACATCTTTGTCAACCCTGAATACCTCCTCCTCCACTTTCCTCAACAGGAAAGATATATACTGTCGCAAATGAATGCGATGCTGGCAACCTCCATTGTGCTTATTCTCATTATCATCTCCTCTTTTGCATTCACCATTCTGACAATTTTCAGGCAAAAGAAACTGTCGGTGATGAAGAATGATTTTATCAACAACATGACCCATGAGCTGAAAACACCCATATCAACAATTTCTCTTGCCTGCCAGGCACTAAGCGATCAGGACGTGAAAAAATCAGAAACACTCTACCAAAGCTATATCAATGTGATCAATGAGGAAAACGAACGCCTTGGTTTGCTGACGGAAAAGGTGCTGCAAACAGCCCTGATCGAAAAAGCGAGAATACGGCTCAATATTACCGGGATCGATCTGCACGAGCTGATCAACGACGCGATCGAAAAGATCGGCCTGCAAGTGAAAAAAAGGCACGGAACTGTACACACATGTTTTAATGCCGACTACAGCTATATACAGGGCGACAAAATTCATCTTACCAATGTCCTTTCCAACCTGCTCGACAACGCAAACAAATATTCGCCGCATGCACCCGAGATCACTGTCACCACCGAAAACACCAGCCAGGGAGTGCTGATTCACGTTGATGATAATGGGGTTGGCATCAGCCGTGCCAATCAGAAAAAAATATTTGAGAACCTCTACCGTGTTTCCACCGGCAACATACATGATGTAAAAGGCTTTGGACTTGGCCTGAGTTACGTGAAAGCAATTGCAGAAAAACATGGTGGTACCATTTCTCTTGAAAGTGAACCCATGAAAGGGTCGCGCTTCAGTGTGTTTATTCCTTTCGGATATGATGGCAGAAACAAGCAGGCTGCACAAAAGAAAACCCAACATAATTAAATTATGGAAACACCCAACATAAAGATCTTACTGGCCGAAGACGACACCAACCTGGGCACCATACTGAAGGCGTACCTTGAAGCAAAAGGGTTTCCTACAACCCTGTGCGTAGACGGACAGGAAGCACACGATGCGTTCCTGGAACAAAACTTTAATTTTTGCATTCTTGATGTGATGATGCCGGTCAAGGACGGATTCGACCTGGCCAAAGACATTCGAAAAATTGACAAAAAGGTGCCCATCCTCTTTCTCACGGCAAAGAACATGCAGGAAGACATTCTTGAGGGACTGAAAATTGGTGCTGATGATTACCTCACCAAACCTTTCAGCATGGAAGAGCTGCTGTTGCGGATCAATGCAATATACCGCCGCACGTATCCAGGGGAAATAGGCGATACGGAAAAAACCCTGTTCAGGGTGGGACAATATACCTTTGACTATGCGCGCCAAGTACTCAAGCATAAAGATGAGGAACTGAAGCTTACTTCAAAGGAAGCACAACTGCTCAAAATGCTTTGTGACCGTGTAAACAATGTGCTTGATCGTTCAGACGCGCTGAAAAAAATCTGGCTGGACGACAATTACTTTAATGCCAGAAGCATGGACGTGTATATCGCCAAGCTCCGTAAATACCTCAGAAAAGACCCGTCTATCGAGCTGCTGAATGTACACGGCAAAGGATTTAAACTGCTGGTGTCAGAACAAGAATAAAATCATTGCGTTGACCATTTCGATTCACAAAAACCCGCTACTCCTTGACCATACATACGAACACTACACCCCGCATGCTGCAGGCAGGCCAAAAGAGGTGGCCCGACCTGTACGACCTGAAAAAATTGTGGCACCCCGAGTGGTTTCAAAGCAACCGTAAACGAAAAAACTTCTTCGAAGGCTGGTATATCAAAAATGTAAGCATTGCAGAGAATGAAACCCTCTCTTTCATTCCGGGTGTGTCGTTCAATGAACATGACGCTCATGCCTTTGTTCAGGTTATCAGCAATAAGACAGACAAACCCTGGTATTTCAAATACCCCCTGGGCGACTTCAGGTTTGCAACAGACCGGTTCGCTGCCACGATAAACAGGAGTTCCTTTTCCGCCTCCCATATCAATGTAGACCTGAAAGATGACAACAACCATATCTGCGGTAGTCTTTCATTTAAAAACCAGGTGCGCTATCCTGCATCCTTCAGAAGACCGGGCATCATGGGCTGGTACCGGTATGTTCCCTTTATGGAGTGCTACCATGGGGTGGTGAGCCTCGACCATGACATCACGGGCACCATTGAAATAAATGGTAAAAAAAGAAGTTTTGATGGCGGAAAAGGATACATTGAAAAAGACTGGGGCAGGTCGATGCCGGAGTCCTGGATATGGATGCAGTCAAATAACTTTGACCAGGATAAAACGTCCTTTATGCTGTCTGTGGCCAGGATCCCCTGGCTGCGCAGTTATTTTACCGGCTTCCTGGGCTTTTTTATCAACAAGGACCAGACGATCCATTTTGGCACCTATACCGGTGCCCGTATCAGCCATCTGGAACATGAGGACACCCAACTTACACTTACCATAGCTGGAAAAAATTACTACCTGCACGTCAGGGGAGAAAAAGAAGCATCGGCACGCAACAAGGGGGGCTTAAAAGCTCCGAACGACGGACAAATGAACAGGGTTATCCACGAGAGCGTTGATTCCAGGATATCCCTGGTCCTGACAGACAAACAGGGGAAGCCGCTGTTTGAGGGCGTTGGAACCAGTGCCGGACTCGAAATGGTTGGGGATACCTCTTTACTGGCACCCTGAACTGCATCATGAATAATAGCATGAATGATACAGGCTTAACAGAGTCTGTCCATATAGCCAGGTGACTGAACTATATTGTTCGGGTTCAAGGCCTGCGCAGTTTTGAAAACCATGGAGTTTGCTCTTGTTAATGGCTGTTTTCAAAACAAGCATAACGCAGAAACCGGGTAGCAGAGACAGACACTAAACAATGTACCCTCAAGGCTTGTTATACGATATTGTGGAATGAGGAGCATCTTTCATATCTTTGTGTGCCCTTTTGGCATTCTTTGATAACGAAACAGAAGAGGCCCCCTGGACACGGTCAATAGGCAAAAAGGTCCGATTTTTACAGAAATGGCAGACAAAAACAACCAAATACTTGAGGAAGTAGGCAAATCCGATTATAAATACGGGTTCTATACCGATATTGAAATGGATCAGGCGCCACCCGGCCTGACCGAAGATACGGTCCGCTTCATTTCGGCAAAAAAAAATGAGCCCGACTTTATGCTGGAGTTCCGCCTCAAGGCCTTCAGGCACTGGCAAACATTGCAGGAGCCTGCCTGGGCTCATGTCAACTATCCGCCCATCAACTACCAAAGTCTGATATATTATTCAGCCCCCAGAAAGCGGCCAAAGTACGACAGCATCGATGAGGTTGATCCTGAGCTTCTTGAAACATTCGAGAAGCTGGGCATTCCGCTTGAAGAACAAAAGATGCTTGCAGGTGTTGCGGTAGATGCCGTAATGGACAGTGTATCGGTAGGGTCTACATTTAAAAAAACGCTGGCCGATGAGGGAATCATCTTTTGCTCGTTCAGTGAAGCGCTGCAAAAACATCCGGAGCTGATAAAAAAACATATGGGCACAGTGGTACCCTATACCGACAATTATTTTGCAGCCCTCAACTCAGCTGTCTTCAGCGACGGTTCCTTTGCCTATATCCCCAAAGGGGTAAAATGTCCGCTCGAATTGTCCACTTACTTCCGTATCAATGCGGCAAACACAGGACAGTTTGAACGTACACTCATTATCGCTGAAGAGGGGAGCTACGTCAGCTATATGGAGGGATGCACCGCACCCATTCGGGACGAACATCAGCTGCATGCAGCCATCGTTGAAGTTATCGCAAACAAGGATGCCGAAGTAAAATATTCAACGGTTCAAAACTGGTGGCCGGGCGACAAGGAAGGTAAGGGGGGCGTGTATAATTTTGTTACCAAAAGGGGCATTTGTGCCGGAGAAAACGCAAAAATTTCCTGGACACAGGTTGAAACCGGATCTGCCATCACCTGGAAATATCCAAGCCTGACTTTGAAAGGGGACAACAGTACAGGTGAATTCTATTCCGTTGCCGTAACCAACAACAGGCAACAGGCCGACACAGGTACCAAAATGATCCATGTCGGCAAAAACACCAAAAGCACCATCATCAGCAAAGGGATTTCAGGCGGCAGAAGCAACAACAGTTATCGCGGACTGGTGAAGACGACACGCAATGCAGAAAATGCCCGGAACTTCTCCCAGTGCGATTCACTGCTGCTGGGCAACCAGTGCGGGGCACATACGTTCCCATATATCGACGTGGGAAACCGCTCATCAATCGTTGAACATGAAGCCACCACCAGCAAAATATCGGAAGACCAGCTGTTCTATTGTCTGCAACGGGGCATCGACATGGAAGGGGCCATCGGACTGATCGTGAATGGCTATGCAAAAGAAGTGCTGTCAAAACTTCCGATGGAATTTGCCGTGGAGGCACAAAAATTATTGTCAATAAGCCTGGAAGGCAGTGTAGGATAACAAAATGCTGCACGCAGGCACCTGACTTTTTAAGAATGATCATACATATCATCCACCATATAATACCCGGAACAAATGCTGACCATAAAAGACCTGACCGTATCAATCAACAAAAAACAGATCATCAAAGGACTGAACCTGGAGGTAAAAGAGGGTGAAGTACACGCCATCATGGGTCCTAACGGATCGGGAAAAAGTACGCTGGCATCGGTCATAGCCGGACGTGAACTGTTTGATGTCGACCATGGGGAGATCACCTATATGGGGCGGGACATCTTTGAACTCTCTGCCGAAACCAGGGCCAGGGAAGGGATCTTCCTGGGTTTTCAATACCCTGTTGAAATTCCCGGCGTGACCATTACAAACTTCATGCGGACAGCCATCAACGAAAAAAGGAAATACCTTTCGCTCGACCCCCTTACAATCGCAGAGTTCATGGAACTGATGGAAGAAAAGAAAAAAATGGTTGACATTCACTCTAAGCTGACAGATCGTTCTGTCAATGAGGGATTTTCGGGTGGTGAAAAGAAAAAAAATGAAATTTTTCAAATGGCAATGCTCGAACCACGCCTGGCAATCCTGGATGAAACGGACAGCGGACTTGATATTGATGCCCTGAAAGTGGTGGCCCATGGCGTGAACAAGCTGCGAAGAAAAGACAATGCCACCATCGTCATTACCCACTACCAGCGGTTACTCGACTATATTGTCCCTGACTATGTTCATGTGCTTTATGATGGACGGATCATTAAAAGTGGTGGCAAGGAACTGGCCCTGCATCTTGAAGAAAAAGGGTACGACTGGGTGAAAAAAGCCACTGTCAGCACAAACCCGTAAGGTACCTGTTTGTTCACCTGTTATGCCATATCAAAATGAAAACAATACATTCCGACCTGACAAAAGATAAGCTCCTTGACATCTATCATAAGGAACAGGATGCCATCCGGGGAAATGCCACCCCGATGGTAAACAGGATAAGGCAACATGCCTTTTCCCGGTTTAGCCTTAACGGCTTCCCCACAACAAAACAAGAAAGCTGGCGCTTTACCGATCTGACACCCCTGCTCAATACGGAGTTTGCTTTTGACTTCACAAACAAAAGCCGAAATGTCGATATTGAGCGGATCTTTACCTGCGAAGTGCAAGACCTCGACACGTACAGCATTACCCTGCTGAATGGCTGGTTTGTTTATCAAAATGCACCATTAACACAACTGGCCAACGGAACAATCATCGGAAGCCTGGCAAAAGCCATGGAAGTATACCCGGAGATCGTTGATGAATACATCGGTAAAGCAGTAAAAACAGAACAGTATGAAATGGCTGCCCTGAATACGGCATTTTTTCAGGACGGCCTCTTTATCTATGTGCCTGACGGTGTTGTGATGGAAAAACCCGTTCAGCTGATAAACATTGTGAATGCAGAACAACCCCTGTTTTTGCAGCCACGGCATCTTGTCATTGCCGGAAATGGGTCGTCGCTCAAACTGGTACACTGCGACCATTCGCTCACACATAACGTAAGCTTTACCAATACGGTAATGGAGCTTTATGCCGATGAGCAGTCATCCGTTGATCATTACAAAATACAAAACAAGGGGAGAAACTCCGCGCTGGTCACAAACAACTTTTTTTACCAGAAAAAAGGCAGCATGATCCAAAGCAACATCATCACGCTTAATGGGGGATTCACAAAAAACATGCTGGATGTAAGTATTGACGGAACAAACTGCCGGTCGGAACATTATGGCCTTTACCTGGCAGACAGCAATCAGCATGTCGACAACCTGGTAAACATTGACCATATGAGAGAATGCTCCACCAGCAACCAGTTGTATAAAGGGTTGCTTGATGACCAGGCCAAGGCTGTGTTCTCCGGAAAAGTCCTTGTAAGAAGACATGCCCAGCAAACCCAGGCCTTTCAGAACAACAAAAACATCCTGCTTACCGACGATGCCAGGGCAAACACCCAGCCACACCTTGAAATATATGCCGACGATGTGAAGTGTTCGCATGGGGCTACCGTCGGACAACTTGATCCTGAAGCAATGTTTTACCTGCGTTCGAGGGGTCTTTGTGAAAGAAGCGCACGCCAGATGATGATGATCGCTTTCGCAAGCGAAATAGTAGATAAAATTACTATTGATGCACTCAACAACAGAATTGGGAATATGGTGGAAAAACGGCTCAAAGGCGAACTGTCGATCTGTGAACAATGTGTGTTGCATTGTAACAGCAAAGAACCCACTTCATTCAATATAGACCTGAGTAAATTATAAATACAGTCAGCACCATGGCTACATTCACGGAAAAAATCCGCAAACAATTTCCTATTCTGCACAGAACGGTGAACGATAACCCCCTGGTCTATTTCGACAATGCCGCCACAACACAAAAACCAGAACGGGTGCTTGAACGGTTACGCAACTACTATGCACAAGAGAACAGCAACATCCACCGTGGCGCTCACTACCTGAGCCATAAGGCGACAGAGGCATATGAAAAGGCAAGAGGCACATTTCAGTCGTTCATCAATGCCCGGCATCACCATGAAATCATATTTACCAGGGGAGCCACCGAAGCCATCAACCTGGTCGCCCATTCTTTTTGTAAAAAGTTTCTTTCAGCCGGTGATGAGATCCTTATCTCGGCCATGGAACATCATTCCAACATTGTACCCTGGCAAATCGCCTGTAATGACCATAAGGCAACACTAAAAGTGATCCCAATCAACGAACAGGGTGAACTGGCCCCAAACGCATATGAACAAATGCTGGGTGAGAAAACCAAACTGGTGGCCATTACGCACGTAAGCAACGCTCTGGGGACCATCAACCCGGTGAAAGAGATCATAGCCGCTGCACATAAAAAGAACATACCCGTTCTGATAGATGGTGCACAAGCCGCACCGCATATCCCGGTTAACGTGCAGGATCTTGATTGCGACTTTTATTGCTTTTCCGGACATAAAATGTATGGGCCAATGGGTGCAGGAGTCCTGTATGGCAAGGAAGAATGGCTGAATCAAATGCCTCCCTACCAGAGTGGCGGAGAAATGATCAAGGAAGTTCGTTTTGAAGAAACCTTTTTTAATGAGCTGCCCTATAAATTTGAGGCAGGCACGCCAAACGTGGCTGATGTGCTGGGTATGGAAGAAGCCGTTCGCTTCATCAGGGATACCGGACCAGATGCCATTGCCCGGCACGAAGATGACCTGTTGCAATATGCCACTGACAAACTTAAAAAAACAGAAAAGGTCCGCTTAATAGGCACCGCAACCAATAAAACCAGTGTACTGTCATTCCTTTTTGAAGATATCCATCCCTACGATGCAGGAACCTTGCTTGATAAAATGGGCATAGCCGTACGTACCGGTCACCATTGCGCACAACCTGTTATGGATTTTTTCCAGATTCCCGGCACAATCAGGGTTTCGTTCGCAGCATACAATACACACGAAGAAATAGATGCCCTTGCCAACGCATTGACACGGGTTAGAAAAATGTTCGAATAAATAAAGGCAGGTCCCCGGCCACTTCTGATAAACAATGGTCTTAAACAACAACAGGAAGATCATTATTACAGCACCGCAAAACGATTGACAACATAGAAACATGAAAACGATAAGGGAAAAAGAACAACTGGTTACCAATGAGTTTGATCGCTTTGACGACTGGATGGACAAATATAACTACCTGATCGAATTGGGGAAGTCGCTGCAACCCATAGATGACACCTATAAAACTGAACAGTTCCTTATAAAGGGCTGCCAGGCACGTGTGTGGCTGCACGCAGATTACAGGGACGGCAAGGTGGTGTTTTCGGCCGACAGTGATGCCCTGATCACCAAAGGGATCGTTGCACTGCTCATCAGGGTGCTTAGTGATCAGCCACCACAGGACATCATTGATGCTGATATGGATTTCATTGACCGCATCGGACTCAGGGAGCATCTCTCCCAAACACGGTCAAACGGACTGTTGAATATGATCAGGCAGATGAAATTGTATGCACTGGCATTTCAAAAAACCAAACAATAAAAAAAGACTGTCGGTTTGTGTATTTTCGCATAAAAAAATTTTATTACATTTGACCCTTTAATGATCATCGTGTCGAAAATATTCACCAAACCGTATGAGCAATGAATATTCCAGAAAACCTGAAGTACACAAAAGACCATGAATGGGTCAAGTTGGAAGGGGGAACCGCAACCATCGGCATTACAGATTTTGCCCAAAATGAACTCGGAGACATTGTATTTGTGGAAGTTGATACCGAGGGAGAGACACTCGACAGGGAAGAAACCTTCGGAACCATTGAAGCTGTAAAAACCGTTTCCGATCTTTTTATGCCTGTCAGCGGAGAAATTACTGAGTTCAACGATGATCTGGAATCGACACCAGACATCATCAACAAAGACCCATACGGAAAAGGCTGGATCATCAAAGTGAAATTGTCGGATGTTTCAGAGGTCGACGATCTGCTCAGCGCCAGCGATTATATGGACCTGGTCGGCGCCTGACAGTCACATTGCCTGTAAACCAATCTGTTCAGACATCATAAAGTTGTTGTTTTTTCTGCCTGTCCTGGTGTGGGGGGCGGTAATTTTTTACATAATCAGCATCCCACCGGGCAGCATTCCTGAATCAGGATTGTTGCAACTGCCACATATCGACAAGGTGATCCATTTTTCAATGTTTGCCGTTTTCGGAAGCTTGCTGGCAGGCGCATTCATGATCAGCTCCAAAACACAACAGCACCATAAAGCAACAATCCTCATCAGCCTGTTTACAGGCTTTATATATGGGGGGATCACAGAGTATTATCAGTATTGTTGCCTGGACGGCCGGTATGGCAATATTCCTGATGTGCTGGCAAATTGTTTTGGAACGGTTTTTGGGGTATTTATTATTGCCATGCTGTTTCAATCCCGGATACGTCCATAGCATACGGGGATGTGTTCCGGACATAACAAAAAACCAGAGTTATTAATGCTGGCAGAAGGAACACACTGATGAAAAAAGGATAAAATACAGAATATGGGCGACTGTTTTTGATTGGTATCAAAATTCTTTGTATATTAGCGCGCTCTTTCGGACACACAACTGGAATAAGCTAAAAACCAACCACAGATAAACATTATGGAAGCAAAAAAAACACCAAAAGCAGACCTTGAAAGCAAAAGGCGCATCTTTTTGCAGATAGGGATAGCCGTTGCGCTGGGTGCCGCACTGGTTGCTTTTGAATGGAGACATTACGAACGTCCGGATTTTGACCTGGGCACCCTCGAAATAGATTTTATCGAAGAGGAAGATATCCCGATCACACGGCAGGAACAGCCACCACCACCACCGCCGCCCGAGCCTTCGCAAGAGCTGATCATCGTTGATGATGATGTGGAGCTTGAGGAGGAGTTCACTATTGATGTGGATGCTGATGTGTTCACTGAAGTACAGGAGTTTACTCCCATCATGATTGAGGAGGAAGAGGAGGTGGATGAGGATGTGATCTTCACCGTTGTTGAAGATCAACCTGAATTTCCGGGTGGTGAAGCTGCACGCCAGCGCTTCCTGGAAGAAAACCTCAGGTATCCTCAAATGGCACGGGAAGCTGGTATCCAGGGAACCGTGTTTGTAACCTTTGTCGTGGAAACCGACGGCAGCGTTACCGATGTCCGCATTCTGCGCGGTATTGGCGGGGGCTGTGATGAAGAAGCCATCAGGGTGGTCAGCATGATGCCACGCTGGGAACCTGGCCGGCAAAGAGGACAGCCGGTAAGGGTTCAGTTTAACATGCCCATACGTTTCAGGCTGAACTAGTTCAGTGAACAGTACGCCATGATGTGCGTGCCGGGGATTTGAAAAAACACAAAAAACTGCCTTGTTAACAGCAATGTTTTCATGGCAGTTTTTTTTATGGATGGCCATCATCCGGCCGGTTCACCGGCACTGTCAGCTTATCCGGCTCCAGAAAAGCCGGTCGCGATACATTTCATGCAGGCGTTGTCTGATGATCTTATTTTCCGCCATACCCAGCGAAGGATCCTCTTTTAGTAATTGAATTGCCTGTTCCCTTGCAAATTTCAGAATGTTCTCATCCTGGGCAATGTCAGCGATCTTCAGGTCAAGCAACCCGCTCTGACGGGTACCCTGTATGTCTCCGGGTCCGCGCAGCCTCAGATCGGTTTCTGCAATCTCAAAACCATCATTTGTCGACACCATTACCTCAAGCCGTTTTCGTGCGTCGGCACTCAGGTTGTCTTTCGACATCAGAATGCAATATGACTGTCCGCCGCCCCGGCCAACACGTCCACGAAGCTGATGCAGCTGCGACAACCCAAAACGTTCGGCACTCTCTATCACCATTACCGTTGCATTGGGCACATCAATCCCTACTTCAATTACGGTAGTGGCAACCATAATATGTGTCTGCCCCCTGACAAAAGCCTGCATCTCATAGTCCTTGTCAGCGGTTTTCATCTTACCATGCACTATGCTTACAGCATACCGGGGCGGTGGGAACTCCCTGACTATGCTTTCATATCCGTCAGTCAGGTCTTTCAGGTCGAGCTTTTCCGATTCCTGGATCAAGGGGTATACCACATATATCTGCCGCCCTGCCTTGATCTGATCACGCATGAAACCAAAAACCTTCAACCTGTTGCGGTCATACTGATGAACGGTTTTGACCGGCTTTCTGCCAGGGGGCATTTCATTGATCACCGACACATCAAGGTCACCATAAAGGGTCATTGCCAGGGTGCGTGGTATGGGTGTCGCCGTCATGACCAGCACGTGGGGTGGCACATCACTCTTCGACCATAGTTTCGCACGCTGTGCAACCCCAAACCTGTGTTGCTCGTCAATCACGACCATCCCAAGTTTATGAAACATGACCACATCCTCTATAAGGGCATGGGTGCCAATCAGCAGATGCATCTCGCCCGACTTTAACTGATTTAGTATTTCGCGCCGGTCGGGTTTCCGGGTCGAACCAGTCAGCAACCCTGCCTGTATGTCAAGTCCATGAAGCATATTCCGCACCGATTCATAGTGCTGAAAAGCCAGAACTTCTGTTGGCGCCATCAACGAAGCCTGGAAGCCATTGTCAATGGCCATCAGCATGCTCATAACAGCAACCACCGTTTTGCCGCTCCCCACATCACCCTGCAACAGTCTGTTCATTTGCTTGCCCGACAAAGTATCACTGCGAATTTCCTTCAACACCCGCTTCTGCGCACTGGTCAACTCAAAAGCGAGCTGCTTGTGATAAAAGTCATTGAACAGGTCTCCAATAACAGGAAACAAACACCCTTTCGACTTTTCATTCCTTAGCAACTTGTGTCGCAGCAGGTTCAACTGCAGATAAAACAATTCTTCAAATTTTAACCTTGCTCGTGCTTTTTTCAGCGACAGACTTTCGGCAGGGAAATGAACATGGTGCATCGCCTGGTCGCGCGGCAGTAGTTTCAGGGGCTCAAGAATATGTCGGGGCAGTGTTTCCCTGATCTCATTCTTTACCAGGGGCAACAGGGTTTTTAACAGCTTGCCGATCCCCCTGCTGTCAAGTCCTTTCGATTTTAATTTTTCCGTCGAATTATATACCGGTTGCATGCCCGCCTGCTGATTGATGGCAGCACTGCTTACAGGTTCGACCTCCGGATGGGCAATGTTGTATTGGTTTCCAAACAATACCGGTTTGCCGAAAACGATATATTCCACACCAGGCTTGAACTGGTCTTTTAACCACTTAAATCCCCTGAACCAAACCAGTCCGGCACTGCCGGTCTGATCAGACAGCAGGGCAGTCATCCTCGTGGTGCGGTGCCGGCCATGCAGCTGAACATGAGATATGAACCCCCTTATCTGAACATAGGGCATGTCGCCCCTGATCTCTGCGACCGTATAAAAACGACTTCGGTCGATATACCGGAACGGATAAAACGCCAGCAGATCGTTGAATGTATGTATGTCCAGTTCACTCTTCAGCAGTTCCGCGCGTTTTGGTCCGACACCTTTTAAATATTCAATGGGAGTATCCAGGTAAAGGGTACGTTTCATCATATAACATCTTTACAAAGGGTCTTCTTCGTGCCAGAAAAAATTCCTGCCAACAGCCTGTAATTGCTGCCTGTCCGAATTAAACGCATAAATAATGCAGGCCAGGCGTTTCACCTGCCATAAAAACTATGCGTAAAAATGTAAAAATAATGCAAAATATGCGTAAGTGTTCTTATTTTTGAAAAGAAGTTTTATTGAACCCCGTTACGATGAACCGGGTCGTGACCCCATAAAAAACCATAAACAAATGATCATCATACAGCGGGGTTGCTTTCAAATAGCTAAAAAATTCCGGGTTCATTTGACGTTATGATACAATGTGTAAAAAATTGGCTAAAACCGGACTATCCACCCCCAAAGGAGGTGGCTTTTACCCCGATTTTTGCTTTGCACCGCGAATTTTTTCTGCCGCACAGGCCTGCGGGCAAAGCCCCGCCAGAACATCACCACGCCCAGAGGACGTGGGTTTTCAAGTTAAACTAAAATAAATACAAATGAAGATACTGGTATTTGGCGCAGGGCTTATTGGCACGACCTATGCATGGCAACTGCAGGAAGCAGGCTGCGATGTTACGTTGCTTGTCAGAAGGCAGCGTATGGTAAGGTACAGCCATTCGGGCGTTTCCGTCACCTACACCGACACGCGCAATACGCGCAGGGAAGAGGGCCACACCGTTTACAGACCGGCAGTTGTTGACAGACTTGAAGCCAGGCAAGCATTCGATTTGATCATTGTTGCCGTAAGAAGCAACCAGTGGCAGGATGCCATCCCTTATGTTGCGAAGTACTCAGGCAATGCAGACATCCTGTTTCTTGGAAACATGTGGGATGAATGGAAACTGGCCGGAAAACACCTTCCATCGGGGAGATATTTTCTCGGCTTCCCGGAGATAGTCAGCGGTGGCCATATGGAGAACGGCATCAATTGCTACCTGTTCAAAAACTGCCATACCTGGCTGGGTGAACCCGGTGGAGGCAATACAGAAAGGCTTCAGAAAACGGCAGCAGTTTTTGAAGCAGCCGGACTGCAACCAAAGGTCTCCCCAACAATAAAAGACTTGCTTGCGGCACACTATCTTTTGTCTGCCATCACTCCCGGACTGATCAGTAAAGCTGGCTCTGCCGGTTTGTTTGCAGCAAACAAGATCCTGGTAAAACAATATGTCTATGCGCTTAAGGAAGGGATGAAGGTTTGCCGCAAAAGAGGACTCAATCCGGCGTCAATATTTCCGTTCAACAGATTATTTCTGCCTGCATTTATCCTGGTCAGATGGATCAGTAGACGCCTTAATGAAGAAAAACTGGCAGCCATGGATACCCATATGAGATATGGCGCAGCTGAGAAAAAGAAACAGTACGCGAATGTGTTGTATGCCGGACAAAAAAGCAGAATTCCCATGCCATATTGGGCCTCATTTGAAAAATATATGGATTTTTCATAACTTTATCGTCTGTTTTTAAACCTGTGTTATTCATGCTTATCATTCAGGTCAGATGCAAGGGGTCGAAAGCCGCCGATACAGTATTCTCTTTCAGAGCGCCTGCAACAATACAGATGGCCATTGCGCGGCGAACTCCATCTGACCGGATTATGAATACTTAAAAAACCTGACACATGAAACAATCCATCGTGATCACCCTGCTTGCACTGTTTTGCATGAGCCCTGCAATACAGGCTTTTGAACCACCCCGGATGCATCCTTCCGACCGTTTTTTGCTGACTCTGTTCACGGATGTCTGGCAAGATGTTCCCGACAATATTGATCTGAGGACCATCCAGCGGGGTATCAGTTTGAGTGCCCTGCAGGATATGCCGCTCGGACGCAGTAATTTCAGCGTAGCAGCCGGTGTTGCGTTTACCAGTCATAATTTATACAGCGATAACCGCTATGAGTATCACGTCCATCAAAACATATTTGACTTTAGCCCCCTGGAAGAGGATTATGACAAGAACAAGTTGAGCCTTAACTACCTGGATGTACCTGTACAGTTACGTTACCGTTCGCGCGACATCAACCGCACATTCAGGTTGTATGCCGGCATCAAAGCGGGGTATCTTGTCAACGCCCACACCAAATATTCCGGCAGCATTCACAGTTCCGACATAACCGTAAAGGTGAAACAACACAAGCTGACGAACATATCAAATTATCGCATCGGGTTAACGGCCATGGTTGGCTACGGAAGCGTGAACTTCCATGCATACTACCCCTTAACGGATGTTTTTGATGGGAACAGTGCCGAAGAGATGGTGCCTGTTTCACTGGGCATCACGTTTATATTGTTTTAGCGAAATTTCCCAGGAACTGGAAGCTCCCGAAGGGACTTCCAGCTTCCGGGGACAAAACCACGGAAGCTTCCAGTTGCTAAAGCAAGCTGGAAGTTCTCTGACGCAAGCTGGAAGTTCCCTACCCCAAGGAACTGGAAGCTCCCGAAGGGACTTCCAGCTTCCGGAGGACAAACCAAGGAAGCTTCCAGCTTCCAAAGGAGAAGCTTCCAGTTGCTAAAGCAAGCTGGAAGTTCTCTGACGCAAGCTGGAAGTTCCCTACCCCAGGACGAAGATAAACAATAAGATCATGGTCGTCATTCCCAGCACGTAGCCCGAATATACCTGGGTGGGCGTATGCGCCCCGAGTTGTATGCGCGATGCAGCGGTTATTCCCGACACCACGAAGCTGGCAGCCACGATCCACGCAATATCAGCACGAAGGATCAGCGAAGCAATGATTAGAAAAGCTGTGAATCCTCCCAACGACACCATATGGAGACTAATTTTCCACGATAGTGTTACCAGTAATGCCACCAGGATAAGTATTGTTGCTGCCATTATAAAAAAATAGATCAGGCTTGGTATGGTGAGCTGCTGTAACAGGTAATAGGTCATAAAAAACATAACCTCGGCAACCAGGAGGGGAAAAATGCGGTCGCTTCTTTTTTCAAGCAAATAACTGCTGACATAACCGGTGCGCTTCATGATCAGGACAGACAGTACCGGAACGATGGCTGTGTTGATGAATATGATCAGTATGATAAAACGGCGGGCAGCAGCAGGCAGGGAAAAATTTATGTACGTGTTCAACTGCAGAAGTACAAACATCCCCAAAGTGGGAACAAATAACGGGTGAAACAACGTGGAGAACACCCGTGCAATACCATTGGCAACATGCATATTACTTACAACTCTTTTCTTAGCCTGGCAACGGGAATATCAAGTTGCTCCCGATATTTGGCCACCGTTCTCCGGGCAATGTTATACCCTTTTTCTTTTAAAATGCCAGCCAGCTCATCGTCAGTGAGCGGCTTTTTCTTTTCTTCTGATTCAATACAATCCTGAAGGATCTTTTTTACTTCACGGGTGGAAACCTCTTCCCCCGTTTCTGTTTGCAACGACTCCGAGAAAAAATCCTTCAGCAAAAAAGTACCATAGGGCGTCTGAACATATTTGCTGTTTGCCACCCTCGATATGGTTGATATATCCAGCTGCACCATATCTGCAATATCTTTAAGGATCATGGGACGCAATTTTGTCTCGTCACCGGTGACAAAATATTCTTTTTGGTACTCCAGGATGGCCTGCATTGTAACCATTAGGGTATTCTGCCGTTGTTTGATGGCGTCTATAAACCATTTTGCGCTGTCAATCTTTTGTTTTACAAAGCTAAGTGCCTCTTTCTGACGTTTGTCTGCCTTGCCCTTTGATTCGGCCATGGCCTGAAACATTTCCGAGTACGTACGGTTTATTCGCAAGTCAGGTGCATTATGCGAGTTCAGCATAACCTCAGGTTCACCATCATTATGGGTAAGGATAAAATCGGGAACCACATACTGTGCGCCCTTGCCTGCTTCATACAATGTGCTGCCAGGTTTTGGATTGAGTTTGAGCACTTCATCAATGGCTTTCTTCAGTTCATCTTCCGATAGTCCGTGCCGCTTCTTTATTTTGTCATAATGCTTTTTGGTAAAGTCATTGAAGTTTTTTTCCAGGATCATCCGTGCATCCTCAACTGCCTTTGTCTTTGGTACCTTTCGCCTGATCTGCAAAAGCAGGCACTCTTTAAGGTCCCTTGCCCCAATGCCCGGTGGATCAAACTCCTGGATCATCCGCAACAGATCAATCACTTCCTTGAAATCTGTCTCTATGTTCTGATTAAACGCCAGGTCGTCAATCAATGAATGAATGTCTCTTTGAAGATAACCCGATTCATCGATGTTTCCTATGATGTGGCTTGATATGAGGTATTCCCGGTCAGTAAGGCTGCGCAGGCCCAGTTGGGCGTGCAGTGCTTCCTGCGGACTGGCACCGGAGACATAGGGGACTTCCCTGACTTCATCGTCGGCCGACGTATTGTTGGCACTTAAACGGTAGTCGGGAATTTCATCGTCATCTATATAGTCATCCAGGTCAAACTCATCATCAGCACTCTGCTCGGCCTCTTCCATTTCAGATTCATTGCCGGTTTCCATAGCACTGTCAAACTCATCATCATTGTTGTCCTGTATCTCCCCCTCTTCATACAGATCCTCACCCTCTTCGAGGGCAGGATTTTCTTCAATCTCTTGTTTTATACGCTGATCCAACAAAAGCGCGGGCACCTGCAGCAATTTCATCAACTGAATTTGCTGCGG
>PWKN01000129.1 GCA_003559735.1 Bacteroidales bacterium | reverse complement strand
GGGCGCTGCCGCCGAGCGACGACGACGCGGCGCTCGTCAACGCGATCAACCACCTCGGCGGGGAACGGATCTGCTGCGTGCCGGTGCCGCACCTTACGCAGGCGGCAGGCGTGACGGTCGGACTCGGCGACGCGTTCGTGGGCGGGTTCCTGCCGTTCCTGCCGGAGCGGGAGGCGGGGCGGTGGTGGCGCGAAGCTCGACGCGGTTGACATACGGGGCAAACACGACGACCTCGCTACCTTGCCGCGGGAGTGCCCGCGGGGCAGCGCGAACACCGACAGAACCCTTCGCGGTGTGCCCGGCATCGCCTGAGTGCCTTGGGCCGGCCGTGCAGCGCTAGCCGCCGAACCTCGCGGCCACTCAACCCAACCGGTCGCTCAGCGCGTCCCCGAGGAAGTTGAAGGCGACGACGACGGAGGTGAGCGCGAGGCCGGGGAAGGTCGTCAACCACCAGGCGGTGAAGATGTAGCGTTGTCCCTCGTTGAGCATGCCGCCCCACGTGGGCGTGGTGATCGGGACGCCGGCGCCGAGGAAGCTGAGGGCCGCTTCGGCCATCATCATCTGCGAGACCTGCAGCGTCGCCAGGATGACCAGCGCGTTAGCGATGTTCGGGCCCACGTGCCTTGTCAGCACGCGCGTGCCGCTACCGCCGAGTGCGATCGCGGCGGCGATGTAGTCGCGCCGCTTCACGCTCAAGGTGTTGCCGCGCGCCATGCGCGCGTACGCAGGCCAGCTGGCGAGCCCGAGTACGAGCACGACGGTGAGGAGTCCCGGCCCGAAGACGGCTATCACCGCCAGCGTGAGGAGGATGTATGGGAAGCTGAGCTGGATGTCCGCCAGCCGCATGACGAGCCGCTCGAAGGCACCACCGACGTAGCCGGCGACGGTGCCGAGTGTGGCGCCAACCGTGAGACCGACCGCGACGGTGGCGAGGCCTACGAGTAGGCTGACGCGCGCACCGACGACGACGCGGCTCAGCAGGTCTCGGCCGAGTTGATCAGTCCCGAGCGGATGGCTCCAACTCCCGCCCTCCACCCACGCGGGCGGCCGCATGCGCAACGCCAGGTTCTGGGCGTTCGGGTCGTGCGGCACGATGACCGGTGCGAACGTCGCGGCCAGCAGCACCAGCAGCAGGAAGCCAGCTGAGGTGGTGAGCCGCGGATCGCGCCGCAAGGCTCGGAAGACATCGCGATGCCACGTCATTCGTAGAGGATCCTGGGATCGAGCAAACCGTAGACGAGATCGACCACGAGATTGACCGCGATGAACAGGGTCACGATCACCAGCATGGCGGCCTGCACGATGGGAAAGTCCCGGGCATGTACCGCGTCCACCACCAAGCGACCAACCCCAGGCCACGCGAAGATGGTCTCGGTCACGACCGCCCCACCGAGCAGGTGCCCAATCTGCAGTCCGATCATCGTCACCACGGGGATCAGCGTGTTGCGCAACGCGTGCTTGAAGAGCACCGATCTGGACCCCAGCCCTTTGGCGCGCGCGGTGCGAACATAGTCCTGCTGCAGCGCTTGAATCATTCCGCCGCGCGCGAGTCGAGCCAGCGACGCGGTCAGGAACACCGTCAGCGTCGTGACGGGCATCACCAGTTGAGCGATGGTGCCCCGTCCGCTCGACGGCAGCACGCCGAGTTGCACCGAGAACACGACCATCAGCATGAGCCCGAGCCAGAACGGAGGGATGCCTTGCCCGAGGAAAAAGGCGCCGCGGGCGAAGGCGTCAATCCAGCTCCCCCGCGCGGTCGCCGAAAGGACACCAAGCGGGATGCCGATGAGGCTTGCGAGCAGCACGGCCAGGCCGGCGAGCTGCACGGTGGCGGGAAGGCGCTGGAGCACGAGCCCCAGCGCCGGTTCCCGGAAGCGGAACGATTCTCCTAGGTCGCCGCGAGCGATCCCACGCATGAAGTCGCCGTACTGGACGATGAGCGGCCGGTCGAATCCGAGACTCGCGCGGAAGGCTTCCACCTGCGAGCGCGGGGCGTCGGGCGGCAACATCAGCAGCGCCGGATCGCCCGTCATGTGCACGAGCAAGAAGACCACGACGGAGGTGCCGATGAGCGTCGGGACCGCCTGCGCCAGGCGACCGAGGAGGAACGTCAGCATGCGTGCCGGCCGTCCTGCATCGTCAGTCGTGCAGCGAGGCCGTCCAGAGGTAGATGCGCTCGTCTGCCCGCGGTTGCCAGTCGAGCCGCTCGCTGACCGCGTACAGCTCGGTGAGCTGGTACAGGTAGACCATCGGCGCCAGTTCCCTCGTGAGTTGCTGCACCTCCGAGTACAAGGCGCGCCGTTCGTCGGCATCGACGGTGCTGCGGGCTTGGGCGATGAGCGCCTCGAGCTCGGGATCCTCGAACCGATCGTAGGTGTGCCCCGTCGTGAGCAGCGGCGTCAGGATCGAGTCGGGATCGAACGTCGGGATGCTCCAGCCGAGGAAGAAGATGGGCGGCCCGTCCTCGGCGCGGAACTGCCCGATGTAGGTGCCCCACTCCACGATGGAGAGGTCGACGTCGACGCCGACGGCGCCGAGTTGCGCGGCGATCACCTGCGCCACCTCGACGTCCTTCGGGTAGCGTGCGGTGGGTGCCTCCATGCGGATGCCGAACCCAGCGGGGAAGCCGGCCTCGGCCAAGAGCTCGCGGGCGCGCTCGGGGTCGTAGCCGAAGGGCTCGACCGACGGGTCGTGCCCGAACTGCTCGGGCGTGAGCAGCGAGGCAAGCGGGATGCCGCGGCCTTCGAAGATGAACTCGAGGATCGCGTCGACGTCGATCGCGTAGTTGAGCGCCTGTCGCACGCGCACGTCGCGCAGCGGCGTGTCGTGGCGGGTGTTCAGGGTCAGGAAGTACGCTCGTGGTCCGGGTGCCTCCGCGACGCGCACGCGTCCGCTGCGTTCCAGCAAGGGGATGGACTCGGCGGGGACCTGCGCGACGATGTCGGCCTCGCCGGTCTGGGCCTGCGCGATGCGGGTGTTCTGGTCGGGGACAACGCGGAACTCCACGAAGCGCACAGCGGGCTCACCGTTCCAATGGTCGGGGTTCGCCTCCAGAACGATGCGCTCGTCGCGCACCCACTGTGCGAGCGTGTACGGGCCCGAACCGACCGGTGCGACGCCGAGCGTTTGGCCGCCGACCTCAGCCGTGTAGCCCTCCGGCACGATCCAGAACTCCGTCATGAGGGCCGGTAGCGCGGGGAACGGGCGGCTCGTAACGAAGCGGAACGTGAAGTCGTCGATGACATCGACACGCTCGATGAGCGCGAACTGCGCGATCGACGGCGCGTTCAGATCGGGATCCCTGAAGTGCGCGACGGTGAAGGCGACCGAGTGCGCGGTCAGCTGCTCACCGTTCGTGAAGAACACGTCGTCACGCAGCTCGAACTCCCAGGTGGTGTCGTCGACGGGACGATAGGCGCTGGCGACGTGTGGCTGCACCGTCATGTCCTCGGCGCGCATGAGCAACGTGTCGAACAGGTGCGTGACCACGTGCTTGTCGGTGATGGTGGTGCTGAGCCACGGGTTCATCGAGCTCGAGTCGATGTTGATCGCGACGACCGCGGTTTGCTCACGCGGTCCTTGGGCAGCGCCGCTGGCCAACACGGCGAGCAACCCCACGGCGACGATCGTGCGTACCAGGTGCCTCACGGTTGGACCTCCTCGATAGGAGCGAAGGGCGATTGGGCGATTTCCGGATCTCGGTACACCACCTCCCCGGCTTGGATGACGAGCAGCACGCGCTCCAAGGCGCGCATGTCGCGGAGCGGGTCGCCGCGCACGACGACCAGATCCGCTTCGGCGCCAGGTCGAACGCGACCGACGTTCGGTAACCGCAGCAGATCAGCGGAGCGACTCGTCGCCGAGCGCAGCACGTCGATGCTCGGCATGCCCCACTCGTGCATCAGCGCCAGCTCGAAGGGCAACGAGCCGTGCTTGTAGTCCGTTCCCGCCACGATCCGCACGCCAGCCTCGACCGCCTTGCGGAAGCTCTCGCGCTGCGCCTCGGTGGCGGCCCGGGCCTTGTCCACCGACCACGCCGGTGGCGCTACGCCGGCCACCGGTTCGCCCGCGGCGATCAGGTGGAAGGCCGATAGGGTGGGCACGTAGGCGGTGTCGTGCTCGAGCATCAGTTCGATCGCCTCGTCACTCAACCACATGCCGTGCTCGATCGAGTCGACACCGGCACGGACCGTGGCCGCGACTGCGGGGCCGCCCTGGCAGTGCGCTGCCACGGGCACCCCCGCCATGTGCGCGGTCTCGATCACGGCGGCGATCTCGTCGTCGAAGAGCTGTTGCGTCCGGGGATCCGTGCCGCGGGTCATGATCCCGCCGGTCACCATCATCTTCACCCAGTCGACGCCCGCCTCGAGCTGCTCGCGCGTCGCTCGCCGCGCCTCCAGCGGGCCATCGACCTCGCGACCCATGTACGTGCAGTGCCCGCCGGTGGCGATGATCGGCTTGCCCGCGACCAGGTACCGGGGCGAGCGCACCAACCCCAACGCTACGCCCTTCCGGAACTCGAGGTCGATGTGCTCCTTTGCGCCCATGTCGCGCACGGTC
>PWKN01000240.1 GCA_003559735.1 Bacteroidales bacterium | reverse complement strand
TTACAAGAGCAAACTCCTTGGTTTTCAAAACTGCGCAAGGCTTGAACCCGAACATTATAGTTCAGACACCTGACTTTATGGACAGACACTATTTACAAAACACAACGTCAGCCTGGCTGATAGATTGTATGTATGCAATAGCCCTGCATAAATAACACATTCACCCAAAAGCGCTGCTTTTCACTTTTTGAGAAATACATTATATATATAAGGCAGGTTAAATAGTGCCTGTCCATAAAGTCAGGTGCAAAGATAAGCAGAATAGGGCAGTGAGGGGAGCGGAATAAGCAAAAATCCATCAGCACTGACCAGGCTGGGGAGGGGCATTTGGTATGTGAACATACTGAAATAATTAATGTAACAAGAGATAGCGTTCGTGCACAAAAGGCTGACAAACAACGAAATAACAAAAAAAACAAAAAAAAGTGAAAAAATGTTTTGAATTGTTATTTTATTATCATATGTTTGCAAATGTAAGTATGTTTAAACATACCAATGTCTTTTGATTCCTGTATTATAATAACATATTTAAACATAAAATTATGAGCAAGATCTTAACACACGCATTTTTCCTTGTTTGTCTGCCTGTAATCATATGGGCGCAGCAAACGCAGGTCACTATTACAGGAACGGTTTACGGAGAAGATGGTCAAACCATTCCGGGCGTCAATGTTATCGAGAAAGAGACCCTGAATGGGGCAACAACCAATATTGATGGAGAATTCTCTATCAGGGTGGATTCTGACCGTTCGGTATTGGTTTTTTCATTTATCGGATATTCACAAAAAGAAATTGAGATTGAAGGCAGGCGCCATATTAATGTTATCCTGGAGCCAGAGCTCCGATCATTGGCCGAAGTTGTTGTAATTGGATATGGTACTGTTAAAAAATCGGATTTAACGGGTTCAGTATCATCCGTTTCAATGAGAGACAATGAGATCAGGCAGGTTAGTTCTGTTGACCAGTTGCTGCAGGGGAAAGCTGCGGGAGTAATGATCACCCAAACATCAGGAAGGCCCGGGGGACCTGTTTCTGTCAATATCAGGGGCAATAACTCTATCAATGCAGGGAATGATCCATTGTATGTAATAGATGGTTTTCCGGTTACAAGCAACCAATGGGACCTTAGTTCAAACATGACCAGTGGCGGTCCACTTAACCCATTGGCAACCATCAATCCCAACGACATTGAATCAATAGAAATACTTAAGGATGCTTCTGCTACCGCGATTTACGGAGCCAGGGCCACAAATGGGGTAATTTTGATCACTACCCGGAGAGGCATTACAGGTGAGGGCGACGTGACATTAAATATAAGTCATGGATACCAAAGGGTCAGAAAAACCATGGACATGCTTAATGCCACGCAGTATGCTGAATTGGTGAATGAAGCTTTAATAAATGAAGGCCTCGATCCGCTGTATGAAGATCCGGCTGCATTTGGTGAGGGGACAGATTGGCAGGATGAATTATTCAGGGTGGCACCAACAACAGATGTAAACCTTTCCTTTAGCGGTGGTACGGACAACATCAGGTATTTTTTAAGCACCAATTATCTGAGGCAGGAAGGGATTGTTCTAAATACTGACCTGGACAGGATCGCATTGCAACTGGGTCTTGATATGGATGTTAAACCCTGGTTGACCATAAAAAACAATTTTAACCTGAGCAATGTAAGGGCGAATGATATTGAAACAGGCGGATGGGGTGTTGTTAACACTGCACTAATGTTTAATCCTATTTTGCCTGTCAGGGATGAAAATGGCGAGTACATTCTGATGAATGACCGCAGTATATTTACAGGAAACCCTGTTGCATTGGCGGGTGAGGCTGACAGCAAATCCAACACAACCCGGGGTGTTGCCAACACCAACCTGCAATTCAGACTGGCCGACGGACTGTCTTTTAGTGTGATGTTTGGTGCAGATGCAGGCTTTAATAAAGAAGTATATTATTATCCAAGTTATATACTTGCAGGACATGACGCACAGGGAAGCGCGGGAATTGGCAACCTGTCAAACTATTCATTGCTCAATGAGAATATTCTGAATTACCATACAGTATTAAACGAGATACATGACTTTTCTTTGCTGGCAGGGTTTACTGTTCAATCCTCGAGGAATGAGGTTAACCGCGTAGGGGTAGAACGATTCACGGAAGATATTTTGCGGTATAATAACCTGGGGAGTGCAGCCGAAGTGTCATCGTTTCCATTCTCCTATTCACACGGATACAGAATGGTTTCCTATCTGGGAAGAATAAACTACTCTTTGCTCGACAAGTATTTGTTTTCATTGAACTTCAGACTTGATGGGTCCTCAAAATTTGGTGCTGGAAACAAATATGGGTTCTTCCCGTCATTTGCCGTTGGCTGGAAATTAACCGATGAAGAATTCATGAAAGATCTTGACTTGTTGAACTTTCTGAAGGTGCGTGCAAGCTATGGAAGTACGGGCAACCAGGAGATCCCGAGCTATCAGTCACTTGCAATGCTCGGCTCTACTACTTACCCAATTGGCGGATCAAGAAGAATAGGATACAGACCAACCCAAATTGCCAATCCTGACCTCAAATGGGAAACAACCAATCAGTTCAATATAGGTATTGATGGTGCATTGTTTGAAAACAGGGTTCAGTTTACGGCAGACTATTACCATAAAAAAACCAAAGATCTGTTGCTGAATGTCAATCTTCCCATAACCACAGGTTTTTACACAGCCCTTGATAATATTGGTTCAGTGCAAAATCAAGGCGTGGAGTTAACAATATCAACAATGAATCATATAGGGGATTTTTCCTGGAATATTGATTTTAATATTGCTGGCAATCGAAACAAGGTGTTGAGTCTGGCGGGAGAAGAAGCCATTCCAATTCCCAGCAGGATTAATCAGCTGGATCCAGGTTGGCTGGTTGTTGGCAAACCAATCGGATTGTTCTATGGCTTACAAACAGATGGTGTTTTTCAGTCTGACGAGGAAATTGCCGGATCTGCCCAGCCCAATGCACGGCCAGGTGATATTAGATATGTTGATTTGAATGGTGATGGGGTGATCAACATGGATGACAGAACGCTTATCGGTGTTTCTGAACCGAAATTCTTTGGTGGCATATTGAACTCGTTTTATTACAGAGATATTGAATTGACAGTATTTCTCCAGGGTTCTTATGGAAATGATATCTGGAACGGCAACCTTTTATCGCACGAATATCCAAATGGTTTATACAACCAGTTCTCCAGCGTGCTTGACAGGTGGCGGCCAGACAATACAGATACAGACATTCCCCGTGCCTCTGCCTTTATGCAGGATGCTTTTGAAATGGACAGATTTGTGGAGGATGGCTCTTATCTGCGCCTGAAAACCATTACGATCGCCTATGACATAAGCAAATTATTGCCCTTGCCGGGATTTAAACATGTTAAGGTCTACTTCACCGGTGAAAACCTGCTGACTTTTACCAATTATTCCGGATTTGACCCTGAAGTAAATTATTTTGGAACCAATTCTTTGGCCACAGGTTATGATTGGGGCTCTTATCCCACTACCAAAAACTTTTATCTGGGTGTAAACATTTCATTTTAAAACATAAGCACATGAAAAACATTTCATTTTTAATCATTGCGTTTTTTTTGATGGCAGGACTCAGCTCGTGCAGCGATTTTCTCGATGAGGTTCCGGATTCTCATTTAACCCCGGAAAATTTTTATCAAACCGAAGCAGATGCTTATGCGGCAACAATTGCTGCCTACTCCCAATTGGCCTCTCACGAATTATTCAACAACCATTTGTTTCCAACCATCGATATGACATCAGATGATATTATTCTCCGTCCAGGTGAGCTGACCCCGGATCTCGTGCTGCTGGAAAACTATAAATTCAGTCCTTCTGATGCCGACCGGCCAAACGCAAATTATAACGGTTTTTTCATTGGGATCAAGGATGCCAATGTAGTAATTGACCGGATCCCTGAAATGGACATCAGTGAATCAAAAAAGAATTTATTTGTCGCAGAAGCCAGATTTCTGAGGGCATTGTACTACTTCTATGCTGTTAGAATGTTCGGTGATCTGCCAAAAGTGATTAACGAAACCACATCGCTGGCTGACATCAAAAAGCCCCGGTCTCCTGCTTCAGAAATTTATTCTGAGATAATCATTCCCGACCTCCTTTTTGCTGAGGAGCATTTGCCACTGAATGCTCCTGAACCTGGAAGGGCGACCACAGGGGCAGCCATGTCTATGCTGGCAAGCGTTTACCTGACAATGGCAGGTGAACCGCTGAGCTTTGGGGCTGAGTATTACACCCTGGCCAGGAACAAGGCAAAAGAAGTCATTGACATGAACAAATATGCGCTTTTTAAAGATTTTGCAGATGTTTTTGACCCCAAAGCCAAAAATGGCAAGGAACATATTTTTGATGTGCAGTTTGACCGGGCTGCCGGTAACCGGGAGTCGATCGCCATGTGGTTGCACTGGCCCCGGAACATCGGACTGGGTAACGGATTGGGGTTGTATATGCCCAGTCCGTCATTGATTGCCAGTTTTGAAGAGAATGACCTTAGAATACCTGTCACATACAGAACAGAATATCCAAGACAGTCTGATGGCCGGATTATACGTTTCCCCCCCCACATTTGGAAGTTTTTTGACGAAGAGGCCTACCGCGATCTGAATATTCCAAGGGCGAGCAACAATTTTCCAATTATCAGGTTCGCTGAAGTGTTGCTCATATTTGCCGAAGCTTCAAATGAGGTAAATGGTCCTGATCACGAAGCTTATGAAGCAATAAATCGTGTAAGGGAAAGGGCTGGACTTTTGCCTTTGGATGGACTTGACCATGGACAGTTTCGTGAAGCTGTATACAGGGAAAGGAGACACGAGTTTGTTGCTGAATGTAAAAAATGGTTTGACCTTGTGCGTACCGGTCGCTTAATTGAGGTAATGCGTGATGCAGGCAAAGACATTCAGGAAAAACACAAACTGTTTCCAATTCCTCAACGCGAAATGGATGTGAATGAACACATGGTGCAAAACCCCGGATACGATGAATAGTCTTATTCGAATCAACCATCATCAATAACAAATACTAAACCCAGAATCACCTGATAACAGTCAACTCTTTTTTATTCATCAAAACACAATGTTATGAAAACAAATGCTACTATTATTTTATTAATTGCTGCTGTGTTTCTTACAGGAACCTTGGCAGCTCAGAACTGGAGCCTGAAGTTTGATGCAACAGATGAAGACAGCTATGTGGACTGCGGACATAGTGAGGCATTCTTTCCGGAAAACATTACGTTTGAAGTCTGGTTCTATATCGATGAGTTTGTGCCGAATGGAAATTACATCCTTGCCACCGAGGGGTGGACAGAGGAAAATGGTCCAATGGGATATACCATCCGATTCTTTCCCGATACAGGTGTGGAGTTCGTCCTGGGTATGGGAGAAAATGAGTGGGGTAGTATTTCAACTGGATATGACACACTGGACTCTCTGGAATGGGTTCATTTTGCCGGTACGTTTGATGGGTCCTTATTAACAGTTTATTTGAACGGCGAATGGATGCTGGATCAGGAGGTAACAGGACAAATATTCCCGTCCAGTGAAAACCTGATCCTTGGTGAAGGCGCAATGTGGGGGAACAGAAGGTTCAGTGGGAAAATGTATGACTTGCGTATCTGGGACTATGCCAGGACTGAAGAAGAAATTGCTGCCGGCATGAATACCATCCTGGAAGGTGATGAAGAAGGCCTGATAGCAAACTGGATTATGAATGAAGGATCAGGGTCAACCCTGAATGATGCTACAGGGAATTTTCCTGCCTCAATAAAATCAGGAGTCAGCTGGTTCCAGCTTGATGATGACGAAACGGGAATCCCCGAAGCTTCACAGTCGTTGCATGCCACGTACTATCCTAACCCATCAACAGATGTTGTGTTGATAGAAAACCAGAAAGACAGTGCCACTGACTTTTCTGTCTATGACCTTACCGGAAGAATGATTCAAAATGGTACACTCCAGCCTGGTGAAGTTAAACAATTCAATGTTTCAACACTACCTAAGGGAATATACATATTAAATTTCAATAACAGTGGGTTTACACAGACAGAAAAACTGATCGTGAAGTAAGCATTTATTAAAACATAACCAAACTGCTTACAATTTATGTTATAAAAATACAGGAGTTGCCTCATACAAGGAAACAACATTCAATATTACAGAAATTCAGCGAGATACGTCTTTTCCAGGCGTGCTTATAACAGATCTGTCTATATGCGAACGGTTAATGAGGCAGCTCCTTTATTAGTTTTTGAATATAATATTATGACACAAAATAAAATTGCTTTTCTGGTCGACTTCCTGTTGATCATATCTTTTTTACCCTGCAAAGGGCAATTGCAGTTTTATAGCTTTTTACCCGGGGAGGCCATTAATGTAAGTGCATCAAGCACATACTCACCAGGTTGTGCTCCTGAAAACCTAATTAATTCATCAGGACTTGATGGTATTCTTCATGATAACAGCATGAACGCATTTACCATGTGGCATTCACATGCCAATCCGGAGGCTTCATCTGCATTTCCCGGAACCGCTACCGGAACTGTCTGGATATCATTTGAATTTGATGCCGTTTATGAGTTACGTGAGCTTTGGTTATGGAATCATAATCAACCGGGATATACCTCAAGAGGATTAAAAGATGTGGTTATTGAGTATTCTGTTGATGGAGAAAACTGGAAAAAACATGGTCCGCACAATGCAGATCATTGGATAATCCCCGAAGCATCCGGATTAAGTGGTCAGGAACCTGGTTTGATCATTGATTGCAACAACATTCAGGCAAAATTTTTTGTGATAACAACAACCGGGGAAGAAGGAAATTATGGAGATGATTATTATGGGATGAGCGAAGTGAGATTTGTTTTGAATGAACCGTTACTGAAACAAACGGAACTGTCTGTCAAGGGAACAAACAAGGTTATCAGGCATCCTGTTCCGGCCAGGGAATACCTCTTATATGTTCCCGATGGAATCGCCTACGGAGAAGATCAGATCATTATACAACACGAAGAATTCAGGGATACTGTGCATGTTTCTGCTACAGAAAAGGCTTTTCATGATAAAAAAATTGTGATTCACTATAAACAAGACAATGGTGATATTAGCGACATCATGCTGACAAGCATCAATGATTCTCATACAAAGCGAATACCTGTAGAGCCTCCAAAACAATGGACCGTTTATCTGTTCCCACAGTCTCATGTAGATATTGGATACACACATCGCCAGGAAAAAGCAGCAAAAATTCAGAACAAAAACATAGACTATGCCATTGAGCTGGCCAGGAAAACACAGGACTACCCTGAAGGCTCCCAGTTCAAATGGAATGTTGAAGTGTTGTGGGTGCTCGACAATTATTTAAAAGACCGTTCACCCCAGGAAATTGAGAAATTAAAAGACGCCATTCAAAAAGGTTGGATAAATCTTGATGCCTCATATGCAAGCATTAACACGAGCATATCAAATGGAGAACAATTATTGCGTCTGTTCGGTTTTGGAAACCACCTGAAAGAAAAATTTGACATCCCCCTGTTGTCCGCCCAGCAGGTAGATGTTCCCGGTATGTCGTGGGGAACTGTAACAGCTATGGAGCAGAATGATTTAAAGTATATGCTCAATATGCCCAATATGATGGAAGACCTAAGCCTTGAAAATTATCCGTTTTATTGGAAAGACCCTTCAGGAGAAAACTCGATCTTGCATTTTCAAACTTATTACTATAACCTGGGATATGAATTAAGGGGAAGATATATTCCAAACTACCTCACAGGTCATAATGATCCCTATTATACAGACAACCCTGACCAGTATTTCCTCCATTCATTTATATTCAGTTTTTTGGATAAGGCATACAATAATGGCTACACTTATGATCTGATGCCGCTGGCCTGGATAATGACCGATAATGCACCACCCGACCCGGATTTGCCAGGTGTTGTAAAAGAGTGGAACAAAAAGTACAAGAATCCAACTATTAAAATCAGTTCAGTCCTGGATTTCTTTGCGGACTTTGAAGACAGGTATGCTGGGAATATTCCCGTACTTCAGGGAGATTATAATGAATGGTGGACAGATGGGGTGGCCTCGGGTGCTCGCGAGACCGCAATAAACAGGGAAAATACAGAAAAAATCTTACAGCTGGAAACATTATTTGCGATGTTGCAGCCTGAAAACTATGAACAAGACCGGTTTGATGATATCTGGAAAAACATTTTGCTGTTTACAGAACACACCTGGGGTTCATATAAAAGCATAAGCGATCCTGACCATCCTGATGTGAAAACACAGTGGGAAGTAAAAAAAGGTTTTGCCGTTGATGCTGCCAGCGATCTCGAACTGATGCTACAAACTTTTCAACGGGCAAACGACGGGAACACAAGCAATAAGGGATCAACAATTACCATTTATAACACAAATTCATGGCGCAGGTCGGATGTGTGTATTATCCCTGCTGATCTGTCATCAACAGGAGATCTTGTTCTGACCGAACATGGCGATACTGTCCTCACACAACGATTGTCGTCAGGAGAACTGGCAATATATGTAGACAGCATAAATGCCTTTGGAAGCCGGACATATTCGGTTCATCATGGGAACAGCAGCATCGATGAAGGCATTGATGATCATTATATTGCAAATGAATATTATTCTGTGCATTTCGATAAAAACTCCGGACTCGTTAATATTACCAGCGAAAAAACCGGGGTAGTGTTCGATAATATTTTTTCGGATGATCAATACTTTTTTCGATATGTCCGAAGCGAATCCCGCGATACCCTTCTGGCACAATTGGATGCAGTTCGGGTCAAAGAATCCGGTCCGCTGGTCAATTCATTGTTGCTGGAGTTCATTGCGCCAGGATGTGACAGTTATAAATTGGAGATCAGACTTATAAAAGATAAAGACCATATTGAGCTGCATAATTATATAAATAAATACGCGGAGCGTAACAAGGAAAAGCTTTCTTTCGTATTTCCTTTTTCTTTGGAAAACGCAGAAGTTAACTATCAAATACCCTGGGGTGTGGTATCACCAGACAGGGATCTGCTCCCGGGTTCCAATAAAAGGTTCTACACAGTACAACATTTTGTTGATGTTTCTGCAAACAATGAAGGATACACATTGGTGTCGCTCGATGCACCAATAATTCAAATTCAAAGGGACACCGAACCAGGTGTTGTTGCCATAGAATCCGTAGTTATAGATAATAACTGGCATGTCAACTTCAGGGCATCCCAGGAGGGCAATATGGTATTTCGGTATAACCTCAGGGCCCATAATGGATTTTCTTTACAGGAAGCCTCCAGGTTTGGCCTGGAAAGCATGCACCCATTCATCATACTGGACAATAATGAGCTTGATGCATCAGCCTTCCCATTGAACGGATGGACAAATGAAGGAATTATCGCAACATCTTGCAAACCGTTAAAAAATGGCAAAGGCATCGCACTGAGACTGTTCAATGTCTCGGAAGCCCCTGCAACGACTGTCATTGATGCACATGATGATTACACTGTCTGGGAAAGTAATTTCCTTGAGATCAAAAAAAACAGGATCCCCAGAGAACTGTTTATGAAACCATTTGAAGTAAAAACGATAATCTTAACCAGTAATTGACCATGTTGAAAAAACTTATGTTAACCTCTTCTGCTTTAATTTTATTAGCGATTCAACTGGTGCCTTGCCCGGGCTCCACGGCATTTATGCCATTTTTAATGCAACACGAAAACGACTCCCTGGTTGTTTGCAATGGGACTGTCAATAACCTCCCGGCAGGGGATAAAAACCAGGAAAACGGTTATGATAATAAATACCAGTTTTACGGAGAAAAACTCCTGGATAAGATCCGCAGTGACTTCTTTAACGGGACAGTAGGACTCTATGCAGAGAATATTGATAAAAACGGCACACAGCTTCAGGCCATCAGCTATATCTGGCCTGCAAGTCATATGCTGAGGGCTTTAAAGAACGGTTATCGGATAAACAATGAAAAATACTTCAACCCACTCAGGAGTTATTCAATCGCACTCGACAGGTATATCTCCGACGCCTCAGGGAAAATTGGCTATGCAGCATATCCAGGAGAAAAAGGGAGGTTTTATGATGACAACGGGTTGTTTATTATTCAATTTGCTGAAATATATGATCTTATTGAAGACAACAGACTGCTGCAAAGGGCTGTATGGGCTTATGACTTTAACAACAATGACAAAGATGAACACTGGGGTTTGCCCCAGCATGAAAATGAACTGGGCCAGGGGATGTTTTACTCTATGGCAGTAAACCAGACAGGACTGGGTGCTGCCTTATTATACCAACTTACCGGGGAAGAACAATACCTGACAGAGGCCATTACCTATTATGATATACAAAATGATCCCACCATACTCTTAAAAGACCCGGTACATGAATTATTTCATCAGTATACTTTCTTCCAGGATGGAAAATGGAGCTATACAGGCACACTGAACGGGCAACAAAGAAATGGCAGTGGGTTCAGGGCCTATCAAACAACTCATGTAGCACAGTTAGCCCTTCAATTATATTTAATAACCGGAGAGGATCATTACCTTGAAGAAGCAGAAAAGATGGTGAACACGTGTATCGACTTTTGGTATACACCCAACCAGGGACTGAGAGAAATTTCATTCTGGGGGGGGAATGATCTGATCGATGCATTGATCGATGTATACAAGGTTACAGCAGATGAGTATTACCTGGATGTGGCAAAAGACATTATTGATTTCCTAATTGAGTACGGAAGGGATGAACTGGGATATTACCCCTCCGACTATGACGATACGTATGGGAGATGGAATCTGGACAGACGGGGTGAAACTCCTGAAACAATACTGATGATGGGACAGGCAGCTGCCGCTTCGGCCATTTTAAGAGTGGCAGTTGCTGTTGAAAATGGTCCTGTAACAAGCAACAAGATCATTCCGGAACACCAAAAAACAGCCAGTGACATAAAAGTTTTTCCAACTGTACTAACACCTGGCACCAGGCTAAACATCCAAAACAATGGCATTCCATCCACTTTGAGAGAGATCAGGGTGTTCTCTCCCGAAGGCAGACTCATCCATAATGAAGCATTGGTAACAGAAAAAGACTGGGCTGTGCATGACATACTGTTTCCCGTCATCAGTCCTGGTATGTATATTATTCAAATTGTTACCAGCAGGGGCAAACACACCGCCAAACTGATTGTTCAATAAAAAAAAGGGATATGCAACCAAAGTTTAATAAATTTCCTGCAATACAGGTAAATCATAGAGAAGGTACGCTGATTGCAGGTTGGGAGAATATTCTTGCCAGAATTCAAGATGAGATTAAATCCTGCAGCAAGAAAAAGGTGGTCGTTGTTGTTGAATGTTACCAGGGTGTGCTTCACGAAGACATCATTGGTTCATTGATCAACAAACTCAATCCTGACCATACTTTCTATGCATCTGATTCTTTTCTTGCAGAGGAAGTGATCCAGGCCATTACACATGAATATGTAACTGATGACAGGGTGTTTGGCTATATGACATCCTTAAACATGACCGATCTTTTTGATCGCGCCCAACTGGAACGTCATCAGAAAAAAATTCAACAGATCAGTGAAGGGTTGGTCGTTGTTTACGGACATGGTGCAGCACTTTTTGTGTCAGATCCCGACATATTGGTCTATGCAGATATGGCGCGCTGGGAAATTCAGCAACGCATGAGAAGCAATAAGGTAAGCAACATCGGACTGTCAAACAAGGATGAGCACGCGGAGTTGAAATATAAGAGGGGTTTTTTTGTTGACTGGCGTTTATGTGACCGCCTGAAAAAAGAGATTTTCGGTTCAGTCGATTATTTTATGGACACAAACGACCGGGAACGTCCGAAAATGGTCTCAGGAAACGCTTTCAGGGAGGGATTGGAAAAAGCAGTGAAAAGACCATTTAGCGTGGTGCCCTTTTTTGATGAGGGTCCGTGGGGCGGTCAGTGGCTTAAGGAAGTATGCGACCTGGACCGGTCTGCAGACAACTATGCATGGTGTTTTAATTGTGTTCCTGAAGAGAACAGCGTTCTTTTGGGTTTCGGAAATCAGGTGTTTGAAACACCAGCCATTAATCTTGTGTTCTTTCAACCTGAAGCATTGCTGGGCAAAAAAGTCAGGGCACTGTTTGGTGATGAGTTTCCTATCAGGTTTGATTATCTCGACACAATGGACGGGGGAAACCTGAGCCTGCAGGTGCATCCGCTTACATCTTATATCCGCGAAAAGTTCGGAATGCATTATACGCAGGATGAGAGTTATTACTTAATGGATGTGAAGCCTGGCGGTAAAGTTTTTTTGGGACTGAAAGAGAACATCAATCCGCAAGACATGATGGGTGAGCTGCTTCATTCTGAAAGCAATGGTGAGTGGTTTGATGCCGGGAAATATGTCGAGAGCTGGCCGGCAAAAAAACATGACCATATGCTCATTCCGGCGGGTACCATCCATTGTTCGGGAAAAAACTCAGTGGTTCTTGAAATCAGCGCAACGCCATATATCTTTACATTTAAGCTGTGGGATTGGGGTAGAATGGGTCTGGACGGCCGTCCAAGGCCTACACATGTTCAACATGGCATAAATAATATTCAGTGGGACAGGGACAAAAAGTGGACAGAGAAGAACCTGATCAACAAAACAGAAACCCTGATGGAGGCAGATGGGTGGACTGAAGAAAAAACGGGATTGCACGAGTTGGAGTTTATTGAAACCCGCAGACACTGGTTTACAAAAAAGGTTACGCACAATACCAACGGGGGGGTTAATGTACTGACCCTGGTTGAGGGTGATGCGATAGTTGTGGAAAGCCCCGAAGGTGCCTTCCCTCCCTTCACGGTGAATTATGCCGAAACATTCATTGTGCCTGCTGTAGTCGGACAATATACGATAAGACCCGCCAGGGAGTCAGCAGGTGAGTCATATGCCACGATCAAAGCGTTTGTAAGAACACATGAGTAACAAGGATTACCATATGGTTCCAAATGCGTATATTGGCCGGAAAAAACTTCAGCGACGCAAATAAGAAAAATAAAAACCATGAAAAAAACCAACACCCCGAACCTCATTGTACCTGTAATGCTTTCATTTTATATTATGGGTTTTGTTGATATTGTCGGTGTGGCCACCGCCTATATAAAACATGATTTTAACCTTTCTGACTCGGTGGCGCAACTGCTCCCGTTTATGGTGTTTTTATGGTTTGCACTGATCTCTGTTCCTTCGGGTGTTGTGCAGGATAGGATGGGAAAACGCTTTATGGTCAACGCAGGCCAGGTTATCACCGGAGTTGGTTTGTTGATCCCGTTTTTGTTTTATTCCTATGTTACTGCCATCGTGGGTTTTGCACTGATTGGAATTGGCAATACTGTCCTCCAGGTGTCGGCCAATCCCCTGTTGCTTAGCATTTCATTAAAGGAAAACAGCGCTGCCAACCTGAGCCTGTCACAGTTTATAAAGGCTACCGCTTCGATGCTGGGGCCAATCATAGCAGCTGCTTTTGCCCGATATGCGGGCGATTGGAGACTGGTCCTTGTTGTGTATGCTGCCTTGTCAATTATTTCGGCTTTGTGGCTTTCTTCCGTAAAACACATAGAAGCAGAATCTGACAAGGAGCCGGCAAGCTTCGGGAGCGTGATGGGTCTGTTGAGAAAGCGTTATATCCTGATGATGGTCCTGGGTATATTTCTTATTGTCGGATTCGACGTGGGGATGAATTCAAACATTGCCATATTTCTGAGCAGAAGGTTTTCTGTTGACCTGGAATCAGCCAGCATGGGTATCAGCATTTATTTCGCCTCACTAATGGTTGGAAGGCTGACCGGTGCGTTTGTGCTGCGCAAACTGCATACCAGGTGGTTCCTGCTTTTAACAACAATACTCACTATTGCCGGCTTGTTTGGAATAATAATGACCAACAACCTCACGATGGCAAGGATTATGATATTTGTAGCCGGACTGGGTTTTGCTAATATTTTTCCGGTCTTGTTTGCCGTCATACTTGAGTATAAACCAGATCATGCAAATGAGCTTTCGGCCCTGATCATTTTATCGGTCTCGGGGGGCGCCATCATTCCCCCCATAATGGGTGTGCTTTCAGATGCCTTTGGTGTTTCCACAAGCATTTATGTGCTTGTGTTTTGTATGTTATATGTTTTGGTTGCAGCATTCGTGGCGTTAAAAAGAAGCTTGTCAGCAAAATAGAAACCATTTAAAGATGTATGTAAATTGTGAAAAAGACAAACGGGTTGTTGTCACCCTCGACGCAGGGGGAACCAACTTTGTTTTCAGTGCAGTCCAGGGCAACCGCGAAATAATTACCCCCATTGTCAAACCTTCTTTTGCAAATGACCAGGAAAGATGCCTGAACGGTATTGTCAAGGGATTTGAAGAAGTATTTTCCCTTGTTCCGCAACAGGTCAGTGCCATCAGTTTTGCCTTTCCCGGTCCGGCCGACTATGATAAGGGGATAATTGGGGACTTGCCCAATTTTAAAGCATTTAACGGTGATGTGATCCTTGGCCCGTTGCTGGAAGACCATTTCGATGTGCCTGTGTTCATAAACAACGATGGCAACCTTTTTGCACTGGGAGAGGCACTGACAGGATTCATGCCAGACATAAATGACAAACTGAAAAAATGTGGCAGCAACAAACAATACAATAACCTCATCGGACTTACAATTGGGACAGGATTTGGTTGTGGCATCGTTATCGGCGATATCCTCTTGAAGGGTGATAACTCTTGTGGGGGCGAGATCCATAATACGTTGAATAAGAACAGACCCGATTGGAATGCTGAAAAAAGCGTCAGCTCACGGGCTATTCAACGCATATATGCACAATATGCTTCCCTGGAGTTATCTGCAGCACCTATGCCCAAAGACATATATGATATTGCAAAAGGGCTGAAAGCAGGTGATGAGTACGCTGCTTTGCAGGCCTTTACAGATTTTGGAGAAGCACTGGGAAGCTCGGTGTGTAATGTACTTACCATTGTCGACGGACTGGTAGTTATAGGGGGAGGACTTGCCGGGGCATGGGACCTGTTTGCACCCCATATGTTCAGGGAAGTGAACAACAAATACCTCAGTGTAGCCGATGGACCGGTTAACAGGTTGTCAATGAAAGTTTTTAACCTGGAAGATCCTTTTGATTTGAATGATTTTTGCACAGGGGCCATGAAAGAAAAACAGGTCCCCAACAGCAACAGGAAAATCACCTATGACGCTTTTGCACGAACTGGCATTGGGCGATCTAAAAACGAAACAAGCAGAAGCATATCGCTGGGAGCATATGCATATGCGCTTGTGAGGCTTGGTTTTTAAAACTTCGCAAGCTTTGAACCCGGACATTATCGTTCAGATACCTGACTTTATGGACAGAGTCTGTTTATGATCACCAACCCATCATGATCATGAAGGCTAAAACTTTCGTTCGCTTTCCAGAACGTAGGTAAATTTTTCCCCAATGTAATATCCTATATTGAATTCAATCGGTCGCTTAATATGGTCATAAACCATTCTTTTCCTGACCAGTACAGGATGACCTTTGTGAATGTTCAGCTTTTTCGACAAATTGGTGTCTGCCTTAATGGCTTTTAGTTCTTCATGCGAAGATTTTGCAATGATGTTGTGCTCGGTTTCAAGCATTTCATAAAGAGGGGTCGTATATTTTTCTTTGCCCGTTAATCCAATAACCGGGTTAAAATAGGAGATAAAATAAACAAAAGGCAATTCTTCATTACCGCGAAGCCTTTCCAGGCAAACCACCTTTACGTTTGTGGTAATTTTAAAGAAAACAGATACGTCAAACGGCGGATAGACCTTTTTTACATCAATATGGTAGTTTTTAACTGCAATGCCCCGTGACTGAAGTTCCTTGGTAAAGCTAAACCAGTTGGAAACTTTTGTATATAATTGATTTTCTAAAACTTTTGTGCCTACACCCTTTTTCCTGACCAGTAAACCTTCGGATACAAGCTTATTAATGGCTTGCCTGACCGTGTTTCTTGAGATACCCAACTGTTCTGACAAATTTGTCTCTGTAGGCAATAACTCCCCCTTCAGGTACTTTTCTTCTTTGAGTAATTTCCTGATGATCTGCTCTACTTGATAATGGAGCGGAATTGGACTGTAAGGATCAACAGAAAAATTATTATTCATAATCGCAACAGTTTAAATATTTCCAACCGGATAAAGATCTAAAAAAAAAACATGGAAACCAAATGCACATAAAAATTATTCATGCGAATTTTACACACACACCTGTAAAAAAAAATCATATAAAAGCGCAGCGGCACCTTTTGAAGACGATTATTTTATTTTATTTTTTTATATTTGCATACAAATGTTCAAACATTCAAACATAATAAACATTCAATATTGAAAAACAGAAATTCTACTTATAAGTGAACGTTTCCTGTCAAGCAAGGCAGCCATTTTGCAGGGAGAAAACACAGAATTATTTATTTACTTAACATACAATGTCATGAGGTTATTTATAACAGGATTTATTGCGGCTCTTTTATTAAAAAGTTGTTCACCTGTAGAGCAAACACCTTATTATGATAAAGGAGAAGAAGTGTTTAATTTGGTGTGGGACAAATACCGGATACACCATCACAAATTGTTCTCAGAATATTATCCCAGTACGTTTGCCCCCGATTTAACCTATTTCCAGGAGGGTTCGCGCGAAGCACAAGAAGTTTCTTTTCTCTGGCCATTTAGTGGTTTGTTTTCTTCAACAAATATCCTGATGGAATTTGATCCGGATCGTTACCAGCCATATCTTGATTCAATGGTAATTGCTGTTGAGATGTATTATGATTCATTGCGAAAACCACCTGGCTATCAGGCTTACCCGGTGCACTTAGATTACTCAGACCGCTATTACGATGACAACGGACTGG
>PWKN01000222.1 GCA_003559735.1 Bacteroidales bacterium | reverse complement strand
ATTTTCAGCGGTAATTTCCCCAGTGCATTGTCGTTCACAATTATCGCCGGTCTTGTCTTTTTTATCTCGGCTCCCACGGTCGAGTCAAGATTTATCAACCAGATTTCACCTTGTTTCATAAAAGTTTTCAAAGTCAAGGTTCGTAAATACAGTCAGTTCTTTGTCTGTGAGGTAGTCTCCATACAATTCGTCTGCTGCCTTTTTCATCTGGTCTTCTTCTTCCAGCTTGCGTATCAGGTGCATTGAACGCTCAATCACATAAATCCGCTTTCTGACAGGAAGTTTCTGTATTTCTTTTATGAGTTCCTTAGTTTTCATTGTCAATCATTAAATGTCGAAAGATAAGAATTTATGGTCAAAATATTCCCGCTTTATTTGCTCTGCCTTGCGGATCTCGGCTGGTGGTGTCTTGTTGGTCTTTTTTATCAATCCATGCGTAGCTACAACCAACGTTTCTTCTTTCAACCACTACCACCCACTCTGATAAAATGCTGGCACCCTCATGCATAACTAATATACATAATGTTTTTCAACCGCATTAAAAGTCCTCAGGTTGATCGCATAATTCTGTTTCGGAAACAGGAACCCCTGACCTTAAAAAAACACTATATTTGCAATAATACATAACCATAAACAACCCCGGCTCCATGGCAGCCTGCAAAAAAATCCCTTATGGCGTCAGCAACTTCCATGATCTGATTGATCAGGGCTTCTATTATGTTGACAAAACTCAATACATTGAGCAGCTTGAAAACCTGAACGAAAAATACATCGGTTTCTTCAGGCCGCGGCGCTTCGGCAAAACCCTGTTCGTTTCGATGCTCATCAACTATTACGACAAAGCCAAAGCCGGCAGCTTCAACAATACCTTTCAGGATCTTTACATCGGGAAAAAACCCACCGCGCTGAAAAACGCCTACAGTGTTTTGCATTTTAATTTCAGCGGCATCAACATCCAGGACAAAGACCGGATCGAACAAATATTTGACCTTTCTGTGCTGAAGTCATTGCGGGCATTCATACATGACTACTTACCCGGTTTTGAGCTGGATGCTTCTTTGGATGCGTCCTCCATGCTGAACCTGCTGCTGGGCGAAGCACAAAAAAAACTGAGCAACAAAGTATATGTGATCATTGATGAGTATGACCATTTTACAAGTGAGCTGCTGGGTTACAATAAGAGTCTTTTTGATGAAGTTGTTTCAAGAAGCGGATTTTTCCGTAAGTTTTTTGAAGTATTGAAAATCGGCACAGAAGGCATCATTGACCGGATTTTTTTCACCGGCGTGAATCCGTTGACATTAGACAGCCTAACATCGGGCTTCAACATCTCGTCAAACCTGACGCTCAGCATGAAGCTGCACGAGATGATGGGCTTTAACGAAGCTGAGATCGAAACACTGTTTGCACATTACAACATCACAGGCGATGATTTCGATGCACTGCTGCCGATGCTCAAAGCCCATTATGATGGTTATATATTTTCCCGAACGGCTGAAAACCACCTATACAATAGCGATATGGTGCTGTATTTTGCCAAAGACTACCTCGAGAACAGGCAACCTCCTGAAAACCTCATTGATGAGAACATTGCCAGCAGCTACTCCAGGATCAAACGTTTCATTGAGATGGGCGATTACGAAAATAATCTTGCCTTTATCCGCGACCTGCTCGAAGGAAACGAGGTAAACATGGTGCTCACCACAAGGTTTGAACCGTCGCAGCGTTTCACGGCAGACGACTTCAAGTCGCTGTTCTTTTACATGGGATTGGTTACCATACGCAGCGGTGGATTGCGGGGGTATTCAGTAAAAATACCAAACTACGTGATCAAGGAACTGTATTTTACCTTTTTCGAATCCATACTCGAAAAACAAAGTAACTACCGGATAGATATTGCCGATATCACCAATGCGATTGCTGATATAGCCGAGTATGGCAGCCTGGATGCATTGATCGAATTATGTGAAGCCAGGCTGAAAAGTCTTTCAAAAAGAGATTTCATCCGATTTGACGAAAAGTACATTAAGCTTATTATGCTTAACTATTTATACTTAAGCCAAATCTATTATGTAAAGTCAGAATACGAGGTTGATGGCGGCTACATTGACATTGCGCTGTTGCCCCGCATCAACGTACGCCCGCCAAAACACGCCATCATCGAGCTCAAGTACATCCCCAGGGAGCGTTTTACAGATAAACTGTTTGAGGGGAAGGTGAGCGAGGCAAAAGACCAGCTGGCCCGCTATACTAAATCACAGGAACTTATGCAAATACCTAATTTGTTGAAGTTTGTGGTGGTTTTTAAGGGCGATGAATGTGTTTTGGCTGAGCGTGTGGATTTGTGATTGAGCATATAGTTTGTTGGTCATAAAACGCTATTCTTTCAAAAACCCGTTGGATTTTTATCTGGCGATCATAAAAACACTTTTTGCATTGTTCCTTTTTGCCTGATCAGCAATAAAACGTCACGAGGTAAAAATTCACATTTTTCTTCTTGCCAACAACGCATACACCTATAGTGGCTTGTATATCAACATGTGACGGGATTTTGAAAAAATATGAAAAAATACTGTATATTTGAAAATCGCATAGAACCTGTATTGTTGGTGCGGGATCTCAATATAATTTGGTATGTGATATGGCAAAAAAGGTATTGATAAAGAAGCACTCGGGTGAGAAGGAGCCGTTTGATGCGGAGAAGTTGCATGCTTCACTGCGCCGGTCGGGGGCATCTGACCAGCTTGCTCGTAAAGTTGAAAAGGGGATACAGCCCTTTCTTGAGGAGGGCATCTCCACCGCGACGTTATACCGTAAGGCTTTTCAACTGTTAAGAAAGTTTCAGCGTTCGTCGGCGGCACGGTACAGTCTGAAAAAGGCGATCATGGAACTGGGTCCGTCTGGCTACCCTTTCGAACATTTTGTTGGGGCCTTGCTCGAAAAAATGGGATACCACGTTGAAGTGGGTCAGATGGTGAAGGGGCAATGCATACAGCATGAGGTTGATGTGGTGGCAAATAACGAACACCAGCAGTTCATGGTGGAGTGCAAATACTATAACAGCCAGGGCAAATACTGTAATGTCAGGGTGCCATTGTATATCCATGCCCGTTTCCAGGATGTTGAAAAACGTTGGAAATCAACCCCCGGACTGGAAAAGAGGAGTTTTCACGGGTGGGTGTTTACCAATACGCGGTTTACCACCGATGCGACAGATTATGCTCGTTGTGTGGGTTTACGCCTTGTTAGCTGGGATTATCCCAAAAAAGAGGGATTGAGAGATATGATAGAAAAGGCGGGGTTGTTTCCTGTTACCGTGCTTACCCTGCTCAACAAAAAGCAAAAGCAACAATTGCTCGAACAGGGGGTGGTGCTGTGTTGCCAGGTGCTTGAAAAACCTGGAGTGCTTGACCAGATGGAGCTGACGGCTTCAAAAAAGAAAAAGATACTGAATGAGATCCGTGACCTGATTGAATAAGTTCACCACGAGAATATGAAAAACATCAAAACGGCTGTTTTCAAAACAAGCATCACACAAGAAACCGGATAGTAGAGACAGACACTAAAACATTAAAAGATCAACACCTATGTATCGAATGAACCTGCTTAAAAACAAAAAAACAGTAGCTATTATGTGTGTTGCATTGCTCCTTGTGGCATGCGGCACAGGAAAGAGGTCCATCCCTGATGGATTTGGATATGTTCATGAGGTGGTACCTGAAGTGGAATATGACATACGGTATTATACCCATGACAATTTTGTAGGGGCACCGGTGGATGGTTACCTGGCACCTGTTGCCATCCTTACCAATGAAGCCCTGGAAGCATTTCAAAATGTGGCGAATGATTTGCGGGAACAGGGCTACGGGGTGATCGTGTATGACGGATACCGTCCGCAGAAAGCGGTCGACCATTTTGTTCGCTGGGCACAAAATCCGTCCGACACCCTGACAAAACAGAAATATTATCCCGATGTTGACAAGGCCGACCTGTTTGATCTTGGCTATATTGCCAAACAATCGAGTCATACGCGGGGAAGTACGATTGACCTTACACTTACCTGTCTTGAAACCGGCAATGAAATTGACATGGGCAGCGGTTTTGACTTTTTTGGTCCGGTGTCGCACCACGATACGAATCTTATAACCTCCGCTCAAAGAGACAACAGGAGGGTGCTGAAGGAGACCATGCAGCGCCATGGCTTCCTGATGTATCCTTACGAATGGTGGCATTATACCCTTGATGACGAACCTTATCCGGATACATACTTTGATTTCGATGTAGAGTGATCGGGACCGATGGCTGATTTTTCACAATAACAACACAAACATATGAACAGTATGCGATTATTGAAATGGGCACTGGCCCTGTCTGTTTTTGTTTCGGTTACGGGGACAGCTGTCCTGGCAGCACCGGCAAAGCCTGAACGCATTGAACCGCCGTTTTGGTGGACCGGCATGGCGCATGCAGAACTGCAGCTGATGGTGTATGGGGAGAACGCTGGCAACACCCGGGTAGCTATTGACCATCCGGGTGTGCATGTAACTGAGGTGGTTTCGGTCGACAGTCCGAATTACCTGTTTATCTATCTGGAGATAACGGATGCT
>PWKN01000094.1 GCA_003559735.1 Bacteroidales bacterium | reverse complement strand
TATATTTCTTCAGATTCAAGAAACTCATCGATCGTATGGTAGCCCGTTACGATGTCATCAAATATCCCGTTCTTGCAGGGGACGATCAGGCTTACTATACGTCCGCCATAATTTGTTATATCGGCTCGCAGACCGTTTTCATTTTCCAGTGTGAACAAACCTGTTGGTTTGCCATTAATCACGGTAGAAAAGTTTTCTGCCTCAGGGAATACCACGCCATCGGCCAGTTGAATCGCTGGTTCACTGGCACAACCCGCCATCAGTATAAGGGCGACAACGGCCATACCAATGCTTTTGATTGTTTTTTTTGTCATTGTTTTTATGTGTTTGTAATGTGATATTATAGATTAAGTTCTTATAAACCAAAACTTTGTGGGCTTACAGCAGGAAACCGGCCCATTCAAACCTCATTTGCTGATCTGTTCAATCATTTCTCCGAGTGCACAGTAACGGTTATACAATTTTACGTATTTTTTTGCAAATTCGGGACGGGGCGTATAGGTTTTTTCAAATCCGTGGCCCATTTTCTGTTGTGCTGTGGCAAAGTCGGGATGTATTCCTGCAACCACTGAGGCAGCCATCGCAGATCCGAGGGCACAGGTCTGTTCGTGACGGGCTACTTCGATAGGCATGTTCAGCACATCCGTTACCACCTGCATGACGAACTTTGATTTTTTGGGTATTCCACCCAGGGCGATCACCCCATCGATCCTTACTCCTTCCTCTGTAAACCGGTCAATAATTCGTTTTGAGCCGAAAGCGGTTGCCTCCACCAGGGCACGGAAAACGGCAGGTGCGTTGATCCCCAGGTTGATCCCGGCTATGGCTCCTCTGAGCGAGTGGTTTGCATCGGGCGTGCGGCGGCCATTGAACCAATCAACAGCAATTACGCCTGAAATTTCCGGATCAGTTTCTTCTGCTGCTTTCGAGAGGCGGTCCATTATGGAGGCGGACATTGATTCTGCTATTCTGGGCCTGATGCCTTCCGGGATTTCTTTCAGTGAGGGCAAAAGATCTTTTGCAGGCCATAGCAACAGATCCCTGAACCAGGCATACACATCTCCGAACCCCGATTGTCCGGCTTCCAGGCCAATCATTCCGGGAATAATTGATCCATCTACTTGTCCTGCGATCCCCCTTACAAGCTTGTTGCCAAAATCTTCCCTGGGTGCCACCACCATATCGCAGGTGGATGTCCCCATTACTTTGCTCAGATGATAGGCTTTGATCTCTCCGCCAACAGCACCCAGGTGCGCATCAAATGCACCCACACCCACTTTCACCTGTTGCGGCAACCCCAGTCTGCGGGCCCATTCTTCAGAAATGTTGCCAAACACCATATCAGCTGTGTATGTATCTGTATACAGTCTGTCGCGCAAACCAGCAAGCAGTGGATCCAGCTTACAGAGAAACGGTTCACCGGGCAATCCTCCCCAGTCGGGGTGCCACATGGCTTTATGTCCCGCAGCGCATCTGCTTCTTTTAATATCGTGCACATTCCTGACACCGGTAAGCAAAGCAGGAATCCAGTCGCAATGTTCCACCCAGGAGTATGCTGCTTTGCGCACAGCTTCATCCTGTCGCAATATGTGCAATATCTTGGCCCAAAACCATTCCGATGAATAGATGCCCCCTTCGTATTTGGTGTAATTTTCACCGCCCCAGCTTGTTGCCAGTGCATTGATCTCATCTGCCTCTTTTACGGAGGTATGATCTTTCCATAAAACAAACATGGCGTTGGGGTTACTGGCAAAATCTGGGTGCAGTGACAGTGGTGTGCCGCTGCTGTCAACAGCAACAGGGGTTGATCCGGTGGTATCGACCGATATGGCCACAATGTTATCTGCGACTTTATGTCCCGCCTGGGAAATGGTGGCTTTTATCACCTCCTCCATGCTTTCAATATAATCTGACGGGTGTTGGCGGAACCTGTTGCGCAATTTATCACAATAAGCATTATTACTCCAACGCTTGTAGTATGAAACTGCTGTTCCGGCCTCCTCACCCGTTCTGGCATCAACAACCAGTGCACGCACCGAGTCCGTTCCAAAATCGAGCCCCATCACATACTTATCCATATATCTATGATTTTATGTTATTTTTTTGGTGGTTGTCCGTAGTAGGCACCGGCACCATGTTTTCTTAAAAAGTGTTTGCTGATCAGATGGTCTTTCAATGGTTTCTCGTTGCCCATTATTTCTGTACGGAAAGCCATCCTGGACACTTCTTCCAGTACAACAGCGTTGTGGACAGCGTCTGGTGCATCTTTGCCCCAGGAAAACGGACCGTGTCCGTGTATTAAAACGGAAGGGATGGCGCCGGGATCCAGTTCGCGGAAGCACTCCACGATGACAAGTCCGGTATTCTTTTCGTAATCGTCTTCAGTTTCCTCTTTTGTCAATGGTCTTGTACATGGTATCTCACCATAGAAGTAGTCTGCATGGGTTGTGCCGTATACAGGGATTCCTTTTCCAGCCTGTGCACGTGATGTTGCCCATTCGGAATGGGTATGCACCACTCCTCCTATATTGGGAAACGCTTTGTATAGCTCAAGGTGGGTTGGCAGGTCAGAGGAAGGTGTCAGATCGCCCTCAACGGTATTGCCATCAAGGTCAACCACCACCATCTCTTCCTTTTTCATCCCACTGTAATTTACCCCGCTGGGCTTGATGACGACCAGTCCCGACTTACGGTCAATGGCGCTTACATTTCCCCACGTAAAGATTACAAGTCCGTAATCGACCAACATCAGGTTGGCTTCATAAACAGTTTTTTTTAACCCGTCAAGCATGTTTATCTTGCTTTTAACTGGTAATACAATTCATTCCACCGAATATTTTCTCTAAACTGTTGAATGCTGGTATGTTCATCGATCATCAGCAGTTCCATGCCTGCCATATCTGCGAAATGCTGCAGGTGGACCGGTTTAACGGAAAAGCTGAAGCCGGTATGGTGTGCACCACCAGCCAGGATCCATGCAGTAGCGGCCACTTTCAGGTTGGGCATAGGGTTCCATAAAGCCCGGGCCACAGGCAGTTTGGGCAAAGGTTTGGGGGTAACCGTTTTTACTGTGTTCACCAGCAAACGGAAGCGGCTGCCCATATCGAGCAGTGATGCATTCAGGGCATCACCCTCACCGGCGGTAAACACCAAACGCGCCGGATCGTCCTTTCCTCCGATCGATAGCGGGTGGACCTCTACCGAGGGTTTGCCGGAGGCGATCGACGGACAAATCTCGAGCATATGTGCACCAAGCACATTCATATTGCCAGGTTCCATGTGATAGGTGTAGTCCTCCATAAAAGAAGTGCCCCCATTCATTCCCTGTCCCATGACTTTCATACAACGGATCAGCGCTGCCGTTTTCCAGTCGCCTTCTGCGCCAAAGCCATAGCCTTTTTCCATCAGTCGCTGGACCGACAGGCCCGGTAACTGCTTTAGTCCATGAAGGTCCTCAAATGTGGTGGTAAACGCACCATACCCTCCCTCTTCAAGAAACCGCAACAACCCAAGCTCTATTCTTGCTGCATCGGTCAGCTTCTCCTTCTTAACATCGTCACGAAGAATATCCTGGTCTATTTTGTAGGTATCCGCGTATTCTGCAACAAGGGTATTGATATCTGCACTACTGACTGCGTCAACATATTGGGCGAGTTCTCCAACGCCAAATCCTTCTACCGACCAGCCAAACTGGATCCGTGCCGATACTTTATTTCCCTCTGTTACAGCTACATTGCGCATATTGTCGCCGAAACGGACAATTTTTAACTCCCTTGACTCATTCCAAGCCAGTGCTGCGCGAAGCCAGTCATCCAGTTCATTTTGCAACCCTGTATCTTGCCAGTGTCCAACCAGCACTGCACGCTCCTTCTTCATCCGGCTGCATATAAAACCAAACTCACGGTCGCCATGGGCCGATTGGTTCAGATTCATAAAGTCCATATCAATGGCAGACCAGGGGATGTCGCGATTGAATTGGGTATGCAGGTGAAGAAACGGCTTTTTCAACACCTCCAGTCCCCTGATCCACATCTGTGCGGGAGAAAAGGTATGCATCCACATGATCAGTCCGACACAATCCGGATCGGAGTTTGCATCCTGACACAATTTAAATATGCCCTCATCGGAAGTAAGCACCGGTTTCCATTTAATTTGCAGTGATGTAGCGGTTTTTTCGTTGAGATGATCTGCAATGACACCTGCATTTTCGGCTACCTTATCGAGTGCTTCTCTGCCATATAAATGCTGGCTGCCTGTAACAAACCATGCTGTTTTTTTATTGTTTGTGTCCATAATCAGAGGGGATAAAAGTTACACAAAATCAAACAAGTTTCCATTGGTGGCTAAATAATCATATTTTTCCTTGTCAAATTCGTACAGGTACGCACCCCTCTTTGAGGAGTTTTTGTCCTTTTCATTAAGCTTGTTTATTACCCCGATCGACAACATCCTTTTTCGGAAATTACGTTTGTCCATCTCTTTTTGATGGATCGCTTCATACAGTTTTTGGAGTTGGGGAAGGGTAAACTTTTCCGGCAGCAATTCAAAGCCGACGGGCTGGATGATGGTTTTGCGCCTCAATCTGCGCATGGCTTTCTGTACCATGATTTTATGATCAAAGATCAGCGGGGGTAGTTCGTCAATGGCAAACCAGCTGGCACCATGTTTTTTACCCAGCTCACTGTCATAGTCATCGATCTTAATCAGGGCATAATATGCGACCGAGATAACCCTCGCTTCTGTATCACGGTTTATGTCGCCATAGGCATATAGTTGCTCAAGGTATACTTCTTTCAGGCCTGTAAGCTGTTCCAGGATTCTGTAGGCTGCTTTGTCAAGGCTTTCTTTTTCACCCACAAAACCACCCATCAACGACCATTGTCCTTTACAAGGAGGGAAATTTCTTTTGATCAGCAAAAGTTTCAGTTTCCCGTCATCAAATCCAAATATAATGCTGTCAATAGCAACATAATTCTTATCGTGTTTTTTGTAGTGCAGGCTTCCCGACATAATCTTTATTTTACCAGAAATAAATATAAAATGAGATCACTACAGTAAGTATGATCACAGTATGGATCACGTCCCACTTGTTCCAGCTTGCCCTTGTTTCAGCTAGTTGGTCTTTTGTTGCAGAACCGTAGGTCAGGCCAATGGTTTTTGATGCATCGGCAGGTTTTGATGCGAACGATACGAGTACAATCACCACAATACAAAGTGCAAACAGGTATATTGAGTAGTGAAGCCAGTTGGGCTGAATGAACAGGGTGTGCATCATGGAGCCCGGACTGATCTGTTCAGCGAAAACCGTTGAAGCCAGGCGGGTCATGCCCAGAACAAAACCAGTAAGCAGACCCGCAAACCCGGCGGCAGGGGTGGCCTTTCTCCAGAACACTCCCATAAGGAACACAGAGGCGATGCCCGGGGCAAGCAGAGACTGCACGTCCTGCAGGTAGGCATAAAGCACCTGTCCGATTCCCCGCATCACAGGTATCCATAATATTCCAAGGACAACAATTACCGCGGTGGCGATTCGTCCTACTTTCACCAAATGTTTTTCGGAGCTGTCGGGGCGAAATTTTTCATAAAAGTCCTTTGTGAATAAAATGGCTGATGAGTTGAATAATGAAGCCAGCGAACTCATTAAGGCGGCAATCAATCCACCAACTACGATGCCCCTTACACCTATGGGCAATAAGTTTCTTACCAGTGCTGAAAATGCAGCATCCGAACTGCTCAATTCAAGCATACCCTGTTGATGCAGGCCAAAGGCGATCATACCTGGAATAAGGAAAATGAACACCGGCAGTAACTTCAGGTAGGCACCAAAAATAGAGCCTCTCCTGGCTTGTTTCTGATCCCGGCCCGACAATACTCTTTGAACAATATACTGGTCGGTACACCAATACCAGAATCCGATAATGGCCGAACCGAGCAATACACCTGTCCACGGAAAGTCAGCATCTCTGTGCGAACGAATCAGGCTTGACATTGAATCGCCATGGGGAGTCAGTGTGGCACCGGTAATTTCCATCAATTCATTCCAACCTCCAAGTTCCCTGAGACCAACAACTACTATCACGATGGATCCAAGCAACAAAACAGGCATTTGCAGCACAGAAGTATACAGTACTGCGCGCATTCCGCCAAGAACCGTGTAAATGCCTGTAAAGACCACAAGGCCAATCGCACCTATCCAGAAAAAATCGATCCCCAAATAGGTGTCTATACCAAATACCTCTTTAAATACGATGCCACCAGCATATACGGTGACAGCCACTTTGGTCAGCACATAGCTGACCAGTGAAATGATGGATAAAAAATTGCGTGAGGCGGAATTGTATCTCCTTTCCAGGAACTCTGGCATGGTAAATACCTTGCTTCGTGAGTAAAAGGGAACAAATACCCACCCAAGTACGAGGATCAGCCAGCCCTGCATTTCCCAATGGGCCATGGCCATCCCTGATTCTGCACCGGCACCCGCCAGTCCGACGAGGTGTTCTGATCCAATGTTGGATGCAAAGATAGAAGCTCCTATAGCCAGCCATCCCACATTACGGCCAGCGAGGAAATAATCGGCAGATGTTTCTTTCTTCTGACGGATCACCCACCAAACAACAATAAACAGCAGGGCGAAAAAGACACCCAGCACCAACCAGTCAATTATAGTCATGGATTCAGGTTTTCAGATAAATAAGCATACAGTTATTTAGGTTTATTATGTAGTGATTATTGTTCTGTAAATATCGCTGTAATGAGTGTGAAAAAAACACTTTACGCCATTAAAATAAAGTGTAAAAATAACGCTAAATGCTGAATTTTTTATCATACCATAATAATATTTCTTTTTTTAAAATGATTCTAAGTAGTGTCTGTCTCTGCTATCCGGTTTCTGCGTTATGCTTGTTTTGAAAACAGGTTTTTACAAGAGTAAACTCCTTGGTTTTCAAAACTGCGCAAACATTGAACCCAAACATTATGGTCCAGACACCTGACTTTATGGACAGGCACTTATAACCCGGTAGCTTCCAAATTCCGATCCAGAAAAATTTTTTCACACAAAATGCCTTTGGGCTTTAGTCTGGGTTCTGAATGCTTTCCCATGCCGGCCAAGGCAGTGCGCCCACCCTCTCAGCCCAGTTTTTATATTTTACTATCAGTTCATTCACCTTCTCTGGCATTTGAGCGGCAAGGTCATTGGTTTCGGTGCGGTCTTTTTTCATGTCATACAGTTCCCAGTATCTGCCATGCCGTTGTACCAGCTTCCACCTGCCGTCGCGTACAGCCCGGTTTCCGCCATGCTCCCAAAAAAGTGCGTCTTCGCGATCGGGACGGTCATGTGTAACATAGGGTATAAGGCTTCTGCCTTCTGCCGGGGTGATCTTGTGGCCGTTGTAGTATTCAGGATACCCTGCACCTGCAACCTCAAGAAATGTTGGCATCAGGTCAATGATATGTGAAGGGTAACGGATCCATTGGTCATTGGGCTTAATGTTATCTGGCCAGTACATGACCAGTGGAGAGGCAATCCCTCCTTCATGGATAAAATGTTTATAAAGATGGAACGGTGTGTTTGAAGCATTGGCCCACCCGATACCATAGCTTTGATAGGTTTCTTCCGGACCGGGCATATACCTGGTATCATTCCCAATTTGAACTGGCTGCCCATCTCTGGTGGTATCCGGGAAAAAGAGATGGTCACCCCATGCTTCTGAAAGGATCTCTGCACAACCTCCGTTGTCTGAAAGAAAAACAATGAGGGTATTATCGAGCATTTTATTTGCATCCAGTGTCGCAATGATGCGTCCTATTCCCTGGTCCATCCTGTCAACCTGGGCAGCATACACTTCCATTGCGCGTATCATCCACTCCTTATGCTCCTCATCTTCCCAGGCCGGCACACGCTGGTCGCGCGGGGTCAGCTCCAGGTGCTCTTCTATCAGTCCGGATGCTTTCATTCTGTCAAGGCGTTCTTCCCTGTTCTGGTCCCATCCCTTATCATAAACGCCCCGGTAACGTTTGATGTCTTCCGGCAGGGCATGTAACGGCCAGTGTGGGGCCACATGTGAAACATAGGCAAAGAAAGGTTTGTCATTGTCTGATTGTGCATGTTCATTAATAAATCGTACTGCATAATCATTGATGGCGTCGGTATAATAAAAATTGTCGGGTAGTGATTCAACCGGATCATTGCCTTTTACCAGTGTGATGGGATCAAAAAAACTGCCTGCCCCGATGATGGTTCCAAAAAAGCGGTCGAATCCCCTTTGCAAAGGCCAGTTGTGTTTCGACTTTAATGCCTGGTTTCCGTCCCAATAACCAATGTGTGAAGTTACGTGCCATTTACCGGTGATAAAGGTGGCGTATCCGGCGTTTCCAAGGGCCTCTGCGATGGTTACACAAGAATTATTCAAATCGCCCCTGTATGCGTGATGACCCCAGTCGCCAGTCATGTACCCAATCCCTGTCTGATGGGCATACAAGCCGGTAAGCAGGCTTGCCCTTGTAGGACAGCTTCGTGCCCCGTTATAAAACTGGCTGAATTGCACCCCGTTAGCTGCCAGATAATTCAGGTGCGGTGTTCTGATCTCTCCACCATAGCTGCCAATGTCAGATATACCCAAATCATCGGCCATGATCAGAATGATGTTGGGAGGGGATGCTTCAGGGGTACACGAAGGCAATGCCGAAATGATCATTGCGGAGGCACCGATCAACCCGGCAAAACCCACCCCATAAGTTTGAAACAAACGTGTCTTTTCCATATGATTTTCCTTTTGGTTTATGTATGTGGGATCTTTGAGTCAGGCATTTGCAGACTAACCGGGATTCCTGTGTTTTTTTGGTCATATGGAACACCCGGTTTGGCGTTATGACTTTTCTGATGCACTCTTTTTTAGTCCCTCCTTATTGACAATGTATTGTTTTCCTGATCAGTGGGTAGCTCACCTGTTCAGTCCTGGTCAAAAGATATGGCGACCGATACAATATGATCAGACAATTTTTGCTCCTTCTCATAGTCACCTACAGGATTACACCACCCAGGACTATGTCCGACAAATATGTGCGGGGCAACAACTCTTTCGTGTCCCTCCTGAACCGGCAATGGTCCTTCAACTTTGCCGGCTGAGACAACAACTCCGTCAACAATCAAACGCAAATCGCCATTTCGGCTGACCGAGGCACCAATTTGTGCCGTCTTAAGGGGTAGTTTGTTTGGCGATGTGATCAGGACATCATTGCCCCAGCGCCGGAATCCGAAAAACAAATGGCCGTTTTTTATGTACAATGCGTATCCATGAATTACAGACACATAACAGGCAACGACAGGGCCATCTTCCCATGTATTGTTGTCAGGATGTATTACGGCTGATAACCGGATCGCCTTACCGGCCTGGTAAGGTGCGTCCTGCGGTAATATATGATCACCCGGGTTAAACTTATACACTTGTTGTCTGTTAAAAACAACGGGTCGCATTCTGACAATCTGATCATTCAGGGGAGGATGGAATTCCACAAGTCGTTCTGTCAATTCTTTGCGCACCGATATATAGCCAGTATCAGAATAGAGATTGTTCAATTCATCAGGGTCATTATTCCTATCGTACAGTTCGCCACATCCGTCTGAAGGGTAGATGCTCATTTTCCAATCGTTGGTCACAATGTTTGTTCCACCTCGGATCTCATTAAATGCCTGCTGCTGACCTGGCTTGCCTGCTTCATTAAGAACAGGTGTCAGATCAGCTCCTTCCAGTTGTTGTGTGAGTTCAGGTGTTATTTCAATTCCAGCCATAGAAAGAAATGTCGGGAAAAGATCTACGTGACCGGAATAACTGTCAATATGCCTGTGGCAGTATCTGACTGGCGACCATACCACCATGGGCACACGGGCTGACCGTTCATAAAAAAGGCCTTTGTGGATATTGTGGTGATCTCCGAGTTCACATCCGTGGTCAGCCGAAAATATAATTATGGTGTTATCGAGCTGACCTGATTTTCCCAGGGCATTAACTATACGGCCAATTTGTTCATCAATAAAACTTAATCCTCCGTAGTGTCCTGCACGTATACGGTTGATCAGTTCCTCCCTTTCTCCGGGCGGTGCCTTGTCTATTCTGTCGACCACCGCACGTGTGTAGTTATAGCGTGTTCGAGTGTGGTCAAGGGGTTTGGTCTGTAGTTCACCGGGCTTCTGTCTTGCCCTGGGCAAGTCCATGCGTTTATACCGGTCTGAACATCTGGCAGGAGGATCCCAGGGGTTATGGGGTCCGTTGAAGGAAGACCATATAAACCAAGGACAATTGGTAACGGATCGTTCAATAGCATGCACTGTTTGCTCACCTACATAGTGGTCTATGTGGAGCTCATCAGAAAAGGGCCAATCATAGACTCCAAAAATGTCTGCAGTGGATTGCTTCCGGAGGTAGCTCCATCTTGTCAGGCCATGGCCGGCAAGGAATTGTGCATAATCATCCAGACGGTCGTTGTCGGCTTTCACGTTCCCTTTTCTGTCTGCGTCGATGCGATAATCGAAGCCTGCCAAACGGTACCACGGATTAAAGTGCATTTTACCTACACCGGTTACGGAATAACCATGCAGTGCAAGCTGTTTCATGAATAACGGACTACCTTCGGGTACCCAGTGTCCGACATTGTCCCATGCACCGTGGGTGTGTGGATATTGGCCTGTAATGATGGTATACCTTGCTGGTATACTGATAGATGCTGTGCAATAATGGCGGTCGAATACGATGCCTTCATTGCATAACTTTTCCAGATGAGGCATAAAGAGAAAGGGACTTTCCTGCCCGGGGAGATCTTCTCCTGCCTGGTAGTCGGTAGTTATAAAGAGGATGTTCGGTTGTTTTTTGTTACCGACGAAAAGAGGCATTCCCAAAGGTCCCATAGCATAACTACCAACCAAAGCAGCAGCTCCTGTCCCGGCTTTTTGTATAAAAGATCTTCGGTTCATCTGTATATGTATTTGACCTATGGTTTTTTGGTCATATGGAACACCCGGTTTGATGCGCCTGTATATCCATAAAAGGTCTTGACACGGATCATCGGGCAATTATTTTCATTCACCCTTTTTCTGTTGCGACGGGTTGAAAAACCTTAGTAACCATTTATTGGCAAGGAGCAATGCGCCCAGCACTATAGTCCATTGAAACAGCATGGTGCCGGTGCTGGCTTCCCTGAACGGGTTCCACCAATTGGCCGGATCGGTGATGGCAGACTGATATATCAACCAGATAAATATGGCTCCTATGATAAATGGATTCACATAGATCAGCAGATTATACCACCGGCCGATCCTGGTGGTGTTGCCCTCCTGGTTGATCTCTTCTGTTCTCACTTTTTCCACTCCGTATTTCATGATGGCTACTGCAGTGAACATGCCGCTGATCAGCAATGCTACACCCCAGACAAAATCCTGGTTGTTCAGAAAGTCGATGCTGTAGGCCGACGGGATGCCGCAAAGAAATGCCGCACCGCAAGTATATAATACGGCGCGTTTGCGTTTGAACCCTGATGTAACAAGGTTGGCCACACCTACTTCTACCTGTGCGAGCATTGAGGAAATGGCAGAAAATGAGAGGCACAGGAAGAACAACAGCGCCATAAAAAATCCGCCGGGCATATGGCCGAATAGTTCAGACATATAGATGAATGTCATCCCAACGTTACCGGCCTCAAGGGCATCGTGTGCATAACCGAGACTGGGAGACAGGGCAAAGATGGTAGGCAGAATCGCCAATCCGGCGATTACAGCTACCAGCACATCGGCATAAGCCACAATAAACATGCTGCTTCCCACGCCGTCTTTCTTCTTCGTATATATGGCGTAGGTCATGAGCAGGGCCCATCCGGCCCCTGTCGACCACGCTGCCTGGGTAAACCCTTCGAGCCAGGTGCGTGGCTGAAGCAGGAACGAGGTGTCGACATGGAACAGGTATCTGACCCCAAGGGAGGCCCCTGGCAATGTAAGTGCCCGTATGGCCCCTATGAGCAGCAATACCGCAAGTGTTGGCATCAAAATCCTGGAATACCGCTCAATCCCTTTTGTCACACCCTGGTACAGGATAACAAAAGTCAGTCCCATCGCAATAAAATGATAAAATATTGTTTGCCTTGGATTTGTAGAAAATGTTTCCCACAGTGCCATTGTGTCACTTCCCTGGGTAAACTTGCCCTGCAATGCATATACAACATATTTGATGGTCCACCCAGCCACAACAGAGTAATAGAATGTGATGGCAATGCAGACAAAAGCCATCCAGGCGCCTATCCAGGAATAACGGGATCCCAGAAAGTCACCCAAAGCCCCTACAGATCCCTTTCGGGTTTTCCTGCCGATAGCCATTTCTGACATCAGCAAGGGGATAGAACAAACCACAATGGCAATGATGAGTATGATAAGGAATGCCCCTCCGCCATTACTGGCAGCCATACGGGGAAAACGCCATATGTTGCCTGTTCCGACAGCCATTGCAATGGCTGCCATCATAAATCCCAATCTGTTGGAAAAATACTGTTTCTGTTCTGACATATTAAAAAACCCTTTCAGCTGAACACCTTGAATAAAATATTTATTTTTTTATGTATTCGTCTGCAAAACGCCAGGAAGTATTAAAGTCACGGGAGATATCTTCCCCTGTCAGGATGACTCTCAGCAGTTCTACGGGGATATTGTTTTCCATTAATACGGAATCGTGAAACTCCCTGAAACTCATTTTTTCTGTATCCACGAGCTCTTTTCTTAATTCCTGGAACTGGATCCCCCCTATCATATAGGCTAACTGGTAAAGTATATCATAACCTCCCATAAATGATCTTCTGACCTCAGCCTCGGCATTTGCCCGTTCATGTCCTACTTCATGCACGATAAAATCGATACATTCCTGAGGTGTCATTTTTTCCAAATGATATTTCAGTGAAAAGATAATGCGTGCAGCACGGTGCTTACGCCAGAAAAGAAAACCCATCCTGTCTTCCGGTGTTGGTGGAAGTCCTTTTTCATACAACAAAAACTCCCAGTACAACGCCCACCCTTCAGTCCAGAATGGTGTACCCATCCGGCGACGATAGGGTTTGTACCGCTGGTTCATAAATCCCTGCAGATGATGTCCCGCGATCAGTTCATGGTGTACGGTAGCCATGCAAAAATGGGGATTGTTTCCCCGGAGGCTCATCATCTTTGCATCGTGTGCCATGGTATGGGTGGGATACGAAATGCTGATCCTTTCGCCACCCAGGAAAAACGGACTGAACAGCTGGCGCTCGGGCGACATCATCTCCATGCGCCAGGTCTCCCTGGCCAGCTCAGGGATACTGAGCAAATCGTTTTCTTCAATAAAGGCAATGGCTTCTTCTGCCAGCCTGTTGATCAGTTCTGGTTGTTCGCCCGGAGGAACATATTGATCTTTAACATATTCAAGTGCTGCACGCCAATCTTCGCCAAAACCCATTTCACGCGACGCCTGCTTCATTTCATCACGGCAAAACTGTAGCTGTTGTTGTCCGATCAGGATAAGCTCTTCGGGTGAATATGGGATAAACTCAAATTGCAGTCGTTTGATCAGGGCTTGTTTCCCGGCCGGACGGCCCGTTATGCCACTGCCATCATCCTTTAAAGAGGGGTCTTTGTAGTGGGCACGCAATGCCTCCTCATACTGAAGGATCTGTTCTGCGAGCTTATTGTATGGGGCTTCGGTCCACCAGGTGAACTCGGGATGATAGCCATAATAAAACCTGTATGCCTCGTCGAGGTTTTCCCTGAGATCTCTCACCACATTGGCAGCATTACCGGCTATGATCCATGTATCAAAAGGCTCTGTCAGGGGCAGTTCTTCCGATGCATCGGTGAACAAAACCGTCATTCGATGAAACAATGCACCCTTTTCAAACCCATCTACTGTTTTGCCTCTTCGTCTGTTGCGCACGAAATCATACAGTTCGTCTGCAAAACTGGTGACAAATGCTACCTGTTCAAATGCTGCTTTGTCGTCTTCGAGCAGAAAAAGCTGTTTTCTCAAATGGTTTCTGAACAAATGGTAATCAATTTTCCCATTTTTGTCCAGCGACTCATAATCCACTTCATCAAGAAATGCTTGCCAGTCTTGGTAAAGCTGGCCGATCCTGTTATGGTATTCTGCAGTTTTTTTCAGTGTGTATTTTCTTTCAAGCGTTCCAAGGTCGGCGAAGAAGCTGCTTATTGGTTCGTAAAAGGTATACACCTGCGCATTGATTGGCAGTGAAGCAATGCACAATAGACAAAATGCTGATACAATGCCCTTCATTGGTAAGTTTGTTTAAAAAAACCGTAAATATAGGAAAAATCAATTCAATTCCAGCTTGTCGAGGTCAGTTTTCTGCACCGTCCGCAACCCAAATACAGGTCCGGCACGATGGAAATCGTGCGGAACAAATGAGACGGTAATTGTTTCTTTGTTGTGGGTGATGTCCTGCGGAACAGGGTAGGCCACCCGGATAAAATGACCATCCTTTTTGCCTGATATGTTTTCGGTGGCAATTATAAGGTCATCTGCAAGTATGTCGAACGTGCGTGACCCTTCAAAGCCACCCCAATAGGCAACAACAAGGGTAGTCTTTTCATCTGGTGGGATGTTCAGGGCATAGGAGAACCAACCTCCGCGATTGGCTTCCCTGCCAGATCGTTGTTTGTAAAAGCGAACGTGTGTGCCTTCTCCCCTGAAGTTTTTTTGTTCTTCGAGCTCCCTGTCGGCTGGCGTCACTTTATCGAATGTTTTTCTGTCCAGTGCAGCCAATCTTTCTTTTTGCTGTTGACGCTGGTTCAGTCTTTTTTCCCAACCGCTTTCTGTCATCATATCCCAGAAGATGGTATAGCGGCGATTGTATATAGAATAAAAAGGTTGCAGTGGAACATCTCGTGGTCTGCCTACCCTGGTTGCGAAATGGTGTAATCCGTCGAGCGGTTCAGTCCAGTTGGCCGGATCCCGGCTGGTCGTCATCAGCACCGGCACATAGTCGGGATCGGCAATTGCCGGATCATCTTCCGGTCCGAGGTTGCCGGCCAGCAATACCGGACCGTAGAATATGGCTACCCTGTCTTTATCGTCGGGCATGTGTTCGAGCCGGAGGGAAAATGGGAAATGGATCTGCACCTCATCTCCCGACTTCCAGGTTCGCTTGATGCCCACAAAACTCCCCGGCTGCTGGTTTATAGGGTGTGGTTCTCCGTTCACTGATATTTCCATCTCCCCGGCAGCCCAATGCGGATAGCGAACCTGGAGGGTGAGATCTACCGGTTCCTGGCATGTGAACACAAGGAGGCTACCTTCTTCTTTCGGGAATGCGGTTTCCTGTCTGACTACCAAATTTTTCTCCTTCCAGTGCAGTTGCGATGCAATAAAGAGGTTTACAAATAGTTCGTCGTGGTTATGGAAATATATGGCAGCTCCGTATTTTGAGTGGTTTTCCATTCCCGTACCCACACAGCAAGTAAAGCCAAAGGGATCCTGGAATGTTTTTCTGCCACCCATATCGATATTCAGGTTATAGATCACTCTTCCGTCAATGGGGTGTTGTGATGCCCTGATATGGTTAAGCAATGCCCTTTCGTAGTAGTCGGCCAGCTCAGCATCTGCTTCCCACTGGAACAGATGTTTTGTCAGCCTGAGCATATTATAGACGTTGCATGTTTCCGTGGTATTCGGACCCAGGCGGTCGCGCAGCTTGCCGGGCTCGCCGAAATACTCTTCGTTGCAATTGCCGCCTGTAACATAGGTATGGTTATCGATAACAGTTCGCCAGAAAAATTCAGCAGACTTACGGTCTGTCATGTCTCCTGTAAGTTCATACCTGCGGGCCAGTCCGGTTACTTTCGGGATCTGTGTGTTGGCATGTTTGCCCTGCAAACGGTCTTCTCTCATGGTCAGAGGACCGAGCACCTCTTCATCATGGAATATGCGTGACAGTTCAAGGTGTCTGTCATCGCCTGTAAAACCGTATAATTCGGCGAGTACTTCGTTGATGCCCCCGTATTCACAGACCAGCATTTCCTGGATTGTTTCATGGGGTAGGTGGGCCAGGACCCCATACAGCCAGTCGGCAAATGCGGTTTTCACTTCAAGTGCTTTTTTATTTCCGCATAACAGGTATGCGTCGCGCAACCCGGCCATTACTTTATGTTGTGTATAGTAGGGGGCCCAGATGCCATTCAGGCTGAACGGTGCCGACACAATGATCCCTTTGGCAATTTCTTCTTCAAAGACATATTTGCCGCTTAACGTATATTCGTCTTGCGGGGTAGTGATGTCCACATCGTCAATAGATACCCGTGTAAAGGCACCAATGTATCCGTCACCATGCGCTTGCTGGCAAAGGGCAAGTTCATCCACAATATAGTTTACCCTGCGGAGGAACTCTTCGTCGCCGGTAGTCTGATACATGAGTGCACAGGCACTGAGGTAGTGTCCGAGGCTATGGCCTGCCAGGGACATCCCCTCCCAGCCTCCGTATCTTTCCGCTTTTGGTTCCAGTCCTGCATCCATGCGGAAGGTGGCAAGAAACCGGTCGGGATCATAATTCAACAGCACACCCGCATTCAGTTCGGTGGCTGAGAGAAAGGGACCCGGGAGTAGTTGCACGTCTCCCAGTTCAAAGGGAAGTGCCCTGAAAGATACCACTTCAGGACCCCCCGTGGTAATGGTTGGATGGTCGGGCCTGCATGAGCTTAGCAGCAAGAGGCCTGCAACAACCAGAAGAGGCAAAGGAGAAAGTTTCATTTGTTTAAGTGTTAATTTATAATTGTTTTATTATGGTTACCTGAAACGCGCCACGGCGAATATCATAAGTTTGTCTGCTCATTAAAGGTCATGGCACGGTTCATATTCAAAAAAGCTAAGTAAAACCCTATATTACATGTCTCCATCGAGGATAACCTTGCTCTGGATGGAGTGGCCCGTATTGCATGGGTCATGAAAAAACCGCCACGTAAAAAATTATATTGTAGCAATATATGGTTAACCGAATGGATACTGTTATTTTTCCGTCACTCGCATAAGGTCTATACGTGGCTGTTGAACTTCGAGGGTATAGCGATCGGTTCCCTCGACTTTTATCAATGCAACAGGGCTGATGTATGCTCTACGCGGGTGGACATTTTCTTCGT
>PWKN01000103.1 GCA_003559735.1 Bacteroidales bacterium | reverse complement strand
GCTTCGCAAGCTGGAAGTTCCTTAACACCCGGAAGCTTCCAGTTGCTTCGCAAGCTGGAAGTTCCTTAACACCCGGAAGCTTCCAGTTGCTGCGCAAGCTGGAAGTTCCGGGACGCAAGCTGGAAGTTCCTTAACCCTTTTCGAGAAACTCTGAGGGTGTTACTTTGTATAACTTCTTGAAGCAACGGTTAAAATAAGAGATGTTATTAAAACCCACCATATAAGCTACTTCCGATATGTTGTATTCGTGTTTGGCCAGTAGTTTTCCGGCTTCCCTGAGCCGGTAGGTACGCATGAATTCAGTGGTAGACTGGTTTGTCAATGCGCGCATTTTTATATGAAGATTACTGCGGCTCATGCCAATCTCCTGTGCAAAATCCTCGGCCGTAAAGTCAATAGATGACAGGTGCTTCTTAAGTATTTTGTTTGCTTTGGTCACAAAAATATGGTCGGTTTTGCTGTGGACAATCTGTCTGATGTCTGTATTGGGCCCTGACAGGTAACGTTGTTTCAGTTTTTCCCTGCTCACCAGAAGGTTGCGTATTCTGGCAATCAATATGTCAAGGTCAAACGGTTTGTTCAGGTAATCATCAGCACCTTCATCGAAACCTTCGATGATGTTTTCTTTTGTGTCAAGAACTGTGAGCAATATAACCGGGATATGGCTTAGCCTTACATCTGTTTTGACTTCCCTGCAAAGTTCATAACCATTCATTTTCGGCATCATGATATCACTGACGATCAGCCTGGGCAGGACATCCCCTGCAATTGTAAGGCCTTCCATGCCGTCTGCTGCCTCATACACGTCAAATTCTGTGTTCAGGCTGTCAACCATATAGTTCCGTAATTCATAATTGTCTTCCACAATGAGGACTTTTGCCGTTCTGAAGTCGTAGGATATGTCTTCTTTAGCTGTTTCATTAATGGTCATCTGACTTTTTATGCTGCTTTCAGGGTAGATGTCAGCAACCTCTTCCGTGATGAACTCGCCGGCCGACAAATGTGTGTTGCCAGTAGGAAGATAAACAGTGAAGCGGCTTCCCTTTGCAGGCTCACTTTGCAATCGGATCAAACCTTTGTGCAGCTCAACATATTCTTTTACAATAGAGAGGCCGATGCCTGAACTGGAAGGATCGGCTGTTTGGTTTTCGTTGATCTGGTAAAACCGATCAAATATTTTTTCGTGGTGTTCTGCTGCAATTCCCTGTCCGGAATCTGCTACGGTAATCGCCAAATATTCATTGAACACGTGCGACTCTTTGTTGTGGCTTGATATGCTTTGAGGTCTGGCGATGTTTATTTCTACAGATTGTCCGTCAGGCGTATTTTTGAAAGCATTTGACAACAGGTTCAGGAAGATCTTTTCGGCTTTTTCATTGTCGATCCACAGGTAAAAGCGCTCTATTTCCGTATTGAAGCTGAAGTGAATGCCGTGATTTATGGCGTAATCTGTGAAATAGCCTGACAATTCACTCAGGAGGGCGACAATATCCTTCTTTTGTGCCTTTAATGAGATGTCTCCTTCATCAATATTTTTCAGGTCCATGATCTGGTTGACCAGCCTGTCTAACAAGCGGGCATTCCGATACACCAGGTTGGTCAGCTGCATCCTGGTGTCAGGGTCCTGGGTGTCTTCTTTGCTGATGAGTCTTTCCAGCGGACTAAGGATCAGTGTAAGCGGGGTTTTGAACTCGTGTGCGGCATTGATGAAAAATCTGGTCTTTGATTGATTGAGCTCATTGGCTTTTTCTTTCTCAAGTCTCTCAAGCAAGAGGCTGTGTCTGTACCTGGCTTTGGACTGCAGGTAGCTGTAAACGAAATATACAATGCCTGTGATCACGGCAAAGTAAAAGAAATAACTTACGGTTGATCGCCATATAGGTGGTTTAACTAAAATATCCAACGTTCTGGTCGCCTCTGCCTGACTCAGATTGTTTATTGCCCTGATATGCAGTGTGTATTTGCCAGGTGGTATCCTTGTGTAGGTAATGGTGTTGGATGATTCTAAATTGATCCACCCATAGTCGTGCCCTTCCAGATAATAGGAAAAACTTTCTGCATATGGGTTCACATAGTTAAATGTGGTGAATCCAATGCTGATAAATGATTCGTGGTATTTGAGCCGGATCCTTTCGGTCTGGTCAATGACCTCAGTAATGATCGAATGCTCTCCGGGTACGATGTAATCGTCAAAGATCCTCATTGAGGTCAGGTGAATTCTGGGTGAATGATCCACCTGTATATTGTCGATGTGTTCCGGATTAAAGTATATGAGCCCTCTCTTTGTGCCAAAGTATAACTTTCCGCGCTGATCTTTATATACCGAATTAAGACTGAAGTTGTCATTTACAAGACCGTCTTTTATACTGAATGTATGAAATGTGAAAGACTCCGTGTTGAGCTTTGAAAGTCCGCCTGGCGTCGACAGCCAGATGTTTCCATTATTGTCATCAGTAATACCCATGATGGTATTATCGGGGAGTCCGTCGGACCTAAAAAAATGTCTGAACCGGCCGGTTTCGTCATCAAAAAGATTCAGTCCGTTTAGTGTTCCGGCCCATATCCTTCCCTGGCTGTCACAAAAAACGCTCAGGACAGTATTGTCACTTAGTCCGCCCTTATCAGAATAACCATAAGATATGACTTCACCCAGCCGGGGGTTCATGAAAAACAGTCCGCTAAAGGTGCTGATCCACATATTCTGGTTTTTATCCTCAGCGATCCTGTTGGCAAATGACATCTCAAACCGGGCATCCTGAAATGAAGAGAAGTTCCTGAAGCTTCCTGTTTCGGGCAAATAAAGTGACAATCCCCTATGGGTGGCAACCCATATCCTGTTTTGTGCGTCTTCAAAAAGGGCGTTTACGATATTATTGGGCAGCGAATTGATGTCATCTTCATTGTGCATATATGTCCGGTATGTATCCTCTGCAATATCATAAACAGTGATGCCCCCAAGATAGGTGCCAATCCAGACCTGGCCGCTGGTGTCGTGTAACAGGCACTGTACGTGATCAGCACGCAGTGCTGGTGTATTGATGCTGTTGATGTTATGATGATTCCCCCCCGCAAAATCAACCACATTAATGCCATTTCCATAGGTTCCCAGCCACAGCCTTTCTTTGTTGTCTTCGGTGATAGAGAGAATAAAATCATTCCTGGCCAGCGAGGTGCTCACCGTATGGGAAATGACATTGCTGAATTCAAAAAAATGGTTGCGGATCAGGTTGATCCCATCCATTGAGCTTCCTATCCATACATTGTCCAGCCTGTCAACAAAGGCTATGTTTAAAACATTACTAGTAAGGGATTTACGATTAAAGGGGTCATGAAAATGATGGGAAAAGCTATTTGTCGACTTGTAAAAAACGGATAGTCCGTTGCGGGTCAGTATCCATACCTGGTCTTCGGAGTATTCAAAAACAAACAGGGCTGATTTATCGGCGATCCCTTTTTCAGTGATCTCTTCAATCCGCTCATATCTGATTATTTCAAAGGTGTTTTTGTTGAACCGGTACACACCGATGTTTGTTGCAAACCAGATGGTATTGTCGCTGTCGCCGTTGATATGAATGATCTTGTTGTCGTGAAGCGTATTTCTCCCATCGATATTGTGTTTAATTTCGATGGTATTCTGACGGCCCGGGTCATAGCAATGTATGCCATGATCGTGTGAACCTATCCATATCAGTCCGTCCTGGTCCACATAGAGCGATGTGATGTGCTTCCTGGCCAATGATTCCGGGAGGCCATTTGGTAAGAATAGCTGAAAAGATCTTGCTGACTCGCGGAAGTAAAATAATCCATCGGTGGTAGCGGCAATGAAATTGTTGTTGCGTGTCCGGACGATTATGTATACCTTGGTGTTGATGACCTGTCCGTCAAGATATATCGGTATCCTTGAAAACGTTTCACTGTCAGCCTTATACATATTGATGCCTAAAAAGGTGCCTGCAAAGAAATTGTCTCCGCTGGTCTGGCATATCGTAGACACTGTATTGTTGTTAATGGAGGTGGTATCGCCCGGAATATAGTGAAAATGTCTGAAACCATACCCGTCATACCTGTTGAGTCCGTTTTCGGTCCCTAACCAGATAAACCCGGATTCATCCTGGAATATCTCATTAATGCCGTTGCTGCTTAGTCCGTCCCTGATCGTGATATGATCAAAAACAAGGTTCGACGTGGCTGAAGCCTTTATGCATGGTATGAACAGGAATACCAATATACAGGCCAGGGCGTATCCGGAAAACCTGCGTTCCGGGAGATCACGGAATGACATGATGTTTTTTTTCAAAAATACAGGCTAAGATAAGAATTTTTTCAATCAGAATGGTCTGACCTGACCTGGATAAAATATAATACAGGTCAGATGCTCTGCCGAGGGTTGATCAATGATTTTCAACCAGGTATTCAGTGTTCAAGGTATTCATGCGCAAGGGCAAAAAACACATCAACAGTCCATGAATAACCAGTATCCCGCAAGGGTCTGCCATCAACTGAGCTGAAATTTTCCGGGAAACCTGATTTCAGGCACATCTCTGCATAATTTAGGGCAAGCTCCCTGGCCCATTCAAACTCGCCCATCCTTTTCAACCCTTCCACCAGGAAAAAGTAGTGGGGTGCCCAAACGGGGCCGCGCCAATAGCCATCATCAATAAACCACGGACTGTCATGATGTTCGCTTGCCGGACCAAAAGGTGTTACAATGCCATTGTGTTTCAGATCATGAAGTAGTTTATCCCTGATCTCATCAGGAAGTCTGTCGCCGAGCATGCAGGGGATGTAACTTATGAATGAGTGACAATCATGGCAGTACTCGCGTGTAAAAGCATTTCTGGCCACAAAGCGTTCACCATTCCATAGCTCTTTGATCATCAGCTCAGTGAGTTTGTCAGCCCTGCGCGCCCAGTTTTCCGACTCTTTTGTTTTTCCCAGCTTTTTGGCTGTTTCACTCAGCCAGTCCATCTGGATAATAAGGTGTGTGCTCAGATCCGGACTCTCAAGTGGGTAGCCCGCCTGGAAAATGGGTGAGTTGTCACAGCAGTCGTTTGAATTGTTGTACTGTGGCACTCCATTGCCGCTGTTGTCCATGTACGTCATCCAAAAATCGGTGTGCAGGGCAATGGGTTCATATACCAGGGCTAACTCCTCATTGGAATAGGGCCTTTCCGAGAGCTGATTGAGCTTCTGCATGGTTAGTCCCTTAATTGGGGGTTTGAAGGCAGCGTACATTGGATATTTCTCTGTAATAAAATCAGGCAGTATGCCCAGATCGGTCTGGTAGTCAAAAAATACGAGCAGCTGGTCGATCGCAAACTGGTGGTCATTAGCAACAGCCATGGCTCCGAAACAGTTATCCCATGACCAAATGGCAGTCATATAATTCTTCGATTGATACATTACTGGTCTGCGAATTGCCGTTCGAGGATTGACCACAGATGACCATTTAACGTAGGCACCAAGCTGGCGAAGCTCCTCAAACCTTGCAGGGGTTGATGGGATTTTGCTTTGAAAGTGCTGAAAATGGGTCATGGCGTCTTGTACACAAGCATCGAAAGGCTTTTCATACCTGCTTCCATCCCATGCATCCTGTACCTGGTGTATGGCTAACTCAAAATAGCCATCGTCTGATGGTTCAACATCGAGTACAAATAGCGGATCGCCGGTGATGGGTTCATTCACATAAGTGCTTGAAACATTACCTGTTGCGTCTCCCTTCAAAATGGCCACTACATAGTGTGGTCCCCACATCTTGCAGTGCCATAGGGTTTTATCATGATTGATCGGATAGGTGGCACCACTCCATGTGGCAATGGTCTGGGTAAGTCTGAATCTTTTGGCGGTGCCCCGTATGCGGATCACATCGGGATTTTCAAAGGCCAGTTCAATATTTCCTGTGGGCGATGTTGCCGTTACCTTTGATGGTGATCCTGAAACATCTGGTGTGACAACAAGATCACTTTCCATTATTTCCAATCTGAAGACCCCTTTGCGGGTCCACATCCGCTCACCGCTTACATCCCTGATAAACAAACCTTCCTTACCGGTATCCGGGTCTTCTTCAACCATTACCGACATGTATGATCCGTAATGGGAGAATGGGTATTCCCTTATGTCGAATATCGGTTCGTTGGGCAAAGCACCTGATCTGCAGGCAATTAATATTGCTGCCAGCAATACGATCGTTCTTATTTTCATTTTATTTGCATTTGTTGGTTTTGGCCCGTATGGCTTTCACCTGGTTGTGTTTAGTTTCTAACTTGCGTTATTATTGAGATTCTGAGATATTTACATTGTCAAACATAACAGGATCAAAGCTGCTTCCAATCCCTGCGAGTCCATTTCTGTACCTGGTATCCTCTAATTCAAAAACCTGGCTTTTGTTGATCCATCCTTTAATGGTATTGTCGTGACAACTTATTTTGATGTTGTGCCAGTTGTTATTGCCCAGGCTTACTTCGCCCTCAGCCAGGACATCGAAATCGGTTACCAGTTTCCAGCGGCCATCGGCATACAAGATCAGGCTGTAACCGATCGGATTTGTTGTGGCAAAAGCTGCCCATACGGCACCCTGAAAATTGCGTGCGATAACTGATGCAAATAACTCATCCCTTGGGGTTTCGGTGTCCCTGTCAAATGAAACATCAGCAGACACCTCTATATTGGTCCAATGCATATCGCCAAGGATCGAAAATGAATATTGTCCGCCGGCCCATTCGATCCCCCTGGACCGGATTTGCTGGACAAGTACTTTGTTTGATCCTTCGTGGGATTCTACCTCCCAGGCCCCGTACTGGTCGCTAAAATACACTGGGGTTGCTTCATCGGGGTAACTGTTGAAGTTTTCTATGTAAGGCAATGGGAAGGGGGCAGGATTGGCACCTGTTGCTGCTCCCCTGTGCTGACCGGTAGTTGTGGTCAGCGAATAGATGGTGCGGGGTTTGATCTCAAAATGGAATGCTCCGCCAACTGCAACCAGGTCATCTCCCTTTCGAAACGTGTTCAGGTCGTCGGTATACCATACGTGTAGCTTTTCAAATTGGTATTCACCTTCTGGTTTGATGATGATGTTCTGATTGCTGTGTGCGCGGGTTGTTTCAATGATGACTGACACTTCTTTTCCAACCGGGTCGGTAAGGGAAACAAGGCTTCCACCTGAAGGCAGATGTTTGCAGGCATTGCGCAAATAATACCAGCCTGGTTGTGCAAACTGAGTCGTGTGTGCCACTTCCCAGAGTTTGGGGTATACCTGGTATGCCCCCGACCAAGGTGTGTTGGCGTGAAGGAGTCCGGAGCCCGGTGCCGGAAGGCAGTCATAGTATGATGTAACCGGACTCCAGAACAGGGTTTTCGTAAGGAAACGGTCGATGTAGTTGAGGTTAAGCTTGCTGGCACGCATATTCGGATAGGGCAGCATGGTGTACCAGTCCCACTCCCCATCTTCTGTAGACCACAGTTTCTTTCCTTCCTCACGGAGTTGCATCGCCGATTGAAACGTTTCGCCGTGTGCATAATGGACGCCAACAGCATATATGGCATCTTTGAGCTCCGGATCAACCATCATTGAATCAGCAATTTCCCACATCATCTCGGGTGGGCCATTCATATCGCTGGCAATGATTTTTACATCCTGGAGTCCGGAATCGTCAAGAGTCTGGCGGTATAGTTTGAGCCATTCCACATCAAATGGCTTTTCGTTCCATCCGCCAACATATTGTATGTCGAGGTCGTGATGGTATTTGGCACCTTTGATGAATCTGACAATGTAATCTGCCATATCCTGTGAAAAATATGTCCCATTACCAATCCACGCGGGTGCACCCCAGGGGAGCGCACTCAGGATAATGTTGGGATTCCGTTTTTTTGCCTCCTTCATGAGCCACCACTCGTAACCCCGAAAATAGTTTTCATCATCGGGTGTACGCATGTGACTGGGTTCTGATCCGTCGGTTGAATTGATATCACCTCCTATCTCCACCTTGAGGTGATGCAGTGCAGCCCCGTAATTGGGTTTGAAGAGGTAATCAAGTATCTGGCTCCTGTATGGTTCAGGATAATCGATCAGCAGCCTTGATGATGCACCGGCACTTACTGCTCCCACTCCGTCAAATTCATCGGTTTTTTCGGCAGTGTTGATGATGAGCCGCAGTGGTTCGTCGTTAGTTGCAAATGTTCCCCCCTGGAGAAGAAGGAAAAGAATAACTGCCAGCAGTGTTTGAAAATTCATTCTCATGGTTTAGTTGTTTTTAATTCATATATATGTTTGTTTCGTATTTTAACCTGTATTATTCATTCGTATCATTCAGGCCAGATGCAAGGCGTTGAAAGCCGCCGGCATAGTTTTCTATTTCAGGGTTTTCGCAACGAAGCAGATGGTCTGAAGTACATGTACTTGTAAAAAGCAAACAAAAACAATTTTTATCCCTGTTATCGTTATTATATCTGACAATCAATTAAATACATTTTTTTACTTCGGCATTGTGGGTTTTTAAAGCAGATGAGGTTATGCAAAATAACCCCATAACGCAATCACTGTAAGTCCGATAAAGACTGAAAGAACAATGTTGAACCAGTTCCATAAAGAATTGTCGAACTTGTTCTCTGAGATTTCGATCACAACGGTTTCAGTTTTTTCCCTTGCCCGTGAAGGATACAGAATGCTTATGGAGGCAAGGATCAACAGGCATACCAGGAACAGCACCACACAGTAGTTAAGAAAAGATATGGAAGCAAAGGATTCCAGGATTTGATTGTTGTTGAACTTTGAGGCTAAATCTGCCCCAAACTTTATCAATCCCAGTATTCCACCCGAAATGAGTGTAATGATGGCCGCCTTGCCGGTGGCTTTTTTCCATAATATGCCGGACAGGAAAACTGCAGCAATGGGTGGACTGATATATGCCTGAACCGATTGCAGGTATTGATATATCTGGTCGCTCATGTGTCTGATGAGGGGGATCCATAGTATGCCGATCACAATAAGTAAAAGCGTTGAGAACCGGCCAATCAGAACGAGCTTCTTGTCAGATGCATCAGGGCGCAGCTTTTTGTATATATCCATTGTAAAGAGTGTTGAACTGGAATTAAAGACTGCTGCGAGTGATGAAATGAGTGCTGCCAGCAGTGCGGCAATCATTAATCCTGCAAGTCCCTGCGGAAGGAGCCGTGTAACCAGCAATGGGTATGCCTGGTCGGGAGCATGGGCCAGCTCTTCGCCCCAGAGTGATCTGGCCACAAGTCCGGGAAGGATCAGGATAAACACAGGCAGTATTTTCAGGGCAGCGGTAAAGTTGATGCCTGTGCGGGCATGGTTAAGATTTTTGGCTGAGAGGGCTTTCTGCACAATGAACTGATCGGTAGCCCAATACCAGATGCCAAGGATGAAAATGCCCATTGTGGTGCCGGTCCATGGGTACACTTTATGGGATGCAGGCTTGATCATCTGGAAAAAATCTTCCGGGAGATTGTTTCTCAGTCCACTAAAGCCACCTGCTTCCTGCAATCCGATGAATGTGAGAATGGCCGAACCAGCAATAAGAATCGATGATTGAAAAAAATCTGTAAAGATAACTGCCCGTAATCCGCCCGCAAGTGTATATAAACCCGCTGCCAGTACGAGGATGATGGATGATGTGAGGTAATCCCAGCCCAGGATAAATTTCAGCAGTATGGCCCCGGCAAAGAGCGAAACAGATATTTTGGTGAAAACATAAGCCAAAATAGAGATAGAGGAAAGATACCATCGACATGCAGCGTTATACCTTCTCTCGAGAAATTCGGGCATGGTAAACACCTTGCTGTTCAGGTAATGAGGCACAAAAACCCAACCCAGCACGAACAAACAGAAAACCGCCATCCATTCATACGCCCCCACAGCTAGTCCGGTGGCCGCACCCGCACCTGCAAGTCCGATTACGTGTTCGCTGGAAATGTTTGCTGCAAAAATGGTCGGACCAATGCCAAACCATCTTGTGGTGCGTGCTGCCAGGAAATACTCTGTGGTGGTGGCCGACTTGCTGTAAAAATAGTATGCAACCGCAAACAGAAACACAAAGTAGATGGTGATGATGGTCCAATCAATACCTGATAATATCATGTTTTTGTACTTTTTTTACAGGTTCATGGCTTCTTGTTTTGCCAGTCGGCACCAGTTAACGACATTCATCGGATTTTTCCCCAGGGTATGGTTGTCTTTCATGATCACTTCAACGTGGTTGTTCCTGGTTTGCTGCATGATGTGGCGCAGTTCCTTGCGTATGGCGGCTTCATCAATAGTGCTCATAGAGAGTGGGGTAGGACTTGGTTTTACAGACATGATGTACTCGTCCCGCAACAGTTCAGTCATTTTTGAGACATCAGCCCATGGAGAAACGGATACCCTGCGCAGGTGTGGAAATTGCATTACAAATTGCCAGCGTGGTTCAATCGGCTCACAACAGCCATAACAATTCAGTCCGAAACGCTCCAAAATGGTTTTTTCATAGGGAAAGATGAATTCACCGTAGGCTTCCGGATCGATACCAATTGTTTCCTGGCTTTCTGAAAATCCCCACATATTTATTGTTTTTATCTTTAAGGGATCAAAGTCCGGCCCGGGCAGGTGCGTAGTCCAGCCAAATCCTCCCGAACCCACATATGATCCGCCGGTATTCAGTGCAAGCAGATGGTTGCTTTCTAGAAAATTGAGCTTGCGATGCGTTGCTTCACACAGAAACCCCATGAACTTGTGCACATACTCCGGATACATAAGGATGTCGAGCATGAAATTCTCCAGACTCCGAAACTTGATATAATCCCACGTCATACCCAGTGACCACCACCAGACCCCCCTGAGTTTTACCATAAGGATGTCCCCAAGGAGCTCGTTTGCAAAATCAACAACCCTGTTTGTTTTTTCATAATCGATCACTATGTCGGGAAAAGTAAGCTTTGGCAGGTCCTGCTCATAATCATTGATCTTACCGATCCATATACAGGAACCCTCATCGCTGGTTCGAAGGGTCTCTTCCCTGAGCCCCCAGCCGGTTGTGGAGTAATTGTACGGCACATAAAAATGAGCTTCAATCACCTTATCGTCTTTCATATCATTACCCCAGAAGATCTCTTTTCTTAATGCCATTTCCCAGACCCTCAGCAGGGGGTTTGAACACACTATCTGATCCTGGGTGATGATCTCATTCCATCCATTTTCGGGGTCGCAAAAGACGAGTGGCCGCGTCTTGTTTAAATCGTTATGGTTGGTCCAGAGCTTTCTTTTTTCCTCTTCTTTAGGCCTGGAAGCCAGTTCCAGCACGGTATACGCAAGAGAACGGATCACCTGCCGCTCGTGTGAAGAGGCAATGAGCCGGGCATCAATTCCCGAAGTGGTGCTCAGTCCGGCAGCCGTTTGTTCCATCGAAGGGTCTCTCATGGGTTACGGGATTATTCTCAGTTTGGAAAGGCACACCCAGGGTTCGCCGTTAAACCCCGCTTTTGCCACACAATATGCGTGTCAGCAGAAAACCTCCATGTGCCTGCAAGGTCGGTTGTTGCCGGATTGGGAGAACCGATCTGCTGAAACCTTAATACGCGTAGCAATAATAATGGTTTATGTGCTTTTTGGCTATGACATATGTTTAAAATACTGCAATATATGTCGAAGTTGATCTGTGTCGGCTTTACTTACTGGGTTTTGAATGTTGCCTCAATCTCTTCAAGGCTTTTGCCCTTGGTTTCAGGCAGTTTTTTCAGGATAAACAAGAATCCGGCGAAAGAGATCATTGAATAGAGCCAGAACGTTCCGTGAGCACTTAATGCATTGTTAAGCAAAGGGAAGGTGTACGTTAAGACAAAACTGGCGGCCCATAACGCAGTCGTTGCCATGGCCATTGCGGCTCCGCGTATGCGGTTGGGAAATATTTCCGAAAGGATCACCCAGGTCACGGGTGCAAGGGTAAGTGAATAAGTACCAATGGCCAGGATAACAATCATCAGGATCATAAAACCCTGGATTCCCTGGTAATAGCTAAAACCGAGAAAAATGTAGATGATGCTCAATCCCCCCGAGCCGAGGATCATTAGTTTTCTCCTGCCCCAGCTGTCGACTACCCGCATCGCAATTAAAGTGAACACAAGATTCACCATCCCGGTAATGACCACATTAAACAACATTCCGGAAACGGAATAGCCGGCCGATGTAAATACCTCTTCGGCGTAATTGAATATCACATTAATGCCGCACCATTGCTGAAAAACAGCCAGGGTTATCCCCAAAGCAAGCACAGGTCTCAGCTTTTTGTTTTTCAGTCCCTTCCAGTCAATTTTCGATGTTGCGCTCCTGAGCGTGTCAATGATCTCCAATTCTGTTTTCAGTGCATACTCCCGTCCCCCGATTTTCTCAAGAACTGCCATCGATTGCTGTTTCCTCCCTGACTTAACCAGGAATCTCGGACTTTCGGGTATCATCATTACGAGGGTAAGGAACGTTACCGCCGGAACTGTTTCAGCCCAAAACATCCATCTCCATCCCCATTGTCCGTTCCAGGAGGCGACGATCATTTCATCGGTAGCCCCGTCAGGAACTTTCCCGGCAATCAGGTAATTCATGACCTGTGCAGCAAGGATCCCAATTACAATGGTAAGCTGATTAACGGCAACCAACCTTCCCCTGAGGGGCGCGGGTGATATCTCGGCGATGTACATGGGTGATGTGGCCGAAGCGATCCCAATACCCAGTCCGCCAAGTAAACGGTAAAAAATAAACAGGGAAAAACTACTGGATAGCCCTGTCCCAAGCGCCGATAGGGTAAATAATGAAGCAGCGATGATCAAAGGCATTTTCCGGCCGATCCTGTCGGTCAGATAGCCGGATGAGAATGCACCCATTAAGCATCCGATCAGGGCACTGCTCATAGCCCATCCTTGCAGGTAAGGCGAGTGGGTGATCTCGAAAAAGCGTTCGTAAAAGGGTTTTGCCCCTCCGATCACCACCCAGTCATATCCAAATAACAGTCCGCCAAGCGCAGAAATCAGTGTGAGACCAATGATATACCTTGAATTGAATGTTCTCCCAAAGTTCATTTGAATGATTTATGTTAATCGTATTGGTGAAATTACTGCTTCAGCCGATTCCGGTTATGTGGTCATATGCTCTGTCAATTGGATGGCAGATACCAGTTTTGTGGTATCATTAAATGCTGTCTAACCCTCCCGGCAACAACCGGGTCCGGATATTTGGCTGCAACAATATCGGCCAGGAAAGAAGGATCATTTCTTCGATTGGCAATGCGCATTAGATCAAACCATCGCTTTCCTTCGAAAGCCAGTTCCAGGGCACGCTCTTCGATAAGCAGGTCTTCGATATAAGTTGTTTTGTCGGTTACATCGTCGGGCACTGTCCGCGGATGCAAAAACACACGTCCCCGCACCCCATCGTTGGTTGCCCACGTTCTGAGCTGCACGGGTCTGGGCCTTATCTGCCTGATGCCCTGATTCATAAGGATAAGTGCAATTTCATGTTCTCCCATGCGATTGTATGCTTCGGCAAGCAGCAAATGTATGTCGGATGCCCTGTAGATGATGATATCGGCACTGTAAGGAACTGCACCAGGCTCCAGTGAGTATTTGGAAATGAAGAAACGGTTGTCCAGCCAGGGAATTGAGTCAATGGAAACACCGAACCCCCTGAAGATATCGCCCAAAATGGTGTCGTTCAGGCGTTGTTGTTGCCCAAATGCGCTTACAAGGTTATCCGTTGGTTCCAGTGTGAAGTCAAAGTCAGGTCTGAAATAGGGCTCCAGTGGATTTTTTTGTCCGTCTTCGAAAGAAAAAGGAACATAGACCATCACTTCCCTGAATGCACCGGCCGGATTCCTGAAAATTGATGCAAAATTGTTTCGCGCATGGGTGCCATCCACTTTATAGAGATGTCTGCCAAAACTATCGCAGGCCTCGCGCAGGTATTGTTCGGCCAGGGAGTAATTGCCAAGCTCCAGATGTATTTCGCCCAGCAGTGCCCTGGTGTTGATGGCGTTATGTATTAAAATTTCGGCCTGGCTGCTTTCCATATCATGCAAAACAGGGGTGAGGTCATCAATTAGCCTGTTGAACATTTCTTCTTTGGTTACAACCTCCATGTACTGCGTGTCCTCAATAGATTCAAATACTTCCGGAATAATGGTTGCCCTGCCATATAACCTTGCATAATTAAAGTATGCCCATGATCGGTAGGATATCAGAGCCCTTTTAACGGCAACATTGGTTATGGAATCGTAATTTAAGAGATCACTTTCCACCACTGCATCGACGTTGGCAAGCACGTCATTGGCTGATATGATCACCTTGTAGTAAGGCGATCCGTTTATATAGGAGTTGCCTGACGAAAAGGGATGATTATACAGGGTAACCAATTCGGCACCTGCGTTGCCCGTGGGCTGTATCTGATCAGAAAGCAGTCCGTCGATCAGAATATGGTTGGGCATAATTTCCTGGAGCAGCAGAACAATACCATTAAAGGAGCTCCATACGTCGCTTGCATCATTGTAATGCTGATGAGGCTGCACCTTGTCGCCTAATTTGGCATCGAAGAGGTCGTCGATGCAGGAGATTATGATTGCAGGCAGGATTGAAAGCAGGACAATCCTGGTTATGATGTTTATGGTTTTCTTATTGGTCATGTTTTGACGATTTGATAAAAGAATCAGATGGATAATCTCAAGCCTAATAAAAATGTACGTACCTGGGGTATTTTACCGTAATCGATACCCATTTGGAAAGGCGAATTCTCATAATAAACTTCCGGGTCGTAGCCTTCATAACGTGTAAAAGTGATGAGGTTTGTACCCGTAAGGTAAATGGTTGCATGCTGGTAAAGCCTGGCGGAGGAGGGTAGGGTATAGCTTACGGAAAGGTTTTTGAGCCTCAGGTAAGATCCGTCTTCGATCCATCTGTCTGAAAAAACAGTATTTCCCGTAGGGTCGCCCATAGATGCCCCTGGAATGGTGCCATTTTGGCTTTGGCTTCCCCATCTGTTTTGGGTTTCTGTGGTTTGGTTGTAAAAATTGCTCATGGATTCGGTTTTGAATCTTAAATAGTTAAAGATGTCGTTTCCATAAGAGTATGTTACGAAAGCCCCAACTTCAATATTCTTAAAGATCAAAGAAGTGTGTATTCCACCGTATAGATCAGGATTTGGATCGCCGATGACTGTCATATCCAGGGCATTGATAATGTTATCACCATTCTGATCAACGAACCTGATGTCGCCCTCTCTCATAGGTACGCCACCCGGTCCTGTAACGGATTGTGCCTCACTGTCTAAGGCATAATTGCCATCCGTCTGATAGCCATAGAAAAGGTTTAACCCATTGTTTTTACTTGCAAGATAGAACACCCTGATGTCATCGATGTTGCCAACCTGGTGAATGATGGAGTTCTTTTGCTCGTCGATAAATTGCAGGTCTTTCATTTTGGACACATACCTGCTGGCTGATAGTCCGTAGGTCCAGGTGACACTGGAAAAGGATGTCCGGCTCTGGAAGGCCAGTTCAAAGGCATTGATGTTGAGCACACCCCCATTGTCAAAATAATTCTCGAAGCCAAAAGCGGGTAATTGCTGGTTTATCAGCAGGTTGTTAACGGTAGAATGGTAATAATTGAAAGAAAAATATGATCTCAGGCTTGCGGTCATAAAATCAAAACCCGCATTTAAGGTGGATTTTTTCTCGATGGCAAGATCAGTGTTGGGAACAGCATCACGTACCAGTACACCGATGCTGCCAAGTCTTCGTCCAACGTAAAACAGTTTTGAGTAGTCGTACGCCTGGCTATGCATGTTGCCCGATAATCCGTAAGATGCGCGTAGTTTCAGGTCGCCGGCCTTTTTAATGGCCGAAAGAAAAGGCTCTGAAGAGATCCTCCAGGCCACACCCAATGACGGATAGTGGTTGTAGCGATTGTTTTTATTGATGTTGGAATTCCCGTCGAATGAGTAATTTGCTTCGATGTAGTATTTGTTGTTAATGCTGTAATTCACTGAGCTGTAAACTGATCCCCAGACCAATTCACGGTCATCGCCCACGGTAGTCCTCAGATACTGGTACCTGGCTCCCTGTCCCAGGTTCCTGAAATCGTCGGAGGGAGTGTTGAGGTCATTGCCGATATTGAATTTGTAATTGTTCTTTAAATACCTGAAACCCATCACGGCAATCAGGGACCCGGCACCCAGGGTATTCTTGTAGGTGAGTTTTGAATGGTTTTGGGTTGAACGGAAATCGTATACAAGGTCGTGCCTTGAATTGTCGGCAAATTCCTGGTTTACCAATCCGTGACCGGGCAGGAACAGGCTCTCGCGTGCATTGTTATAACTGATGCCGGTGAGGCTGGAGATGGTCAACCGCGGATTAAAACGGTAGCTGAAGTCTACTGAGCTAAGAAAATGGTAGTTCCTGTTGGAGCCCATGCCCTCTGCAACAATGGCAATTGGGTTGCTGACGCTGAAAATACCTACGTCGTCGATCTCGTTGAGAAATGCTCCTGTTCTGGGGTCGCGGGCCATTGGGGCCATTAAAGGGGATTTGAGCAGCGAGGAGGTTAATGGGTTTTTGTATTCCTCAGCACCCATGCTTGCCACATAAGAGTCAGACAGGGAGAGTTTGACATTTGGCACAACCGAAAATCTGTCTGTGATGTTTATTTTACCGTTAATTCTCAGGTTGTACCTTGAGTAGGACGAATTTTCGTAAATACTGCCATGCTTGAGGTAGCCGGTTGAAATATTGTAGGTGGCAATTTCATCACCACCCTTAAGAAATACGTGATATTTCTGAACAGCGCTGGGTCTGAACAATTCATCCTGCCAGTTGGTGCTGTTGTTGTACCTGAAGAAATCGGGATCGGATGGGTCTCCGGTGAGCCATCCGTATTCTTCAGGAGTTTGTCCGTTTTGAATGATCTGTTCAGAAAACAAGCTCCTGAACTGGTCGGCATTGAGCAACGAAATTTTTTCTGGCATTAAGCCAATGCCGCCGTAGCTGTTGAATATAATTTCAGAGCTTGCTTCACTTCTTTTTTCTGTGCTTATGTAAATGACTCCATTCGAGCCATTTGAACCCCAGGAGGCCAGGCTCCCATTCATTAGTGTAATGTCGGCAATATCGTCAACGTCAACTATATCCCACGGATTGAAACTAAAACCGCTGATGACGCTTTGATTGGCATAATTGTATTCGTGGATCATTCCATCGACAATGAGCAGCGGTTGTTGTTTTGCATACATGGAAGATATTCCCCCAACGTTCAGCCAGGCCTTATGTCCGGGAAATCCGGAGTGCCTGACTACATGCAGTCCTGGCAACATACCCTGTATGAGCCCATCTGCAGGCGTTCCGGGGAAACTGTTGATCATATCTCCAGAAATGGAGGAAACGGGCTCAATGACCTCCCGGGAAATCTTGCTTTCAAGTGGAAGTGAAACCAGGTCATCAAACGATGAAAACCTTTCCTGTACGAGGTAAATCGTTAATTGTTCCTGTCCCTCAGGGGTCAATCTTCTCCGGGTATAGCCAGGCAGATTGACAGCCAGGGTTGAAAACAGGTCGGGCACCTTTAATTCAAACTTCCCATGCTCATCTGATTGGGTGTTTTCTCCGGTTACAGAAACGGAAATGACTGCCTGGGCAAGAGGTTTGTTGGTTCCGGATTCAAGAACAACACCCCTGACCATTGGATCTGTTAGGGAGTGTGTAAAGCTTTTGCCGGGAAAGAGCAAAAAACAACCGGCAATTAAAAGCAGACTTCGGAAATAAGGCCCTGTAGATGAAAACATATTTTTTCTTTTTAAACTTTTAAACGTTATACCCATTAGCGTGTCAACCAAAAAAATCAATCTTGAATGGGGGTAAACTCTAACCGGTCATAAAAAAGCAGTCCGCTTGTCAGGCTTTCCAGTTCTATAGTATGGGTAGTTGACTCTGTCCAGTTTACAGTGCCAATATACCGTGGTATCAAATTGTCGCCTCCTTCGCTCATTTTATAAAGGTGCTCCTGCAAAACACCATCGATGTAAATGAGGCAATCAGGACCGATACGGGTAAAGGCATGTATTTCATACCTGCCTTTCATGATTCGGGGCGTTGTGATCTCGATAGACCAGAATCCACTCATTGTAAGGCAGTCGCCATTCATATAGGAGCCTGCCAACCAGTCGTTTACCCTGTAATAGTATTGCAGGTAATCGCCCTCCCATTTTATGTACTCAAATGTGTTTTCGCCGTCAAAGAACTTTTGAAAAATGTTTTCTCCCGGTCTCAGGGTCTCCCTTCTTTTGTAAAAATCTGATTCCCTGAAATCGATATAGTCTGTAACATCGTGAACCACTTTCCAGGGAACTGGCAGGGGTACGTCCATTACCTCATCTATGGTGTGGATCACCCCATTTTTTGCAGGAATGTTCGAGCCGGGAATATAAAAGGAGGTATACTCATTGCCTCTTTTGTTTATTTCGTAGTCATTATCAAGGGTAATGCTGATAAAGTTCTCATTGAAAATGTTGGGGTAATGCTGCCTGCGCAGATGATTCATGTAGTGAGTCCCTGCTATGCAATGGTATTCCATGTAATTATGGAATTCATTGCCGCGGTGGCTGATTTTTTCTGGCTCGTCGGTCAGATGATTGATCAGGTCGTCGATAGAAAAAATGCCATTGGCGGCATATATGGAATCGGAAACGGTTAGCAGGGTATATCGGGTTCGGGCCCTGAATTGTCCATAGTCAAATTCAATGATCTGCAGCGTGTCAAGTATACCTGATATCCTCAGCCCTTCAAGAAAGATGGAATAGCCATCAAGGGAAGCCAGGACTTCGCCTGCAGGATCATGCACAGGTTTGATGACTTTGTCAATGGCATGCACTGCTCCGTTGGCGGTGATTATGTCCCGCCTTATGATTCTGGATTCCTTGTTTATGTATATATCCGGACCAACAAACTCGCTGGAAAGGAAATCTCCAAGGGCATTTGCTTTTTCAAGTGCCCCGAGACCGATGCTGCCGCTTCTGATCATCACATCAATAAGATGGTTATAAACCAATTCTTTTGCCATTTCAGGGTCCATCTGTCCTGGAGAAGGGATTCCCAATTCACCAAGATACTCCTGCACGGCACTGTTTTCGGGCAGGAAAAGGGTGTAAGGTCCCCTTACCGAAAGAATGTTTCTCAACCCTGCCAACTCGGCGATCTCGCTAAAATATGAAAACCGGTCCTTATTTCTTTCGTCGGAGATAAACTCCATGATGGTCTGTTGTTCGGAGTCCAGATGATGCAGTTCGGGAACAATCTCATCACAACTCAGAAAAACGAGCAGAAAGAATATTGTTAAACAGGGATGTTTTATTAAACGGTTGGCTGTTGAAATGATATTCATCTGTTTATGTTTTTTTGTTACATTCATTGCATCGTGCATGAAACTTTTCATATGTGGCTCAGCAGGTTGATTTGTGCCAGCAGCCGGTGATCCGGTCAATTGCCTGAAGTCTGAAGCCACGCATATCTGTTGAGGGTTTCGTATAACATCACCGGTCATAAAATGGGTTTTGCTCCAATTGTGGGTTGTACATCAGTTCATCTTCATGTATGGGGAGATAGTAGCTCATCACATCGGTAAGCCGGGCCTCCAGTATGGGCCTTTGCTGAACTCCTGCATTGGCAAGAATCATATTGATGATGAAATTTTTTCTTTGATAGTCATTGCGTTTGGCATAACGCAGAATGTCAAACCATCGTTTTCCTTCTCCTGCAAATTCTCTTGCCCTTTCATTAAGAACGGCTATTCGCAGGGTTTCGGTGTCGCCTACACCTTCAAATAATCCGCTTGATCTGTCTGACACCATGCTCAGTATGTCATTTACTTCCTGGGTGTTCCCTCCCAGCTCGATCAATGCTTCTGCTTTCATGAGAAGAATTTCCGGATACCGGTAAACTATGAGGTTTGCGTCATTCTCTGCAGGCAACCTGCGGGTGAAGATAAGTCCTTTTGAAGCATATTTGTTGCCCGGAATTGCCCGTGGAAAGGGAACATCAGCGTCGTTGAGCAGCCTTATGTCTGTTCTCTCATAAAGAGATGAAAGGATATCGGTAGCCACCATGTTCATGTCAGGATTGCCTGTCCCCAGTCGTATCACATTGTGGTATATCGGGTTGAATTGCTGGAAGGCCGTACTGTATTGAATTTCAAAGATGCTTTCTTTCATTGAATTTCCGGGGTAGAACAGGTTAAACCAATTGTTTTGATCTTCCAGTGAGAATTTTCCGGAGTTGATTATGATGTCGCAATACCCGATGCACTCCTCGTATTTTTCCTGCCACAGATAAATGTCTGCAAGAAGTGCCTGGATCGAATACACGTTGGCCCTTCCCTTGTAATAGGCAGGGTTGTTCATAAACTCATCCCTGTAGGCAATACCTTCGGCGTATTTCAGGTCGGAAGCAATTTGGTTCAACACTTCGGTTTCAGTACTTTTAGGCAGAAACACATTAACTGTATCAGAGATCATTGGATTAAGCACAAGCGGCACCTCTTTCCACAGACGAACCAGGTAAAAGTAGCTCAATGATCTCAGGAAGAGGGCTTCGGCTTCGATCGATTGTTTGTGTTCAGTGGTGAAGGTGGGATCCCTTTCCAGGACTAATGGCGCATAATGCAGAATAATATTGGCCAGGTTGATTGTCTGGTAATACCCCGACCAGTTTGTTCGCGGATTGGTGGTTGAGATATCGCTTTGGGCAATTCGGTTATAGTCTGTAAAGGCCGAACCGGTAAACTGAACCATATCACCTCTTATCTCTCCCATAATGAGATTATTTAGTGCATTATTCCGCCAGCTTGTATATGCGGAGCCAAGCACTGCCTCCACATCTTCACTCTTTCTCCAGAATTCATCTTCAATGAGGTCATTTTCAGGTTCAAGGTCGAGCCAGTCAGTGCACTGGACAAACGTGGCCAGGATGGTGAACAGGGTCAGCAGGTATACGGTGTTTTTATGTGCATTCATCATTTCAGGCGTATTTTCGGGTAACTAAAAGCTGATATTTGTTCCCAGTGTGATTCGGAAACTGGGAGGGGTTCTGCTAAAATCCTTGGGTAGTTCGGAAGGATGAAACGGGATTGGAACGTCCGGGTCCTGACCGGAATAATTGGTCCAGGTATATATATTGTATCCCATCAGGAACAGCCTCATTTCGTTCAGTCCGATCCTCTTGCATACTGATTTGGGCACCACATAGCTGATTGATGCTGATCGAAGCCTTACAAACGATCCATCTTCAACAAACCGGTCTGAGCCCATCCAGTTGTATCCTTCTCCATGAAGGGCCCTGGGGACAACCGTTTGGTCTCCCTGTCTGCGCCACCGCCAGTTTGTCGCAATGCTCTGATTTTCATACCCATACATTTTTTCGGTGTTCATCCGGGTTTGGTTTATGATCGACTGGCCTATTTTGTAATTAAAGAATACATTGACAATCAATGATTTGTATCTAGATCTAAGGCTGAATCCACCCATAAGGTCAGGGTTGAGATCGCCCAGGTAAACAAGGTCGCGTTCGTCGATAATGCCATCGTGGTTGATGTCGGCATATATTGCATCACCCCCCATGAATTGATACCCTCCGGGACCCCCATGGATCATGCGCATGGGTTCATTGCTGTTAAGAGGATAAACAGGTTCCCCATCGATGCCATACACAATGGCATCCTCATCAGTGCTGTATACACCAAGGAACCGGTAACCAAAGAAGCCGCCCAGCGGCTGTCCGGGTACAATGCTGATCCTGTAATTTCCATTTTCGAGCATGTTTCCATATTCAAGGCTGTAGTTTTCGGGCAGCCGAACCACAATATTCTGGTTGTGTGAGGTGTTAAAGTTGAATGAAAGTTCAAAATCCTTGTTGTTGAACACCTTGTAGTCAATCATGAACTCAAAGCCCTGGTTTACCATCTCGCCATCATTTATTTTAATGTTGCTGTAGCCCGAGTGGCCTGGAATATTGTATACAGGCAGGTACAGGTCTTTGGTTGTCTTGCGGTACACATCTGCTTCTATGTGTAACCTGGCATTGAAGGCGGTAAAAGTGACCCCCAGGTTTTTCTGCTCGATGGTTTCCCAGCGCAGGCTGGTCAGTTCAGGACCCGTTGGCTGAACACCGGGCATATCCAGGTAGGCCAGGTGGGCTCCTGCGGCATAAGTGTTAAAATACAGGTAGTTTTGGTCAGGCATGTTTCCGGTTTGACCCCAGCTTCCTCGCAGACGCAGGTCATCAACAGACGCTGCGTGACTTAGGAAAGATTCCTCAGAGAGCCTCCAGGCGATGCTTGCCGTGGGGAAAAGACCCCATCGGGTTTCCGGACTGAACCGTGAGTTTCCTTCGTATTTGGCTCCTGCCGAAACCAGGTACTTGTCCCTGTATTTATAGTGAGCGCTGGCAAAATACCCCAAAGAGCGAAATTCGGAGAACCCTGAATAGAAGCTGTTGAGTGTCTTATCGCCAACCGGAAGCATCAAGACAGGTGATGGTGCCCTGCTGGTTGTAACCCCGTACGAACGGTTTACACTCCGCTCGGTGTCAACCTGTGAAATGATTATAAGTGAATGAATGTCGTTTTCAACGGGCCGGTATACAGCTCTTGAAAAGGTAAAAATAGAGTTTCTCTTATTAAACGCATTGCCCGACTGGTTGGTCAGGTGGCTGTCGTATTCAAACCCGAGCGCTTTAAAGGGGAGAAATCTTTCCATTTTCTCGTCAAAAATGTCGAGGGTTACATTGGTGCTGAGCTCAAGGTTCATAACAGGGTTGTACCTGAGATTTACAGACGCCCTGGTATTGTTTCTTATTCTTGAAAGGTTGCCAAGTGTGGCAAATGCAACAGGGTTGTACATCCAGTCTGAGTTGCCCTGTATGGTAGATGGGGGCGTGAAATAAATATCGGATACATTATTCAGGGTGTCCCTTTCATAAATAGACATATTGGGCATTTTCTGGTAAGCTATTTCCCGCACATTGTCCCAGAAGTTGCTGTTTTGGTCATAGTGTGTGTAGAGTATATCAGAGCTGAACCTGAGTTTCGATGAGAGGTTGTAATCGAGAGAGTTTCTTAGCGTAAGGCGCTTAAGATCATTGCCCAGGGTGGTGCCTTCCTCATCGTTATACCCAATTGACAAATTATACCTGGACCGGTCACCTCCTCCTCTGACGGAGAAATTCTGTTGCTGGATCAGGGCGACCTTTGTTATTTCGTCAACCCAATTGGTGTTTTGTGAGAAATTGTGATACTGTGGCCAGCTTGGGTCAAAAGCAATTTCCATGTGTTGAAACTGCCCCCTGTTCACATTGAAGTGTTGATCGGTAATCAGTCTTGCATACCCACCGCCATCGAGCATTGGTATGCTTCTGGGCTCCCTGGCCTGGGTAATTTTGTAAGAATATTCAAACATGGGTTTTGACCTTACACCCCTTTTTGTGGTGATCATCAACACCCCGTTGGCCGCCCTTGATCCCCAAACTGCCGTTGAAGCGGCATCTTTGAGCACTTCAATGGTTTCAATGTCTTCAGGAGCAACATCAATCAGGTTGCCAAAACGTTCAACGTCTGCACTGGCAAAATCAAAACCATCCAGGTTTGCATTGTATGGAATTCCATTTACAACAATGAGCGGGTTGTTTTGGGCATTGAGGGTAGCCGTACCCCTGATCCGGATATTCAAACCTGCGCCCGGATCACCCGAAACGGCCGAAATATCAACATTTCCAACACGCCCCATCAGCATTTCTTCAACGGTAGTGGTACTGGCCCCTTCGAGTTCTCTCATCTCAATCCGGGCAACCGCCATTCCGCGGTCCCTGACTGCCGTTACCCCATCGCTGCTTATCCTCTCTGCAGTGATCACAAACTCATCGATCATTTGCGAATCGGAAACCAGACCAAAATCGACTGTTGATCTGCCTTCCACCTCGAGGGTTTGCTTGGTGTACCCTATGTATGAAGCCATTATTGTAGCCTCCCGGCTGCTTATATTGAGCACATAACGTCCGTTGTCGTCAGTGATGGTGCCCGATATGAACCTGCCGTTGATATCCACTTCCACCACATTGGCAAACATCAGGGGTTCTCCGGTTGATTCATCCCTGACCTGCCCCTGTACAATATGGGTTTGTGCGTGTACCGTATTATTAAAGCCAATTAGAAATATGATCGCGATGTAAATCAGATGTCTTTTCCTCATAGAGTATTAAGGTTAAAAGGTATTTAGGGTGATATAAGCCTGTTGCAGGTTTTATTTATTTGCATTATTTGTATGATTCAGCCCCTGGTTCGGTAAACTAAGGCATTAAAATGATCTTTGGTATCTTATGCATTACACCTGCACGAATCAGGTTATTGGCGGTTTCGTGGGGTACTTCAATTACTTGCCCTGATGGATCGGTGATTACCATATTTTGATAATCGTTGTCTATGAATATCCTGGAGTAAACGTTGCCTGATGGTCCGCTTTCCATTAAGTACCGGGTGTTGAAATATCCTGATTTTTTGCCATCATCAAACACCACATCTTCCCTGATTACATGATTATAAATAAAATTGCGCAGCTCATTTGTTCCATCAGGGATTATTCCTGCCTGACGGGCTTCAGAAACTGCCTGGTTTGTGGGGGCAAATACAGTAAAATCATTACGATTGCGCAGGAAGTTGATCCTGGTTATCGGGGTGAAGGTTACCGGGTCCTGCGTAACGGTTATCAGTCCTGCCTGTGTCATCAGGCTTGCGAACTCACTCAGTTCCGGATCGTTTATCAGGCGCTCGGCAACGGTGTACCCGGAGGCTTTCAGTGGATTGTCGAGGTAGTATAATATTCCATTGACATCATTGTCTATGTACCCTGTAATTTCGGCGGCTTCCTGTTCTTCTGCATTGCCTGCTGCAAAAAGCCTGTTGTTTTTATAGTAAACATATGCTCCCGATACCAGCTCGAAATACCCTTCGCCACTTAAGTCAGTTAACTTCTCCCTTGCAATGTATCCTTCCATGAAATCAGACAGCTGGTTGAAGGTAAAGTTCATCCACCGTTCCTGTTCCGGAATAAGGTATTGTATAGCGTTGTCTTCCTCGTTATACCTTATGCCCATTTGCTCAAACTGTTCATTGGAAATGGGGAAAACCGTTACATTGAAATCGCCTCTTGAAACCATATTCATTTTATCAGCAAGGTACATTACCAGGAGAAATGTGCTGTAGTCGTTGTCAAAGAACAATGGTCCGGCAACGGTTGTGAAGATAAAGGGCTCAAGTACCCGGTTGAGATCATAAATGATGGCATTGTTGCTCAAATAGGCATCTGTAATATCTTCATCGGGATTGAGCAAAAGCGGATTGCCGAAGCTATCTCTCATGCCCATTTCAATTTTTGACTTAAATGCCTGATTTCTTAAAATGTGCGATTGAATAAGATAAATCTGTGTTATCTCAGAAAGCTCTTCAAAGTCGGGGATGCCGTTCTGTGCGAAATATTCCTCCCATGCCTGGTTGCTGGGCATAAACAGGGTAAATATCTCCCTTTTTGTATGATGACCACCACCTTGGTTTGGCCCTTCGGGGTTGGCAATATCGAAGATCTTATCCTGGTTGTATCCCTTTCTGTAAACAATTTCGTTGTTGTTGTTTTCCCACCGCACATAGGTGGCAAATGGCTGTATCATCTGGTAAAACACACTGTATTTTTCGGGATTGTTCCTGAGATACATTTCGGCGGTAGGGGGTTGATCCACGACCCTGTCAAGAAAATATACAAATCCGTTTGATGTGCGCACCTCTGCATCGGTAACCATGGCATCATGCCATTGAGTACCACTCCATTTGGTGGTTCTGCAAATAAATTCATAATCGCTGCCATCGGGCGAAGCATTGTAATCTTTCATATACTCATCGGTAAAGAAAGGTACCCATATGGGATTATTGGTTTCGATGGTAAGCTCCTGTCCGGCATAGATGTGGTGATAGAGGGGGACCTCATTGTAGGAGGGCATTAAGCTGCGGGTCCTTTTTCTGAAAAACAAGGATCCATATTCGCCCTGCGGACTTTCAAGGTCCCAGGCGTATTCGTAAATCAACTCGTATCGTGATAAAGGGTTGGGAAGTACATACATGGTAAAAAGCCGGAATGCTTCCTCTTTTGTGAGGTCATCTACCGAGCTGATCCCTTTCTCTGCGAAATACTCCTCAAAGGCCTCATCGCGTGGAACAAATAAGGTGAAAAGCTGCTTTTCAATCGGTACCGTATACTCTGCTCTTTCCATGAGGGCTAAGAAAATGGTGCAATCACCTTCGGACTCCAGGGTTTCTATGTTGGTGCCTCCAAGCCAGTCAGGATGGGTATATAGTTCCAGGGGCTCTGAAGAACATCCCTGCAAAACGTAAAGAATTGCTAAAATCAGTATTGATCGGTGAATGCCGGCTTGTTTGTACATGTAATTTGGGGGGTTCGGTTGATCGAAAAAATAATTGAGTAAAAATAATCAGGAGAATTTTTTTGGATTGAACTTTATGTTTAAATAATTTGCACAAATGTCTTTTCTCCCTGCATAACCAATCCCATGCATAATGCATGTTCCTAAAGGGAAAAGCCGCGCCTTTTTGGGATTGTATGATTCATACAGGACAGAAGGCCTGTTGGATTTCCGGAAGCCGAAGGCAGCAGCATCACGCCAGGAAAGAAACAGGGACCAGGCCAGCGGAGATTGTCATTTATTCAATAAAACCGTTTTCAAGGAAAGAGATAAAGGCCAGCAGTGCCCCCCAGTGGTAGAAGCTGTCAGCGTCTTTTACATCATCGCCCCGCCCGGTTTCGGAATTATAATTCTCGTATATGGAACCATCTTCTCTCCATCTTTTCATGAGCAGGTCATACGATTTGTTTACCAGGTCTTTGCGTGCCCCTGGCAAGTCGTAACTGCGCAGGCCCTGGTAAACCAGGAAGTTCATCGGTGCCCAGATCCTTCCGCGCCAGTAGGAGTTGTCTTCATATCCTGGCACATTGCGGGCTATGGACGGAAGCATATAGTCTCCGTAGAAGAATTCCGGATCGAAATAGTATTCACTGATCATCCGCTCCGCTTGTTGCTGTGTGGCCGCCCTGGCCAGCAGCGGGTAGAAATTCGTCGGTGATAATTTCTTGCATAACTCACCTGTATCGGTTCTTTTGTTGTAGAACATGCCATCCTCTTCGTGCCAGAGCGTATGGAGCACCTGGGTGTAGTGGTGTGCCCGGTGGTCAAGTTCCATGGCAATATCAACCTTGCCCAGTTCACGGGCGATATCTGCCAGTGATTTGCAATCGAGAATATAAAATCCAAGCAGTCCAACGTCAGCAAATTCAAGGATGTATTTTTCTTCGTTGTAAGGGACTCTGTCGTACATGGGTGAATTGTCGAGGCCCGACTCAAGCACGGCATATTCCTGGGTGTTGCCCCAGATGTAGTTGGGGTCTTCAACAGGGTGCGACCCCCAGCTCAGGTATGGGCCGTTTGACCGGTGTGTAACCCACCAGCGGTTCCAGCTCAGCAGTTCGTCAAAAACCTCCTCAAGGAACCATATCTCCTGGTATTGCTTGTAAATCTGGTGAACCACAAAGCTACCCACAGGGGGTTGTGACCTGTCGCCGGTATAATTGTTGTGTGCTGCGATATAGTTGGGGATAAACCCTTTTCTGGTAATGGCCTTTGTCATCTCTACCGCATTGGCATAGGCCAGATCGCGGCTGAACAACGACATCATATAGGCGGCGAAGTAAGTGTCCCAGTCAAACAGCACAAACCCACTCCAGATACTTGCATTCCACCAACGGCTCACGGGTGTGATCACCCGGTCGCTTTCAGGATCGTAGATGCTGTTCCATGCCAACACTCCCTGCATGGCTATGAATGCATCGGCCAGTTCGCCGTATTGGTCTGCGCGGTCCTGCACCTGCTGCCTGTTGCGGTCAATGATCCGTTGTATTTCTCCAAGCGTTCTTTCCTCGCCGGTGTAAATCCCGATGGTCTCATCCGGATCAAAAACCAGGGAGGGCAGGGTTGTTTGCACGAAAACGTCCCTGTGCGGGGTGGCGGTAGCACCCACACGGAAGGTACGGTCATCGAATTCGCCAAACAGCATTTCTCCATTACGGCCAACAGCGCCGGGTAAATTCCAGTTGACCCCGGCTTCAATCACGATCTTAAGAAAGTAGGTGGTCTTTTGGGGAGTGATCAACAATACCAGGTCATCCCCGTCTGTGGCACTTTCTATTATTACCTCGTTACCCTGCCAAAGCACGGTCATGCTTGTGTAACTGCCATCATCGGATCGCATGCCTGGTATCAACTCTTCAGGGCGGTCAATCTGCCGGGAAACTTTGTACGTATCGCGCAGATAGTTGATCCCATACCCACGCAAGGCCACACTGAGAGAAAATCCATAGGGCAGATATACCTGTGACAGCATGTTGTTGTTGTGCCAGGTGTTCCAGCCACTGGCCAGGTTTCTTTGTAATTCGAGGTATTCGGGAGTCCTGATGTTTTCAACTGGACGCTGGGCCGATAGCGGAAGCGACAGGACCAGGATTGTTATGATAATTATGTGAGTCAGTTTATTCATTTGTTTATATTTTGTTGAACAGTCGAACAGTCGATGGTCAAAAGTTGAAGTTCGAACAGGCAGAACTTATTTCATCATCGTGCTGTTTTCAATCCATATGGCCGGAAGGTTTTTGTTGGAAGGGGAAGGGTGTGCCTCCACATGGTTCATCCTCACTTTTTCGGAATGATCAATATGGACCCCATGTCTGAAATAATCCTCTTCCACATCTTCCCATCTGATCACCATATCTTCCAGGGTAAGGCGTTTTACATACCGGGCATAGAAGGCGGAAATATCGGAGGCGAAGAGTTGTTTTTCCACATAGGCTCCCCTGATATCAATATTACCGCCGGCTACTTCGTTCATGGGGCTTTTCAGGAAATTCATCCGCAGGTTATAGAACCTGATATCTTCGATTCCGGTGTCTTCAGCGCCATAGATCAGGATCCCGTTCTCACTGAAACAGGTTACATCCCTGAAGGTGATGTTTCTGATACCTCCAATGATGGAGTCGGGGTGTTCCCTTACTGCAGAGATGTGGATGGGTTCTCCATTTCCCCACCAGTCGCCGGTATGCAGGTGTGTTTCGATGGTTACCTGCGAAACGGTTACATTTTCAATGGCACCTTCCTTGCGGGTAAATATCCCGATACCGCGGTTCGAATTGGTGATGTTCACATTGCTGATATGGATATTGCGTATGGTGTTCTGATCGGTAAACCCGATTCTAATCCCCGACGATCTTGACTGAAGGTTGCAGTTGGTGATGGTGATGTTACCGGATGAATGTCTGAGCCTTTGAAACCCCACTAATCCGTCATGATATGCATACCCTGTGATGGCAATGGCGTCGTCGCCTGTTCTGATATCGCAGTCAGATACGATCACATTGCGGCTGGAAGTGATGTTTATCCCGTCGCTGTTGGGTGTATACAAACTGGTTTCGATCTTTACTCCTGAGATCAGCACATCATCGCAATCGGCAAAGTGGATGGTCCAGAAAGTGGCTTTTAACAGCTGAACGTCCCTGACCCTTACGTTGGTGCATTCTGAAAAAATGATCATTTGCATGGGCCTTTGAGGTGCGGGCTCAACGGGACCATCACCGATGCCTTCTTCTACCCTCCTGAAATTTTCTCCCTGGCGGGTATGTCTTGACCCACCCCATTCAATCTCTTTGGCGGTGTCCCATTGGAAAAAGGCTTCTTCGTTGCCGTTAATAATTCCCTGTCCGCTGATGGATACATTATCGGCCTTGTGGGTATAGATGATGCCGTAATGGGCCACAGGAAACCCGGGGGCATGAAACTCCATGTAGTCATTGATATTGCTGCTTCCTTTGATTTCGGCACCCTTTTCGAGGTGGAGGTTCACATTTGACTTTAACCCAAACGTGCCTGTAACAAACACCCCCGGTGGTACATAAACGGTTCCTCCGCCTGCTTCGTGGCAGGCATCAATGGCCGCCTGAATGGCAAGGGTATTAAGGCTGTTGCCGTCGCCCACAGCTCCGTAGTCAGTAATGTTCCAGTTTTGTGCGCCTGCGCTATAATAAATAGCACATACTGCCATAAGTACTATTGCTGCTTTTTTCATAATTACATATTTTTGAAGTAGTTTTTATTGTTTTCAAAACAAGCATAATATAAATCGGACATTTGAGACAGGCATTGTTTTTATGTTACCTTACCTGGGAGGGTGGCAATTCGCCCAGGTCTTCATATTTTTGATGCATAAGCCGGAACAGGGAATCAGCAAGTTCCCTGTTCTCGTAAAACAGGTTGGTGGTTTCGCCTGGATCATCAAAGACATCGAACAACAGCGTGTCATGGGCTGCAACAGCGTGTTTCCAGGGGGCTCCTTCAAAGCCACCAAAGGGCTTCTTGATTTTCCATTTCCCGGTCCTGAAGGCCTGCAACTCACCGTGGTCAAAAAACAGATGGCTGTCACCGTTGCGCTGGCCGGTTTGTAAGAGAACAGGAGTCAGATCCCTCCCGTCAATTTCCACATCATCGGGCAGCGGGATGCCTGCCAAAGCGGCAAATGTGGGAAACCAATCGAGCTGGCTGGCCAAACACCGGTGTTCTGTCCCTCCGGGAATTGTCCCTTTCCACATGGCTACGGTGGGAACCTTCATCCCACCATCGAAGGTATAAAACTTGCCCTCTCTCAGTATCCCCGCTGATCCTGAGTGATCCTCCATTACCAGCCAGGGTCCGTTGTCGCTGGAAAAAATGATGAGCGTGTGTTCCAGCAGGTTCAGTTCTTCCAGCTTGCTGATGATCTGTCCCACACTCCAGTCCAGCTCGTGGACCACATCACCATAAAGACCTCTTTCGGAGGTTCCTTCAAACTCTTCCGTAACATAAAGCGGAATATGGGGCATTGGGTGGGGGAGATAGAGGAAAAAGGGATTGTCTTGGTTTCGCTCGATAAAGTCAACCGATTCCTCCGTTAGTCTCCGGGTCATAAATGTCTGATCTATAGAATACTCCTCCACCTCGTTGCCACGAATATAGGGCAATGGATGCATGTCGTTGCTATAGGGTATTCCAAAATATTCATCGAAACCCCGCTGCAGTGGCATAAACTGGTAGTGGTGCCCCAGGTGCCATTTGCCGAAAACACCACTAGTATATCCCTTTTCCTGAAGCATATCGGCAATGGTGATCTCATCGGTTGGCAGGCCGGTAAAACTGGTAGGAAAGTAAACGCCGTTAACCCCCATTCTTACCGGGTACCTTCCGGTGAGCAGACCGGCTCTCGATGGACTGCTTATGGAAGAAACCGAGTAGAAATCGGTAAAAAGGATCCCTTCAGACGCCATCCGGTCAATATTCGGGGTTTTTACATCTGTGGCACCATAGCAGGCAAGATCGCCATATCCAAGGTCATCGGTAAAAATATGGATGAAGTTGGGCAGCCTTTCGGCAGCTTTGTTCTTCTCTTTGTTATCTGCTGCACATCCCCCAAGAACCAGGGTTATGGAGAGCAGGGTGCTTTGCGTGGTTTTAATGTGTGTGTTTTCCATACAAGTCAGGTAATTCATCTTCAAATAATACAAATGGGTGGTTTTTGAATTCTATGAAATTATCAGCGCTGGGGTGGCCTGGGAAGGGTGCATAATAATGATCCCAGTTTTCCCTTTCGCGGTTTGCATTGCGCCATACCAGAAACCAGGAGATGCGTTTTGTGTGATCGTTATGAAGGATTGCAGCAAGGATCTCATCGGTCCACCAGCGCGGGTCAGGGATTTGTTCATAGCCTGTTTCAGTGAGTGCAGCAATTTTGTTCCTTTCATCCGCCAGTTTCACAAGGTACTCAAGGCTCCTCCTCAGGCTGGACTGCTGTTCTTCTGCAGGGGCAGGATTTGCCGGATGCCTGAGATCCCAATAATTGTCCAACCCAAAAACATCCACATAATCATCACCCGGATACCCCCAGAAATAACCATTCTCAAAATCATCAATGTCAATGCGGCTGCGGTCGGGCGAATACACGTAGATCAGGTTGTGTACTTTTTTTTCATTCTTCAGGTAATCGACGGTAAACTGCCAAAGCCTGACAAAGTCTTCCTCTGAGGTTGATCCCCGGCACCACCAGAACCAATCGCCATTATGTTCATGCCAGGGCCTGAAGAGTATGGGGATGCCATTCAGCCGGTGAAAGTATTCAGCGGCATGATCAAGGCTTAGTTTTAACCTGTGATGGAGGTCGCCGCCAGGGAGGATCCTGTGAACCACAGCCGTTGTGTCGTAAAAGGTATGATCCCCGTCAGGGTGCAGCATGTGCCATTCGTATGTGATCAATCCTCCACGATCGTATATGCCTCTGTCAAGGACCAGCTGTTTTTCAATGGCAGCTTGTCTTTCTGATTCGGTCCATCTGAGATCTGCTACTGAATTTACGGCAAAGCCATATACGGAAGGGAATGATCCGGTAACGTCTTTCACATCCGAACGCAGTTCGCCCGGGGCAAGGTCCTGCTGCGTCCATCTGTACCCGTATTCCAGGGTTGCCTGGTGGCCAAACATCAAGGCTTTGCTCTGCAATTGCTGCATGTTTCGGTATAAAACCACGGTGGCTTTGGAGGCATTTTCATCAACAAGCAGTCCTGGTTGGACTGTTTGGTTACACGAGATGGCAGCAGTGAAAAGAATTGCGGTGGCTATATATATGCGGATCATATCGTTTTGGGTTTTTTAGAAGTTAATAATTCAGAATAGAAATGGATGCGTTTCTTCTGTGACCGGGATGGGTTCGGGTTCGGCCCATAACCAGTAAAAAGGCATTTCGTCAAACGTTGAGGTTCCCAGTATTCGGGGGTCTTTGGTTTCGAGGAGAAACGCATTTAACTGGTTTTTTAGCGTTTCAAAAACTTTTTGGTGGTTTTTCTCATATGCCAGGTTTACAAGGTTTTCAGGGTCGTCAGGTATGTGAAAAAGTTCATACCCGGGTCTTTTATGAAAGGACAGTTCATAGAAAGGCATGATGGTTGGGTCTTCCTTGTTGTCCAGAATATACTTTTTTGTCGGACTGTCATCAACGTCGCCGTATGCGGAGTAGAAAACGGGTCTGAACGGAGGAGGGTCGCCTGCAGGCCATCGGCCGGGTTCAAAGTTGCGTATCAGCAACCAATCCTGTGTACGCAAAGCCCTCATGGGGTAGCCCAGGCCACCTTGCCGGCTAAAGCTGTGCCGCTCCATGGCCGTTACGGTAAAATCCTTGCCGGGATCAACGATCCCACTCTTTTCTGACGCGAGCAAATGCGTTAAACTGCGGCCCGACATTTCATCTGGTACGGGTAACCCGGCCAATTCAAGAAAAGTAGGTGCAAAATAGAGCAGGTTGGTTACATCATCGACCACCCTGCCTCCTTTGATATGCCGCCCCCATCTTACAGCCAGGGGAACGCGGGTGCCATATTCATAAAGGTTCGATTTGGCCCTGGGGAAAGGCATGCCATTATCTGACGTTACGATAATAAGCGTGTTGACGAGTTCACCTGCTTCTTCCAGCATGTACAGCATTCGAACCAGGTGGGCGTCCTGGTGTCTGATCTCAAAAAAATAGTCCAGCATATCTGATCTTACCTCTTTTACATCGGGCAGAAATGATGGCACTGTCACTTCTGCCAGCTGCATGCCCGAATCGAGGCCAATGCTTTCCTGGTATACCCTGTGCGGCTCACTGACACCAACCCAGAAGAAAAATGGCTTTTCCGGGTTGCGTTCCTGCAAAAACTGTCCAAAGGATGCGGCATAGTCACAGTCGGCAATGCCATATGGGTACTTTTCCTCTGGTGGCAGGTTGCAGGCCTGTCCCAAAGGTGAGGTATGATACTTTTCGTCGATCATATTTCCCGGCCAGTAACCTTTGTAGGTCATGCCGGAGGCATAGCCCGCCTTTTCAAGCAAATGCGTAAACAGTGGATACTGCCGGGGAATTCCACCGAATAAACTGGCCCCTTCCTCAAGCTGCCAGGGATACCTCCCGGTAAGCAAAGATGCCCTGCAGGGAGCGCTTGACGGGGCGGGGACGAATGCATTCTCAAACAGGATCCCCTCCTTTGCCACACGATCAAATCCCGGGGTGTGTGCCAGTGCTTCCCCGCTTATTGAGGTGTGGAGCCAGGACTGGTCGTCGGTGATGTACAACAGGATGTTCGGACGGGTGCCAGCAAGATCTCCAGCCTGGGACACATCATCCTTCTGTTTGTCGACACAATGGCTGAAAAGAAGTCCGCCGGCAAGTACCGGCAAAATGGGGAAGGTGGCGCGCACAAAGGTTTTTTGTTGCTTTCTGAGCGGTATCACTTTGTGTTGCTGCTTTTGTTTATACTTCATGTCAGTTTGTTTTTTTAATATCCCAGTCCAAAGATACAATGGCGGCAGGTCATCTTCAGGCACAAAAAACCCGGAATTTCATGCTTCGTTTTCATAGGGATATTATGTTTAGACGATTGAAGAATTTTATGTTTCAATATTTCACAAAGCGTTTACGGATCATATCTCCCCTGATGGTCTTCAGCTCTAACACATAGAGTCCGGGTGGCAGATGCCGTATGCCGATCCCGCGGTCGTCAGGCGCAAAACCGCGGCCATAATGCATTACCTGTCCATTTATGTTCAGAATGGTGGCTTGATGTATATCTGCTGCGTTTCTGAGGTACAATATGTCATGCGCGGGATTTGGATAGATACTGTTTGCCAGACCCCCTTTATCCGGTTGTTCGGAAATATGGACAGTGGATTGTACGGTCAGCGTAAACGGTTCGCTTACAGCTTCAGCTCCATGCATGTCCCTGACATGCACGCGCAGCCCAAAATCTCCTGCATTTTCTGCGGATGGACTGATCTGAAGGGTACGTGCGCAATCATCATAAACGATCCAATCCGGAACGGGATTTCCATCGGCCATCCTGACGGAGAAATACAGCCTTTCTCCAATATCGGGATCATAGACCAGGTCATCGGGCAGATGGATGGTGACAGACTCCGAATCCAAAAGCGATTGGTCGGGCAGTGTGGTTGTAAAAACCGGTGCAGTATTTTCATCTGCATGCGAATAAGCCTCCATTGACCACAATGAGAAGCCAAACTGTGTGGCCCTGGTTACGCCATACATTCTGACATGCCGCGTCTCAACCGGATCGAAAAGGATCCGGTCATAACCACCGTTGCTGCATTGTTCTTCAAATATTTTGGTCCAGTTTTCCCCATCGTCAGACACCTCAATTTTGTAGTGCTTTCCATAAGCCACCTCCCAGTGGAGCAGCATTCGCCTGATGGTGTATACCGTATCCATCTCAACAGCAATCCATTCATTGTTGCTGTATTGCGATGACCACCGTGTATCGTTTCTGCCGTCAATGGCCCTGTCGGCCGAATGGTTGATGCTTTCAACGGACGAGCTTGTTGCTTTTTGGTACAACAGGTGATCCTTATCTGCCGGATTGTACACAACATACTCAAACTGAGTCATAACAGACCTGCTTCCTGCGGCTGATGCCCAGATGTCTGCTGTTCCATGACCAACCTGATCAGGATATATGATCAGCATCAGTTTTGAATCATTGTCAATATACCCTTCGGCGAGTTTGGGATTGGTGTTGTTTTCCAGTGAGAATGCCATTTCAGGACCTGTTTCCGGGACAGAAAAGTAATCTTTCAGGTTTACAGCAGCTATGGTGTCTGGCATTTCCCGGGCCATCGGATGCGATAGCCTTGGTTTCTCAGGGCCAATGGTGATCAGATCATCAATGTCGAGGGTGGTAACCCTGGGGTGCTCATAAACGGCTCTGATGTGTTCCAGACTGTTATGTTCTGCTACAAGATTTGACCATGAGCAGAAATACGACCACATCGCATCCTGTTCAATGCACTGGTCAATGTCTGGAATTGGACCATTCTCAGTCAGCGCAATGATCTTTTCACCGTCAACAATTTGGTATAACTGGTCAAACATATGCTTTGACGGGGTGTAGTTGAATTCGCCGGGGTAGGCATCATAACCAAGAATATCTGTCTTGTCATTTCCTGGATACCAGTGTTCTTCGGGTGAGGACCAAACCCATATCAGGTTGTTCAGTCTGTGGTGGTATGTCAGTCGCTCATACATGATGTCGTAAAGGCGCAGACAAACAGTTGCCCCTTTTTTTCCCCACCAGAACCAGGCTCCGCTGCCATCTGCCTGGCCATGACCGCTTGCTTCGTGCAAGGGCCTCCAGATAACAGGTACGTTTGCCGCCTGCAGCTTTTTTAATTGAGAGGCGATTGAGTCGATATCCTGGATAATGGCAAGGTTCTCAGGCGTTCCGGGCGAGATGGCCAGCGATGGGTCAAAGTTTGTTTGCCATGTATAGAAAGTATTGGTGCCAGGCGATCCACCCGACGGTGAATGCCAGTGCCACTGGAAAGTGACGATCCCTTTCCCGTTTGTGCTTTTGTGCCAGTTGATCGCTTGCTGGGTCGATCCATTGTCGTGCCAACCAAATGTATGGCCACCGTCGCGCCAAACGTAGGGATACCCCTGTGTATAGCTTTGAAAATCGAATGCCCTTATCATTGGTTCCTTTCCGGTTATGGCAATGAGTTCTTCCCAGTAAGAGGTCTGCCCGGAAATAATGTTCTGGCCGTATTCTGACCTGAGGTACTGGTAGAGTGCCCTGGCCTCGTCACTGGCATCTTCATTGATCAGAAATTCAACAGTACGCCGGTAATCGATACCATCTTTTTCACCGGAAACAGCCTTTCCGGAAAAGAACAACAGGATGAGGACCGTTGTAACTATTATTTTCATTCTTTGGATATATTGCTGCTGGTTTTTATATGATTCCACTTTTGTGAGGACCAGTGATTTCAGGTCTGTTTCTTTGGATATGACAGATAGTGGTTCATGGTTGTCTGACAACCGGCAGATCAATTGCGCCAGCCCGGGTATTGCACGAGGTTTCCTTCACTTAGCTGAACCTGTGTGGCTGGGATGGGGAAAAAGAAATGTTTTTCCGGATCAAACTGAATGGGTTGTCCCGGCAGTAGCTCCAGGGTGATCCCGTTGATGAACCTGTCGCAAAGGTTCCATCTCACCAGGTCCTGAAACCGATGATGTTCCAGTGCCAGTTCGAGGCGCCGCTCGTGTACAATGTCTTCGAAAGTGAGGCCAGTAAGATTTTTCGGATGTACATGGGTGGCCGAATCTGGGTCGTTGTTCGAATTTCGTGCCCGTGTACGTATCATGTTCACGAGTTCCAGCGCCCTGGCAGTATTGCCATTTTCAAAATGTGATTCGGCTGCGATCAGCAAGGTTTCGGCATAGCGAATGAGCCTCCAGTTGATCGGGCCGCTTTCGTTACCGGACTTCATCGGGTTTAGCTGAAACTCATCAGGGTGGCATTCATATTTTCTGCAGGCGCTTCCTGTGGGTACGTTGTGCAGGGTCATTCCGGCGGTTTTTAGTATCCCGTCGGCATTATAGGGCTCCCTGACCACCATCAGATCACCTTCCAGTCCCATGGTCGTCCCAAAACGGGGGTCATCATATTGTCCTATCTGTTCCATATTTTCAGGCGAGAGGTTGGTGTACCTGTCGTCAGCATTCCTGAAGGCCCTCTGCAGGTAAAAGCTGCCGGTATTAAACCCCCAGCCCTGGTCCCATCCTGACGTGACCACGGTATTCCAGCGGCAGGTGGTGAATATGACCAGTCCGTTGCCTGTACCCTGCGCCCATCCCCGTCCGTCCATTGCGTTTTGTGCCTCCCAGACACCTTCGCTTGAATTGTCGCCATCGGTCGAGAACAACCACCTGAAACCCCCGACAGTTGAATCGGCAGGCACCGGATCGATGGTCATGGCCCACCAGGACTTGTATCGCTCACCATCAATGCCCACCAACCTGTATTCATTGGAAGCAATTACCTCTTCGGCAGCGTGGGCGGAAAGGTCGAATTTTTCAATACACCCGGCAAAGCGTTCATCGTCCTTGTGGTACCTGGCATAAGACGACTCAAACAGGTAGGCTTTTGCCAGGAGGGTTTGGGCTGCACCTTTTGAAGCCCTTCCTGCTTCATTCATCCCAAGCTGGGATCTTGTTTTCAGGTCAGGAATGGCTTCCTGAAGGTTCTTTTGTATAAAATGAAGTACTTCGGCAATGCTGTTCCTGCCCATGGTGAAGTCTGACGGACTCAACACCCGGTCAACAATTGGAACGCCTCCATAAAACTGCAGTAATTGGAAATGATAAAAAGCCAGGAGGAATTTGCACTCTGCGATTCGCTGTCGTGTCAGTTCCGGGTGTGAATCTACGAACTTTGGCAAATATTGCAGTGCCGTATTGGCAAGTCGTATCCCCTTATAATTGACCATCCACGGGAACTCGAAATCACTCTGCCCCGTGGTATGTACAAATTGTTCGATCAGTTTCCAGTTGGCGCCATCGGCAGCATTGGCACCACCGGTTTCCACATCATCACTCCCAACCTGTCCTGTCAGGACGGTGGTTACATCATAATTCAGCAATGTGATGCGTGAGTAGGCTGCGGTAATCGTAAAATCAATGGCTTCAATGGTATTGTAAAATGTTTCTTCTGTTTCCGTGGCGATGGGTTTCAGCTCAAGAAAGCTTTCGTCGCATCCGGCCAGACAGAGAAAGAACAATCCGACCCCAATAATTTTCTTCATATATATGTTTGTCTTCATCATATTGTTTTTTTTAATGTTGATAATAACCTGTCTTATTCGCAGGTATTTTGCTGCAGTGGCCAATAACCATCATACTGCTGGCGTGTTCGGATATTCAGCTCCGGAACAGATTACTGTTCCTGTGTTGAATGATCCTGCGCCTGGTTGTATTGTTTGGTTTCCGGACATATTGTAAAGAAATTTTGGAATATTGCGGACTAAAAAGTTACGTTGATGCCTGCCGTGATTGTCCTGGCAACAGGGTATACAGCGTTATCGATGCCTGCAAACAGCGGATTGCTGGTATCCAGTTCCGGATCCAGACCGGAATACCTGGTAAATGTGATCAGGTTCGTCATGTTGACATAGCATCTGATGGTCCCCATATTGAGTGCATGCTGCCATCTGTCCGGTATCCGTACACCAATTTGCAGTGTTTTTAACCTCAGGTAGTTACCATTTTCTATGTACATATTCGAGAATGTGTTGTAATTCTGGTTGGTATTCCTGATGTCAAACCTGGCATACGTTGCATCATGATTCTTTGAATACAGCAAGTTTCCTTCCCGGTCGTAAACATCATTTCTGTAGTGGTCGTTGATAAATGTAAGGGGAAGGTTTTTGGACCCATCGGTCGATTCTCCCAGCAAATTGGCATACAGACCGTTCAGGATCTTATGTCCGAATGCACCTTGCCAGAACATCGTCAGATCGAACAAGCCAAATGACATGCTGACATTCATTCCAACAAGATGTTTTGGATGCGGATTGCCAAGTGCTGTTCTGTCCTTGTCATCGATCACGCCATCACCGTTTATGTCTTTCCACATATAGTCGCCCGGCTGCGCAAATGGCTGGGCATAGAGCGTATCCCCACTTTGGCTGATCGTGAAGGGCTGGTTTGTCATAACCCATCTTCCGGCTGTCTCATCAAAATACCCGTCTGATTCCAGAAACAATCGTTCCACTACTCTTCCATAGAATTCACCAATGCCACCTCCGGCATAGGTTCTTGACAGGAACCCTGTCACTCCCCTGACAGCCCCGTTATACAGGGTATCGCCCCTGATATCGACCACCTCATTGCGGATAAATGTGTAGTTGCCCTGGATGTCGAAAGAAAACCGTGGGCTAATGTATTCCCTGTATCTGGCAGTCACTTCGACCCCCGAGTTTCTGAGTTTCCCCACATTGCTGTATGCAACAGGCTCTATGCCTCCGTGCTCCTGCCACCCCCATGGTGCTGCCCATCCTGCCAAATCGGGTATCCTGACCCTCATGAGCATACCAATGTTTTCCCGTGTAAAATAGTCGACCGACATGCTTATCCGGTCATCAAAGAATCCCAGGTCAAGACCGGCGTTTGTTGTGACGATGGTTTCCCAATGTACCTCTGTATTTACCAGCTGGTTGGGCGCAGCCCCGATCAGGATCTGGCGGCCTGCATTAAAACTGGCATCCAGTGTAGGGTTGAACCCTACAGTCGAATAGAAACCATAGGGAGAGATGTTGTCGTTCCCGGCCTTGCCCCAGCCATACCTGACCTTGCCGAACGAGAGCCAACTGAGGCTTCCGGCAAAGTCTTCATCAGAGAATTTCCAGCCGGCAGAAAACGAAGGGAAATAACCAGATCGGTTATCGGGACCGAATCGGGATGACTGGTCATTCCGGAAGTTGGCCTGAAACAGGTACTTACTCATATAATCAATGCTAACGCGGCCAAAATAGGAATAGAATGCATTTTCCGCACCCGTTCCCTGGAAGAATCGTGAAGGCGTTACCACGGTGTCAACAGAAGCATCTATGCTTGCATTGGGGTACCACATCTCCGGAGAATTGTTGAAGAGGTCTTTCCTGGTACCAAAATAGTTCATCCATTTGCCATAGCCGGCCTCCATTCCTGCCATGGCCGACAGGTTGATCTTCTCCATCAGGCTGGTTGTATAGGTCAGGATGTTTTGTGCCCTCCAGCCGGTAGACTTTGACATGCCAGCATTCAGCGTCATCCTTTCGTTCCTTTGCGAACTTTCCAAAACCCTGTAAATGTCGGTAAAGGTTTTGTTGTCTGACACGCCCGCTTCTCCTGTCAGACTTGAATGAAAGCGCAAACCGCTGACAGGTGTCAGAATGGCATAGAATGTAGCCCTGCCATGGTTGCCGGTATTGTGCCTGTTCGACGCATGGTCAAGAGTCGCTTGTGGGTTGGAGTGGCCGAATCCATCGGAGATGTATTCTCCATCTTCTGTAAAAAGAGGCATGTATGGCATGAAGGTGGCTGCGTGGATAATGGGACCATGGTATTCACTTTTTAGTGTCCATTCTTCAAAACCACGGGTCTGGCTGTTTTCGAATGAAATGTTCTCCCCTACCGATAGCCATTCATTCACCTGGTATTCAGAATTCAGTCTTAGATTCAGTCTCTTGTGGTCTGAGTTATAAACAATTCCTTCCTGCCCGAAATAGCCAATGCTGAAGTAGGCTGATCCATTATCACTTCCATGGGAGAGGCTGATGTTGTGGCTTTGAATGGGAGCTGACCTGAACATTCGTGATAGGTGATCAAAGGTGGGAAGTGAATCTATGTTTACGCCGTAAAACCTTTGTCTGCGGGGAGCATATCCGACAATGTTCTCGGCTTCATGAATGTAATGTGCTATTTGTGGTCCGCTGGCCAGTTGCAGCGTGCTTTCAATGGTTTGCACCCCATAATAGGTGTCCACTGACAGTTCGGTACCCATCCTTCCCTTTTTTGTTGTGATCAGGATGACCCCGTTTGCTCCGGCTGATCCATATATGGCTGCTGTTGAAGCATCCTTCAGGATTTCCACTGACTCTATGTCGTTAATATTTATAGAATTGGGACTTCCCGGAACACCGTCAATGATCCAAAGGGCATTTCCCCCGGTAAATGAGCTGATACCTCTTATCTTGACATCAGTTCTGGCTCCTGGTGCGCCAGTGGCTCTTGTGACCAGAACGCCTGAGGCATTTCCCTGCAAGGCATTGGCAATGTTACCGGTAGGCATTTTCGAAAGATTATCCACCGACACCGATGTAACGGCACCGGTAAGGTCTGATTTTCTCTGGGTACCAAATCCGATCACCACCATCTCGGCAAGGGTGGCAATATCAGGTCTCAGTCGAACAGTTATGGTTCTCTGGTCTTCAATAAGGATTTCCTCCCTGACATAGCCGACAAATGAGTAAACAAGGGTTTCTCCGCGGCTTACTGAAATACTGTAGTTGCCATCATAGTCCGTGATGGTCCCTGTAGTGGTATCTTTGATATAGACAGACACGCCCACAAGCGGCTCTTCTGTCTGTGCATCGGTCACCCTGCCGGAAATTACGCTCTTTTGGGCAAATGCCGTGCTCACTGACAGGCAGGTTAACATAAACCATAGCCATGGCGATTTTAATGTTAATAGTTTTATCATGATTGTGTTTGGTTAGTTATTGATTTTGTTAATGAAAACCTTACCTGTTCCCTGATCATCCATTCTTAATGCAAAATTCTGATAATCATATGTTCTTATGACCTCATTGCCTCCAAGTGACAGGGTGATCCATTCCACATCCCCGTTGGTTATTTTGCCAGACACCCTTATGCCATGTTCTGCAGGCAATCCGTAAAAGCTTACCTCTTTCCATTCAGAAGGGATTGCCGGAAACACTTTTAAGGTGTCATTGTATGATTGCACAAGCATGGCTGCAGGTACCATGGCAAATGAAGCATAGCTGTCGAGGTAATATGGTCTGAGGTTGTCGGTCTCGTATAGCACATTGCCAGCAGGATCAAGCTTTGTCAGGCAATATGACGACACCTCATATGCGTTGTCACCGCGGCCTGCATATGCCTCTGCAAGGGCATACCAGTTGGCAATGAAGGTGATCATGCCCGAGACTTGTTCAAGGTCGAGTTCAGGCCTTGTCAATGGATCGGGAAGACCAATTTCCTTGCGGCTGCGGCCTGCATGGTTACGCTCCCACGTGTGGTCAAGGGTGCGTTCAATTTTTTGCTGGTCGAAGGCGGAGATAAGCTCCCTGGTTGGGAATGTGAGGTAGACCATTCCCCTGATCCCCTGGTATCCGCCGCCACCGCGTGTGCCATCATCATTGAGAAACTCCAGGTAGTGGTCTTCATCTTGCGGGATATGGATCAGATCGGCGATCCTGAGCCATTCTTCCCTTAACTCATGGTCTCTTCCGAGAAGCGCGGCATAACGGGCAGCCATAACAAGGTTCCATTTGGCTGAGATGGCCGCATCGAGCAGGTTTTCAGCTACCAGGTCTTCCGTAAGCGACACAAGGCCAGGCAATACATATTGACCGAGTTCGCCGTTCCAGTTTATGAGCTCGCGCCACATCTCAGCTATACCCTTGAGTAAAGGATAGGCAGTGTTTTCAAGGAAGTCTGCGTCAGGATAATAACTGGAGTATTTGTGAAAGATGGATGAAGCAAAGGCATTGTAATGAAGCTGCCAATCTACGTGCGATCCATCGCCAAACCAGTTGTAGTTTTCCATATTGATCCTGGTCTCGTGTCCGAATGCCATGGCGTCGGGATTGCCTCCTCTTCTGTAGTGAAATGTCCCAATGGAATCCTCTCTGAAATAAAGGGTGTAATAGCCAACCGGGAACATGGTCTCAAAATTCTTTTTCAATGACTCCGGCTGGTAAAACCAGTTGAGCATGTTACGGGCCATCTCCTCGTTGCCCAGGGTGGTATAGGCCATTGCCGACCAGCCGGCTGCTCCATAGGTGAATGCATTCATATCCCAAAGGCAACTGGAGAATGATCGTGTGGCAAGGTGGCCAATATCGCGCCACAAGGCACCGAACTGGGTTTCTCCAGGCAGAAAATGCTTGCTGCCTGAAGTGGCAAAAAGAGAAAAAATGGTCCGGTAAAACAGTCTGGCATAATCTCCTTGAGGGAGGATAATGGCGGCTGTATTGTCATAAAGACGCTTCCATTCTGATTTGCTCCGGCTTTTTGCATGCTCAAAGTCATGGGCGCCATAGGCAATTTCCGGCTCATACTGATCAAAATTATCCTCATCCCAGCTGGTAACCACCGTATACCAGAATACAGCCGACTGTTCCTTTGGCAGGCGTACCCTGAAACCATCTTTGCCACTCTCAATCCCAAGATCGGTTTTCATCTGCCACTTTACGCGTGTGAGAAAGGTGTCGGGGGGGGCAGCCCGGTGGTTTTCAATGGCCCAAAAACTTTGCGCGAAAAGTGAATCAGCTGTCTGTCCGGCAATGGTATTTCTGTCCTTCTGTACAACGTGAAACCCATCCCCCCTGTCCGGAATTATGATGTCCCAGTTTATGGCTGTGTTTCCTGTATTGGTAACCTTCATGGCCATCAGATGGCGGTCATCCATAGAGAGGAACAGTTCCGTTTCGTAAGAAAGGTCGGTTGCTGAAAACCGGGTTCTCAGGATGCCGTTGGAGATATTGAGCTTCTGAGAATAGTGATCAGGCGTTTGCTTGCTGATAAGTGAATTTGAGAGTTGAAAACCGGCCAGTGAAGTGCGTGCGCTTTCATGCTTCCAGACATCGGCAAACCACATGAACGGGAAACCCGTTCCATCAGCGTTCGCCAGTCCACCCATCTCGTTGTTGCCCATCAGAAAAGGCAACCCGTCGCGGTGCCAGTCGTCACAAATAAAATGGTATCTGTTCAGTTCGGGCAGTATACGCTCAAAGTTTGAAATATCCGTACCTTTACCTTCCTCATGCTGACAGGCAAAAAGTATCTGGGCAAAAACAAATGCTGTGGGTAGAATATATTTCATCTTGGGTGTTATTTTACTTTCATACAAATAATCGTTGTGTTAAGTCGCCTTAAGACCGATAAGGCTGAACGGGGGACATTGAATGGTGATGTGATGATCCGTTGCTTTTACACTTCTGTGGGGTTTGTTGAGGACATCCCTGTCAACCAGTGAGATGCGAAAATCTTCATCAGAACGCCAGTGAGGGGGAAGGGTGATAGTTACTTCAGCAGGTCTTTCTGCATCATCATTTACGATCACGATGGTTTTTTCCTTGTTGCTGCTTTCAATGGCAGTGGCATACACATGCAATATTTCTGGCGCATCGGGTTGGTAAACAGGATAAACGGTTGCTCCCGGGGTAAAGTGATTTCCCAGTAATCCATATACCGCGAAGGGGTATCTGTAGCGTACCAGTTGGCCATCTTTTTGCCCCATAACTGCCCAATGCCCGTCAACGTCGTTGGGGTTCATCAACGACCAGATGCAAAATGCGGTAATGCCCGTATTCAATGCCCTGATAATCCCTTCGGCCACGGTAATGGTAGCATCCAGGGTGGCCACTCCTTCCGGATTGGAAAATTTGCCATAGTAGAATGTGCCCATTTCCAATGCCCATAAGGGTTTGTTGCGCGAACGGGCATATTCCATAAACATGCGGTCGTCTTGTTCGATAACCACATTCATCCCCTTGATGAAGTAATGGCGTCCGGTGTCGGGTTTGTGAACCGGGGGAAGGTGATCCAATCTCAGGTTATAATGGTGTACTGAGTACGCATCAATATATGGATCAATATCAACCCCCAGACTCATTTGCTTTAGTGTAAAAAGGGTAGGGTTCGCACAATCCAGACCAATAAGCCCCAACCTTTCCCGGTTTAAACCTGCTTCATCCAGTGCCTGTCTTAATTCTTTATACATTTCAACATAATGCGCCATGGCCGGAGGATTATCACCGGGCGTTTGATACACCCCATATTCCATGGGTTCATTGATTGGATTGAAGAGTTTTACCGCTTTCAGGTTTAATTCATTGATTACATATTCCATCATGGGAACCACAAAGTTTCGGGCGTACTTCCTGTTGCTGGCAGCGGCCATGTTAACAATATTGTTTCCGGGGTCCTTCGTGCCCTCCGGCACAGGAAATTCATAATACCTGGGCATCAAAAACATATCAAGAAGAATGCTTCTCCCTTTTTTTACCGCCCAATTGTTTATCCTCTCCAGGTGTTGAAAATGGATTGTGTCCTTTATGAAGTTTCCAGTGCTATCCACATGGGGGTCTGGTGGCATGCCAAACCGTATCCATCCCACATTCAGTTCCTCAAGGCCTTGTTCGATGGCGCTCCAACCCTTGTCGTCATGCATTTCAGGGTAAATTCTGGTTGATAACGGGTAGTTGATCCATCGGGCATAGTGGCCACCTGCCCCAAGGTGTTCAAACCAGTTGTAACCCAACCCCAGGTCAAGGGTGTGTGGGTTGGGAATGCTGGTGTGAAGCGTTACTTTATTCACTTCAGTTTTATTTTGTTTTGTTTCTGCTCTGGTAGCCGAAAGTGCACCCGGAAAAAGCATAGTTCCTGTTGCTGAAACAATGGTTGTTTTAAAAAATTTCCTCCGGGAGGTTGCGTAACTGTCGTCTTTCATGGTGTATGGCTGTTTTCTGGTGACCGTGTGTCATCCGGGCCTATTGCCGTTAACGGTGCCTGGTTACCGTCTCAAACATTTTTATAATGTTGGCAGGGGGTACGTTTCCAAGGATATTATGAACTTGTTGAAACACGAATCCGCCTGATCCTTTCATTATGTTGAGCTGTTTTTTTACGTGCGCTTCTACCTCTTCCGGAGTGCCTTGTCCGAGAACGGACTGTGTGTCGCATCCACCGCCCCAGAGGGTGAGCCTGTTGCGGTATTTTTCTTTCAAAACCTTCAATTCCATTCCACGGCAGCTTATTTGCACCGGATTGACTGCATCGAGTCCCGCTTCGATCATATCATCAAGGAAGGGTTCAATGGAACCGCATGAGTGCAGCATGATCCTGATATGGGGGGCCAGTTCCTTTGCCAGTGACCACATCTTGCGGTGATATGGTTTATAGTATTGCCGGTACATTTCCGGGTCAATAATAGGACCGTGGTTTGAACCGAAATCATCCCCAAAGGCCATAATGTCAATATATGGTCCGACTGCCTGCAGCCACTTACGCATCTCAGTGCAATAGTGGTCGCACAGTTGCTGCGATAACCGGGTGGTTGCCTCCGGGTAAACAGCAGTGTAAAGCAGGTAGTTTTCGCTGTTGAACATCAGCTGAGGTGTTTCGAACAAATTACCACCAAAAAGTCCGATTATGGCCCTGTCTGTTGATTCACGAAGTTTCCTGGCGCCTTCCTTCATCTCGATCAGGTCTTTGCCTTCCAGGCTAAGGTGGCCACCCGGAGCTGGTGTGGAGCACCACATGCTGTGCTTAAAAGCTTCCGGAACACTGGTAAAGTCCAGCGCATCATAATCCATATCCTGCATCGGGTAATGGATGGTTTCAAAGTACGGACACCCTTTTTTCATCATGCCTGTTCGCAAGCCGTCTTCTGCAAGCAAATACCAGTCGTCTCCACTTTTTTCCAGGCGGATCATGGCCGGGATCTTGCAGGGAGTACCGTCAGGCAGTTCCCAATCGGTCCAGTCTCTTTTATCAGGCAGGTAGGCACGGCCAAGTTCAATGGTATCTGCACCAAACAGATCCAGGATGGGTTCTTCAACGATGGCGAGTTGTTGAACGATGTCATATACATAAATATCGCCCGAACCGATACCGAGGGCCTTTTTCAGCCGTGCATAAGCCATGGCGGCGATACCCGATGAACGATGACCAGCAATGTCGAGGGGGATCTTGTCGGGTTCCCGGTAATCCATTGCTGTTATGATGCGTTCTCTTGAATTCATGTGTCAGTCAGGTTGGTATTATATCTAATGCACCTTCAGATGTCAGGAACACTGATCAATTATTGACCTGAACGGTATGCTCCAGTACATGGTGACCTCCTGGGCGGGTAAAGTTGATCCGGTATAAACCACCTGGCTGACCTGGCAGGGTTATCCTTATCGGTTCACCAGGGGTTATCTTGCCAAACGTTATGGTCCGGTCAGGAATGTCACCTGTTTCCGAAACAATATCCGCAGTATAGTTTCTTATCGTATAGGAAGGCAGTGTATCCTTGTTTCTGAACAATATGATGATGCTGTCACCTTCTTCCAGTGTCTTTTCGTACTCAATCGGGGCATTGATCCTTTTGAGGAGTTCATATGATGGTTTGGGGTTCAGTAAAAGGTCAACCACGCCATGCTTCCTCTGCCTGAAACGTCCGGTACCTTCCAGCCCCATATGTGTACGGTAATCGTTATATGAGAAGTAGATATGACCCTGCACCCACGGCCGTGTTATGTACTGTTCATAATGTGCAGCCATGTCCCTTATCCTTCTTGGGTCACCACCATCCAGGTTGTAATCGGGATTGCACCGTTCACATAATCCCCATTCGGCGATTATGACGGGCTTTTCAGGGTAAAGCTCATGTATCCTGTCCAGTACCTGTCCAATCTCGTCATGGTCGTCTCCGAACCACGTACCATAGTAATCGTTCATCATGATCCAGTCAAAATACCTGGAGACCTCCCTTTTGGGATCTGTGCCGATATGGTTGCTGACATATGAAACGATTCTGCTGCTGTCGAGGCTTTCAACGTATTCCTTCAGTTGCAGCAAGGACCGTTTTGTATCATCGTTAAGTGACGGCAGTTCATTTCCGATCCCCCATGCGATAATGCTTGGTGCGTTGAAATTCCGGTAAATCATCTCTCTGGCGTGCTTTTTTGCTATCTCTGACAGGGGAGGAGAGGAGAAGTCTGATGGTTTTTGCCACAGTGGTATTTCCTCCTGCACAAGTATTCCGAGCCGGTTGCACAGGTCAATTGTCTTTTCCCGTTGTTGCCAGTGGAAACGGGTAAACACGCAATTCAACTCTTTCATGTCGCTGAGCACCTTCCTGATATGGGCTTCTGTCTCAGCAAAACCCATATCCGGATCGGACCCGGGCATCCATTCGACGCCTGACAGTCTGACCCTTTCGTCATTCAGGTACAACGACCCATCACGTATCTCAAACTCCCTGAACCCGAAGGTGGTTGTATACCGGTCGGTTGCCCTTCCTCTCAATAGTGGCTCTACCTTCAGCTCATAAAGGTTGGGGGTGTCAAAGTGCCATCGGTTTACAGATGGCAGTTCGATATCAATGATATAGCCATCTGATGAATGTCTGGCTCTCAATACTGAAGAGAGGAGTACATTGGATGTGGCCTGGTTTTCTTCTTTGATGCTTATGTTAAATTTGGTGATGCGTTTATTTGGAGCGAAGCTTTCATCCAGCAGGATCTGCAGCGTCACCTGTCCGTTGATGACATCTTCGACAGGGCGGCTGGATGTATGGACCAACACGTATTGTACTGCTGGCCTCTCTGTCGCGATCAGCTTCACATCTCCGGTGATCCCACCGTCCATTGCCCAGTCATAAGAATCCATATAGGGAATGGTCTGCGGGTCAGGCTGGTTATCAACCGACACGGATATGGTATTCATACCCCCTGTTATGATCAGGTCAGAGATGTCTGCATAGAATGTGGTGTAACCTGAGCCTTTGTGCTCACTAGCCAGTTGTCCGTTGATCCAGATGACGGCATG
>PWKN01000020.1 GCA_003559735.1 Bacteroidales bacterium | reverse complement strand
GATGAGCATGGTGGAGACGGGGGGTATGTCACCCGCCTGGAAGCTTTTTTTGACAGGGTGGAAAGTCATTTTAATAGAACAAATGGCGCTCCACCTAAAGAAACCCGTCTGACAACCAGCTTGATCTCACGTTCGATGGCGAATGCCAAAGTATATATTCCACCCATGCATCCGGTAGCTTCCCGTATGATGAGCGCTGCACTGCGGGCGTATGGCATTAACTCGGTGGCGCTGAAAAAGGAGGATGAGACAACCTATGCCATGGGCAACGCATGTGTCAGGGGATCAGAATGTATGCCGGCAGCAAGTACCATTGGGGCGTTCCTCTATCAGTTAAGACAGGAAGAACAGCAAGGCACCTTAAACGGGAGTCCGGCTCTCTTTATGCCTTGTGCCGACGGACCATGCCGATTTGGTCAGTATGCGCGTTTGCACGAAAGAATATTACAATCTGCATATCCCGATGCCACGATCATATCGCCCAATTCAGATGACCATTATGGAGATATTACCGGTCCCATGCGCATACATATCCTTAAAGCATTGATCATCTCTGACACAATTGACAAGCTTACCCATAGAATTCGTCCCTATGAGCATGAAAAAGGGTTAACTGACAACATTATAAATGGTACCATTGATCTGATTGAAGACGCACTTGAAAAAAGAGTGTCCGTCACTTCTCTGCTCAAACAAATGTATGTTGATTTGGTGGGGATAAAGAAAGTGGCGAAGCCAAAACCGCTGGTTGGTGTTGTGGGTGAAATATATGTCAGAAATTCCCCATTTTCAAATGCATATCTTGTGCGCACCATTGAAGCGTGCGGAGGGGAAGCCTGGGTGGCTCCCATCATGGAATGGTTGCATTACACAACCCGTTACGAGGATGTACGCACACTGAAGGGTTATTTCAAAAGCGCCATACAGAATCGTGTTGTAGCTTATATGGAAAACCGTTATATGGGGATCTTCCGTGACCTGCTGAACATGCGGAGGGAACCTTCAATAAATAGGATCAGGCGGAGTGGGAAGAGATTGATCCCCGACAGCATCGAAGGGGAATCCATCCTGACAGTCGGACGAGCCATTGAATTCATGAAACAGGGAACGGACCTGGTGGTCAATGTATCGCCATTTGGCTGTATGCCTGGGAGTATCAGCGCATCAGTGCTGAGAGATGTCTCTCTTCAGTATGGTGTACCGGCAGTATCTTTGTTCTATGATGGCGAGGCTGGCTTTGAAGGCATACTGGAAGCCTATATTCAGCGCAGCAAAAAATAAAACGTCCCTGTAATGATTTACAGAGACGTTTGTCAGGTCCTTTTAAAAACCCTGTTCGGTTGTCAGATGATCTATGACAGTTTCACATTGGCTGCATTCATACCTTTTCTGCCTTCCTTCAGCTCAAAGGTTACTTCATCGCCTTCGCTCACCTGGTCAACCAGACCGGTGGCGTGAACGAAGAATTCTTCTTCTGTTTCGTGATCCTTGATAAATCCAAATCCTTTAAGTTCGTTAAAGAACTTTACTGTTCCAGTTTTCATAAAATAATAATTTGATTGAATAATTGAATCGACATACGCTGACATTGAAATGAAACAATTCGCTGGGAAGGTGGTTCAGAGATCAAATGAGGCGGAGATCAATTCGGCTTAATTTGTTAATACGGTGCAAAGGTAATATAAAAAGGATTGGTTTTACATAAATTACGGTTTTTTTCTTTTTTTTTCTGTGAAAGATCCTGTTATGTGCCATCTGCAGAAATACCTGCACCAATTGCAGTGCAATAGGCGGCATGGGTGGGTACGTGGAAGTGTACCCCATACAGGGTGGAAAGTTCTTTAAATACCTTGTGTGCCAGCGGAACATCTGCAAGTTTTCCCGTCACTACAACGTCTGTGTCTTTTTCGGTCCGGGCTGCAAAAATTGCCATCATCCCAACCACCTGGAACACCATGTTGAGAATGCCTCTGCATATGTCGTTTTTGCCAGCCTGATCATTGATCTTACCAAAATTGGATGCCGTTAAGTTTCCGGGCAGGTTGCCGATATCAGTATGTGAAATATCACTAACGCTCAGATCAATATTGTCCAGGTCACCATTGGAGGCCGCTTCTATAATATTATCGGTATCCGAAAGGTTGGTCATGATCCTGCACAACCCTTTGATCGTACCGCCACCCACCCCGGTGCCTCCAAGGTGTTTGATGCATTTGCCGTGGGCTTTTACATAAGCGGTGCCGGTACCCATGCTGACAATAATGGCTTTGTCCAGTCCTGAGAGGAACAACCCCCCATACCCCAGGGCTTTGAACTCATCGATTTTTTCAATTGGCAGATCCAGGAGGGTGTCGCCCAAAAAAGAAGCCCCTGCTCCGGTTACCACCACCTTCCTGATGTTGCTGAAAGCCAGATGATTTTCACTCAGGAATTTGCCCAGTGCACCTGATGCTGATGCCACCGGATCACTGGCTTCCACGGTTGTTGGTTGAACAATATCCCTGTTACGGGTGCCAATGATCTTGGTGGTACTGCCTCCGATATCTATCCCTATGGTCATCATTCAATCGTTATTTGTTTTTTAATCCTTTGGCCAACAGGTCAGCAATGTGGATGGTTTTCACTGGCAAATTGTGTTTGTCTGAATAGCACTGCAAATGCATCAGGCAGGAAGCTTCTGTAGAAACAATATAAGTGGCCCCGGTATCAAGGGCATTCTGGATTTTTTGTTCAGCCATGGCCGTAGATATTGCCTCATGTTTTACCGCAAAGGTGCCGCCAAAGCCACAGCAAACATCACTGTCCTTCATCTCGACCAGCTCCAGGCCCCTTACCTTTGAGAGGAGCTTGCGTGGCTGATCCGTTAAACGGTATTCACGCAGGGCAGCACAAGAATCGTGGAAGCAAATGGTCTCCTCAAGCCTTGCTCCCAAGTCTTCCACTCTCAACACATTCACTATGAAGTCTGTGAACTCATAAATCTTTTTCGCCAGCCCCTTTGCTTCATTATGTAATGCTGAATTGTAAAACAGTTCCGGGTAATGGTTCCTGACCATACCTACGCATGAAGCCGACAAGCCAACAATGTGATCGTACCCGATGAAGTCACCAATGAACTTTTTTCCAAGCTCCCTGGCCTCATCCCAGTAACCACCGTTAAATGCCACCTGACCGCAACAAGTTTGTCCGTCATGATAATGAAAACGCATATGCGACCTGCTCAGCTCATTTGCCTTCCGCAGCACCTCGATCATGTGAAGGGCCGTCGCGGGATAGAGCTGGTCAATGAAACATGGAACAAATAGTCCTGTGTACATATCTGCAGACTTGTTATGTAACCTGTATTATTATTGCGTATCATTCAGGTCAGATGCAAGATGTCGGAAGCCGCTGACAACTTATTCCGTTTTAAGGTTTTCGCAACGAAGCATATGGCCTGAAGGATACAGCTTTCCCGGTCACAGGATCATCCGGTCAGGCGAGACGCTGGCGTAATGTCTCAAAAAGTGTCACACCTGCAGCTACCGAAACATTGAGCGATCCTGTTTTCCCTTTCATTGGTATGTATACAATGCTGTCAGCCATTTGTTTAACAGCTTTTGAGACCCCCCTGTCTTCCGATCCCAGCACCACCGCCAGGGGCTTTGCAAGGTCTTCCTTGTAAATGGGATGTCTGCCCCTGCTTTCAGAAATAACAACCCGTATGCCACATTCCTTTAAAAAAGCAACGGCTTGCAGCAAATTCGGCACCCTGCATACGGGTATTCTCAATAAAGCTCCGGCCGATGCCTTCACAGAGTCTGCCGTTACACCTGCACTCCCTTTTTCAGGCAAAACAAGGGCATGGGCTCCGGCGCATTCAGCTGAGCGTGCAACAGCACCCAGGTTCCTTACGTCGGTAATACCGTCCAACAAAACAATGAGGGCCGTTTCACCTGAATCGACAACTTCAGATACAACATCTTCCAGTGAATGGTATTCTGTTACTGGCAGGAACGCAATAACGCCCTGGTGGTTCTGGCGCGTTATCTTGTTCAGTCGTTCAACGGGTACCATCTGAAAAGGGATTTTCCTGTCACGAACCAATGAAAACAACCGGTGAAAATGGTCCCCCTGCAACCCTTTTTGCATCAGTACCTTCTCAGGTGTTTTTCCGCTTTCTATGCTCTCCGAAACTGGATGTAAACCAAATATGAAGTTGTCCAAGATAATATCTTTTTGCCACAGACAGATCGTGCACTGTGGATGTTTGTTGGAAACCAGCTAGCAAAGGTCGTAAAAAAACCATTACAGTGACCAGTCAATTTCTTCTTTTCCCTGGTCGCGCAACAGTCTGTTGGTGGCGGAAAAATGACGGCAACCAAAAAAACCCCTGGCCGCAGAAAAAGGGGAGGGGTGTGGGGCTTGCAGGATATGGTGTTTGCCGCTGTCAATCAATTGCACTTTCGCCTGGGCATAATTGCCCCATAACAGGAACACCAAACCGGAACGTTTGTCAGACAATGTCCTGATCGCAGCATCGGTAAATGACTCCCATCCTTTGTTTTGATGCGATCCGGCATTTCGTGCACGCACAGTCAGGGTTGCATTGAGAAGCAACACCCCTTGCCTGGCCCATGGCTCAAGGTTGCCATTTCCGGGGAGCGGCACACCAACGTCTGATTGCAACT
>PWKN01000078.1 GCA_003559735.1 Bacteroidales bacterium | reverse complement strand
GGAAAAAATAATGATCCGATAAATGGCCGGGGCATTATCACAGGAAAAACCAGCATGCTATTTCCCGGCAGCATGTTCATAGGCCTCAATGCCTCCCAAAATGGGCAAAGTAATGCTGGTAGCATCCAGGTCTATGGTCAGCTCGGTTCCCGGTTCGGGCCAGACAGTAAATTCCTTGTCGCTGGAAAAGATCATTAATCCGATCTGCTGGCCTTTAGGAATAATCTGATCATCGGGCTGCAGATCGAATGTCAGGGTGTAAAAGTCACCAGGCACCAGTGGTTCACTTTCAGTTAGAGACCGGTAATTCCTGGGGTCTGCCCAACCACGGGTTATGATATTGTCAGTGATCCTGGCATTTCTCCGGTCATTCCACGGAAGTGAAACCAGCCATACGGAAAGGTTTGCAGCCGTTTTGCTGGCTGCCAGCGTAATGGTGATCTCCGGCACGCCCGAAATATGGATGTCTTCCTGCAGCTCGGGGGTGAGGTATATCAACCGGTGATCAGTAATCTCTGCCTTTGCCAGTGATGAGCCGTCAAACGAGTAGTTGTCGGTAAGTGTTTCGGTTGTTTGGTTGTTTTCCTTAACGGTCTTTAAATGCCCCCTTCCCGGAGCACCAGGATGAAGGTGTAAGGTAACGTCTGATGACTCAGGGTGCGGATAGGCCTCGTATGGTGTTGGATCAAGCCGGTCGTCGTTTTCACGAACGATCCACACGGGCGGGTCGTTCTCCACATCATTTTCTACGCCATGCAGGTATCTCGTAAACCACCTGTTCATCATTTGCAGTGGGGGTTCACCACCGTGTCCGCCCTGGTGGTAATACAGTTGTGTCGGAATACCCATAGCGAGGGCCTCTTTATAGATCCTGTAACTATGTTCAGGCATTACATTCCAGTCGTTGAAAGCATGAGCCATCAACAAGGCAGCCCTCATCGGCTCCATATGGTTCAGGTAGTCGCGCCCGGCCCAGAAATCATTATAGTCTCCCGTTTCCCGGTCCATGCCCTGCATCATTTCCGTATCGCGGACTGTGGCATTATTGTATGCCCTTTTGGATTCATCTCCACTGTGAATGAAGTCATACAACACATCGATGTCTTCACCAAGGTAGCCTCCCGGAAACCGGACCAGTCCGTTAGACCGGTAATAATGGTAGTAGGATGTATTCGGGGCTACCGGGATGATCGCTTTTAATCCTTCGACACCGGTCGTTGCGGCAGCCAATGGAAGTGTACCGTTATAGGATGTCCCTGTCATACCCACTTTACCTGTAGACCAGTACGCCTCGACCGGTTCACCTCCATAGGGTTTTGTATATCCAGGTGCACGCCCACATAACCAGTCGATGACCGCTTTGGGGGCCAGTGATTCATTTTCTCCCCCAACGGTAGGAGCCCCCTGTGAAAGTCCGGTGCCTGGTGAAGAGGAATGTACCACAATATATCCCCTGGGTACCCAGGTGTTTATATGAGCGTCTGAAATGAACGGCCTGTCGCCGGTGCGTATCACCTCGGGATGGGTACGGCTTTCCGGGGGCGATCCAATCTCATGTCTGACATCCCACATAATTTCGTCAATATTTGATGCAACCCCTGCAAAATAGGGACTGGTAACGTATATGACCGGGAGTTTCAAACCCTGGTACTTTGTTTGATAGGGTCGTGTAACAGACACATGCATCCGGTCTGGTTTTCCGTCCCCATCCGTATCAAAGGTCGTCTCAACCCAAAGGTCATGTCTGATCCAGCGTCCGGGATCTTCAAATTCCTTCACGACCTGGGCTTCTCCGTTCTCGAATATGGGTACGGCTTTTTCAGTTGACTGTGCGTGTGCAAACCAGGTACCGGAAAAAACCAATACAATAAAGGTTGTGATGAAAAGCTGTTTTTGCATAATGGTGTGGTTGTAATTGTTCGTGTGAGAAAAAATAACAGACGGGTTTATCAGCGCTTGTGCAACGAAACCATGCAAGTTTAAAAAAATTAATTGATATTTGTGCATAATTCCCTCAAAATACGAACCAACATTGATAATTATGTATTACAAAAGCTTCATTACCCTATTTCTTGTATTATTAACCATTCCGCTTTTTTGTCAGGACAGGATCACCGGTCGCAATTTTGCGACCCGCTCTGAAGTGATCGCACAAAATGGAATGGCGGCCACCAGTCACCCGCTTGCCACACAAATTGCGATAGATATCCTGAAACAGGGTGGTAGCGCTGTAGATGCTGCCATCGCTGCAAATGCTGCGCTTGGATTGATGGAGCCCACCGGATGCGGTATCGGGGGCGACCTGTTTGCCATAATCTGGGATGCAGACGAGGAGCAACTGCATGGTCTGAATGCCAGTGGCCGGTCACCCATGGGACTTGACATCAGCTATTTTATTGAGAATGGCTATGAATATATCCCGCAAAGGGGTGCACTTTCGGTGAGTGTTCCCGGTACTGTAGACGGTTGGTTTGAGATGCACGAGCGGTTCGGCCGACTGGATATGCTTAGCATTCTGCAGCCATCCATTGACTATGCGCGTAATGGTTTTCCCGTAACAGAGCTTATTGCTTATTACCTGGATCGCTCAGCACCCATTCTGTCACACTTCCCTAACTTTTCTGAAACATACATGCCCGGCGGCAGGATGCCGGCAAAAGGGGAGATATTTCGTAACCCAATGCTGGCAAACACTTACGAAACCATTGCCATGGAAGGGCGTGGTGCGTTTTACGAAGGAGATATAGCGCAGACAATAGCTGAATTCGTTGCTGAAAATGGTGGCTTTCTGAGCTACGAAGATCTGGCAGCACATAAAAGCTCATGGATTGAACCGGTGTCGACCAACTACCGTGGGTATGATGTCTGGCAGTTGCCGCCAAACGGACAAGGTATTGCTGTGCTGCAGATCCTGAATATCCTGGAAGGCTATGATATCGGATCAATGAACTATTATTGTCCGGAGTACATCCACCTGTTCATAGAGGCAAAAAAACTGGCTTATGAAGACAGGGCAAAATATTACGCCGATATGGATTTCAGTCCGGTACCCCTTGAGGGACTCTTATCCAAAGAGTATGCAGCGCAAAGGCGGCAACTTATAGACACTGAAAGGGCCGCCCGCCGTTATGATGCCGGCGTGCCGGAGTCGCCCAATACGATATACCTGACGGTTGCAGACAAGGAAGGGAACATGGTGTCGCTGATCCAGAGCAACTACAGGGGCATGGGAAGCGGAATAACGCCTCCCGGACTGGGTTTTGTGCTTCAGAACAGGGGAGAAGGTTTTACTCTTCAGGAAGGCCATTTTAACACATACGAACCGGGGAAACGTCCCTTCCATACCATTATTCCCGGATTCATCACCAAAGATGGCAAACCCTATATGAGCTTTGGCGTGATGGGCGGTGGAATGCAGCCACAGGGCCATGTTCAGATAGTCATTAACATGATAGACTTCGGTATGAATGTACAGGAAGCTGGTGATGCCCCGAGGATTCATCATTACGGGTCTTCTGAGCCAACCGGACAACAGATGGGTGATGGCGGGATTGTGAACCTGGAGTCGGGCTTCCCCTACGAGACTGTCCGCCGACTGATGGAAAAAGGGCACACCATTCAATGGTCTAACGGTCCGTTTGGCGGTTACCAGGCCATCAAACGGGATCATTTGAATGACGTTTTTATTGGCGCTTCAGAATCACGTAAGGACGGTCAGGCTGCAGGGTATTAATCCCCCCGGCAACCAGGGAGCCTGAAATGACAAGGGTATTCAGGTTTGTTCCGGTCGGTATGTTTTTTTTATTAACGGTCACTAATTAGCCGGATTCCCTGTTATTCCGTCGGTCCCTGACAACCCAGTACAACCCTTTAACATTGGGTTTCATATCAGTGATCATGGTCTGAATGATGATCATTTCAAGGACAGACAAGATGGCCCATGAGATCATGATATAGTAAAGTATTGGAACAAAACCAAAGGCAAAAAGGATAAAAAAGAAGATCCCCTGCATGTATCCCCCTATTTTTGTTGCATAGGTATGCAGGCTGGAGATCTTGCCAAACCTGATAAGGGAATGGAGCATGCATACGACGCCCAATGATATGAATGTCAGCAGACTACCAAGGTAAGGTTGCAACACATCCATCTTAAAAACAAAAAGACCCGCAAAAGCCAGTACATAAGTCACCTTATCGGCAAGAGAGTCCATACGCGCACCGAAATCGGTATGCTGGTTTAACCTGCGTGCAAAAAAACCATCAAGCGCATCGGTGACCAGATTGATGATAATGAAAAGCACAAATAATTTCTGCTGTCCGGTAATGATAAACCAAATGATAACCGGTGCAGAAACAAACCGGTACAAGGTAAGATAGTTTGAAACGGTATGAAGGTTTTCTTTCTGCATAAAACGTTCATTCAATTATTTATTCATTGCAATATAGTGATTTTTTTTTCTTTGTTGTCGGCCATCAGTATACCGGACCAAAAAATGCCGTATATTGTCCTGCCAATGGTATTCAACCTGCGTTACCCAAAACAAACATAAAACTGCATTTGGTTGATTATCTGGAATAATAACAAAAACACCCTAAAAACCATCAGCTATGATCTCTTCCAGCCCTGTAAAAAGCAACGACAAGAGTTCCCACAGGCGGAGAAAAAGAACGTTATG